>JAZULN010000036.1:0-83754 GCA_045603125.1 Clostridia bacterium | reverse complement strand
GCTCGTCATTATAATGGATAACCTCAGAAGCTATATAAGAATTAGCTCCTGAAAGCTTGAAATAAACAGCATATGTCGCCACCAAGCAAAAAACTATTATCAGTGGCAAAAGTTTTTTTAAATATCTTAAAATCTGAAAATTTTTCATTGCCATCCTCCTTTATGCCTTTTTGGGAAATTTCTTTGAAATAGAGTAAGCCATAATGGTAATGTAGGCAAAAGCTGCAAATAAGATAAGGCCTTTAAGTTCATTCATGACCGAAACCCCGTAGATGCTTACCGCTATACACTGATTCATTTTATGGCGTGAATACTCCCTGCCTGCTGTTATTGCTTCTTTTTCAAAGCCTTTAATGCTCTTGTAAATAGACTCCAAAAGAGTATCTGCTGCCGAAGAAGTCTCGGGCACCTGGTTTCCAAAAGAAATTTTATTTATCAAAAGATTATTGTCCATAATTTCTTTTTCGTTTGATGCAACATAATCACTGAACTTTGTAGCCATAACAGACAATTCATCAATACCCACTTTAGTTCTTCCCATATAGTATTTACCTGTCTGATCCCATGTCGGAACAAGAACTATTCGGGTCATTTCCTCGCTATACATTGCAATTGCCTGATTGCAAAGTCTAAAGGATATATCATTTTTCTGTCGATCAAAATCTATATTTTTATTTTGATATGAAAGTCTCTCAATATATTCATTTTTATCTCTTGCGATTCCGTTTTGCAAGATAAGAGATTTTAAATTCTGATTTATCTGAGTTTCCTTAAACTGATGAACCTTACCTGCAATGGAATTAAAGGTGCTTCCGTTTTCGGTGGCAAAGCTTGGATTTTTTTCTGCCATACCGTATAGGTAAGTAAGAATAGCCCCCGTTTCCTTCTCAAAATATGACACTATATCCATATATTCCATTTTGCTAAAGTCAGGCTTTTCGGAATCAAGACTGAAATTATCGGTATATTTTTCTATGTAATATTCCTTATAGGCCGAAGTTATCAGCTTGATAACATTTTCCGAGTCAAGGTGATCTGTATCTTTTGATGCATGGTATTCCACTGCAAATTCAGTGGAAATGTGGTATTGGGCTTCATCGTCAACCCCCCCCTGCACTGAAGGATAAACAACAAGACAGTTTTTGAGCTCTTTTACTGTAACATCTTCAAGAGCTCCTTTTTTTATGGCTCTTTCTACGACCTCATCGCTGATAATCTCTGCCATATTATATCTTGTACCGTTGGAATTTAAGGCCTGCGACGCTTCAGAATAATTAAGCGAAACTATTGCGTGAACGGATTTTTTCAATTCAAAATGATTGAATATTCCATAAACCAAAGTTGCAACAAAACAAACAAGAATTATCCACGCATTCAAATACTCTGCTGTTTTAAAAATCTGTATGCGTTCTGTGCGGTTTACATTTTTAAATCGAATAAAAATTATTGCCGTCGAAGTCAAAAACAGCACGCCAAAAATCAAAATAATCAATTTTTGAATCAAGTCAGTAATCATTTTCCATCACACCCCCTAAATCAAAATTTATTGATATCGATAACAACCAGTTCAGGTTGATTGTTTACACGCAAAATGCTGGTATTTTCAAGTCCTGAACTTACAATCAGCGGTTTTCCCTGACAGTCATATCTTCCATAGACAAAATCCCCGTCTCTTTCCGGGAATAACCCCCCTTCGTGGGTATATAAAGGTCCCAGCACTGGTATACGCATAACGCCGCCGTGGGTATGACCTGAAATCATCAAATCTCCCCAGAATTCCGGCTTGAACTCTTCAAAAATAAAGGGTTCATGTACGGCTGTAATTTTTAAATTGTCGGGATTTTTATATATATACTCTCCGAAGGCCTTTTCCGAATAAGACCAGAAAGACGACGGATTTGAGGTTAAAACTCCGTATATATCAACATTCATAGTTTTTACCTTAATCGTATCCATCTCGTTTTTTAATACCTTAATCCCGGCATTTTCGAGCTTTTCCTCAAAAGGATCTTCGAGTTTTAAGAGTTCCGACTCATCACGGTTATCTTTATCAAATCCAAATTTTTTGTCAAGTTCCTTTTCGTTAAGCGGGAAATCATAGATGCTTTCCACCTCGTTGTTTCCATATACATAATATGACGGTGCAATCTTAGATAACTCACTTCCCAGATTAACTGCATAGTCCACATCGTCTTTCGCAGAATTTACGATATCACCGGTGCAGACTATAATATCCGGCTCTAATGCTTCAATTCTCTCCAAAAGCTTTTTATTGTTTTTTCCATAAGATGAGCTGTGTAAATCTGATATCTGGATAACACGCACACGGCTATCTACCTTAATACTGCTTGTGCTGTAAAAAGTCTCCCTGAAATTTCTGTTACCGATATAACTAAAAAGCAGAACAATAACAGCCGTTGCAATAAGAACAAAAACCATACCAATAACCAAGAACTTTAACGCTCTGATGTTCTTTTTAGCTTTTGGGCTCAGAGAATCGAAAATATTCTTTTTCGAAATCTTAATCTTCTTTCCCTCGCCTACCACCGAATAAATACAAGATTCAAGCGTTTTTTTGCACTCTTTTTTGAACTTTCCAATATCTTCCCTGCCATGATAGGTAACCACGACTTGCTTTTCATCTATGCTTTCAATTTCAAATGCATCCCGCCACCTATCATATACATCATCCTTAGTTACTTCTTCAAAAAGTTCCTTTATTCTGTCCTGATACTTTTCAGTTTTTTCAACATTCTTTATATTATCCATATTAAATATACCTTTACTTTTATTTTTGATAAAGCTCACAGGTTTTTTTTGCAACATCCTGCCAGCTATACTTTCCTAAAATAAATTCATCCACCCCAGAACGGAGTTTTTCTACCATAACACTATCATCACAAAGTAGCTTTAGCTTATCCGCCAAATCATCTATATTGCCTTTTTTAAAATACATTGCCCGATCCTCTGCAACCGATGTATTCTCAGGGATATCTGAGCATAAAAGTGCATTCTTATATGCAAGCGACTCCAAAAGACAAAGTGACATTCCTTCAAGGTCCGACGGCAACACATTTATATAAGAATTGGAATATATTTCAGAAAGGGTATCCCCCGACACAAAGCCGGTGAAAATAATATTTTTATTTCCTGCCGCTTTTTCCTTTAACATTTTTACATAATCGTCGGTATCACTTGTATCTCCGGCAATAACCAGTTTTTTATCTGTGGTGATTTTTTTATATGCATCAATAAGGTAATGAATCCCTTTTTCAGCGGTAAGTCTTGAAACAACAGATATATATCCGTCTTTTTCGAGACCAAATTTTTCTAAAATAATCTCGGCTTCCTTTTTTTGAGGCCTGCTTATTCCGTTATGAATAATAGTCGTTTCGCGGTTATATGTATTTTTAAAATAATCATAAGCCGCCTGACTCAAAACTATTACCTCGTCTGCATATTTTACTAAGACTTTTTCACCGAATTTTATATATTTTGAGGCAAAGCCCTTGCCCCATTTTTCTCTTTGCCAGTCAAGTCCATGAACTGTTGCAACACATTTTTTACCGAAAAGCTTTGGAATCCAAAGAGCTGCACACGGCCCTTCTGCATGGAAATGAATAACATCATAATCACCAAAAGATGCCGCTACTGCTGCTGTAAAAGACGCTATCATGGCCGCAAATCCGCGGAAATTGACGGTCCACGCATTCTTGATTCTAACACCCTTATACATATTGTCTTTAACAGTTCCCACATATTCATTTTCGACCTTATCGGATGTTCGGTTATAACAAGTAACATCATGCCCCATTTCAACCAGCATAGGACAAAGTGTTGTTAAAACATTTTCTATTCCGCCTCGTCTTGACGGCATAACCTTATGCCCAATCATAGCAATTTTCATTTTCTTCACTCCAATTTTATCGTCCGGTAGCTGTTAGCATAACTATCGGAGTTTTTAGCATGATTTTTAAGTCATTAAGATATGTTCTTGTTTGTATGTATTCAATATCCATTTCAACCCACTGCTCAAATGGAATGTCATTTCTGTTTTTAGAAATTTGCCATGTACAGGTAAGACCGGGAGTAACTAAAAGTCTTAGTCTTTGATAATCTGTATAAAACTTTACCTCTCTTGGGAGCGGCGGTCTTGGTCCGACCAAGGTCATGTCCCCCTTCAAAACATTAAAAAACTGCATAAGCTCGTCAAGTGAAAGCTTTCTTAAAATTTTGCCGACCCTTGTTATTCTCGGGTCATCCTTCATTTTAAACACGGGTCCATCCATTTCATTTTGCTTTACAAGCTCATCAATCATCTTATCGGCATTAGCTCGCATAGTTCTGAACTTATACATATAAAATTCTTTTCCATGGCGACCCACTCTTATCTGCTTATAAAACGGCCCTGCACTCGGGTCATCAATTACAATGATAACTGCAATCACGGCCATTAGCGGAAGGAAAAATAACAAAATCAATGTTGCAAAAAAGATATCAAAAAGCCTTTTCTGTTTCCAGAAGGTAGCATATGATTTTTCGATAATGGCTTCAAGCTTTACTCTTGTTTTTTCGTCTACTTTGTCCTGTTCAATATAAGGCATTACTGTACACTTCTTTCTGATAATTTTATTACGGAATTAAATTCCTTTTTTCTATTTTCTGATAAATAAAAATCCCCAAAAACTATGTTTTTTTCTTTAAAATCGGGTTCTTCCTTCTCTAAATAACCCGGATGAAATAAAACCTCTATGTCTTTACCCTCTTTTTTTGCATGCTTTATATACTTTGGCAAAACTTTTTTTACTCTTTTTTCATCCATCTTCCCCGAAAAGAGAATTCCGAAAAAGTAGGATGTGGGAAAATTAAATTTCCTATATTCCTTTTTGTTTATAACCCATAGGAACTTAAGAAGCCATTGTTTAATAATATTTACCGGGTTATATGTAAAATAAAGGGACGGAGTTTTTATATATGGAATTATCGGTTCTGCCGGAATTCTCATATACTCTAAATTAATTTTTTCATCCCGGATAACCCTTGCCAAAGCTCGAAATACTGCCGGAATCATATGCGTATGCTGGTGGCTGTCCAGAGAAAAACCCATATTCTCCGGCAAACTTTTTTTCCAATATAGAACCTGCGCTTTAATCTCTTTATAAACCTGCTCCTCGAGTTCTTTTCCATGAAATAACCACAGTTTAAAAAGTCCGCCGAAGGTATGTTTAAAATTTCCGTTTTTGTCTGTAATCAGGCTGATTTCATCCGCATTCGCCATACACTTTCCTTCAACAAGGTTTAAGTGTAGAGAAATCCTTGATGTTTTGTCATTCGAGATTTTTTTTAAGCTAACCTTATAAAGATTTGGAAAAACACTCACCTTATTGAGTGCACCCTTATCTACACACTGCTCTATATGCGTCGATACACTGTCGCACAATCCGTAATCATCTGCACAAAAATATATCACTTATAATTCACCCTCATTACCTAGCTTTATAACTATTATATCATCTATGATTTTAAGAGAGGTTTCCCCCGGCCATTTTGCCATAGCCCTCACGTCATCCCTTTTTAAAAGCTCCTTCTTTTCCTCGCCACTTATAAATTCATAAATTTTCCCACTGTAATCAGAAATTGCACTTGTAAGTACACTCTGGCTTACCGATTCATCGTCGGCACGGATTATATATCCGTCTGTTATACCGGTAATATCGGGAGGCAGATTTACGCTATATTTATCGCTATTATCAAGCGCCCCAACCACAAGAATTTTATCACATTCCTCGTTCCCCGGCAGTTTTTCTATCCGGTCTATAATGCGAATTAACACTCCATAGGATTTTTCATAGGCAAGCTGTGCCTTATGGTAACTCACGTTGGCTACTACTATCTGATTTGATATTACCGCCAAACTCAAAAGTAATATGGTCCAGCATTTTATTGAAGGATTTTTTTCACATCCACGCTCATAAATCACGATAAAAAATAAATAAAATACCGAGTAACCCATTAGCATCAGATTATGGTAATCAACGCCCGGATTTATAAATGCAAGAGCACCTGAGCCAAGAATCAGCATAAAACCCATGACTATAATCATAACTAATCTTGACGGTTCTTTATAAATCCCGCTTTTTACAATGTGACTAATATAATAAAAAAGTGTAAAAACAAATAAAACGGCATTTAAAATAACATATACACTAACTCCGCCTGATAAATCAAAGAAGCACTTTATAAAAGTTTCCTTTATAACGTAAAGCGAGCCTAATAAATCTATATTAGATAATGATGCAGTATCGCCCATCCCCTGATAATCAAGTAGTTCCAAAGAAAAAACGCCAAGAAGTACTTTTAGTATAATCCAATATAGTAAGGCCCCTAAAATTCCTGATAAAAGGATTTTTAACGCTTTTTTAAAAACCACCTTGAAAGATGCGTTATTAAAAAGTAATTCATCTATCAAATGAAATAATATAAGCATTATTGTAACGGTTATGTATGCCTGATAGATGCCCATTGATAATGAAATAAGCACCGCCGATAAAATAAACTTTGGTTTTTCCCGGGTTAAATATAGTGCTGATAGGGTTGATAAGAAAAACGAAATTGCATACCCGTCCGCCACATAGTTATACATCATAACCGAAGTAACTGTAGGAAATGTGGAAATCAGAGCGCCTATTAAAACTGCTGTGATTTTCTTCTCAATCCCCAGTATTCTAAAGATACAAACACACCCCAGGGCGTGAAATGTTATTGCCACAATTCCGTTTAAAAACGGCAGATCATAAAATGAGCTAAAGGAACATACGACAGGCAAAAACCACCTGCCAAGGGCAATCATATTCTGTGAATCATATCTGAACACCAGTGAATCCCAGTTAGGGAGCCAGTTTGTTATTTTATATAGATACGCCAAAAGCCCCGCAAAGAAAGCCGCAAAAAAACAAACCTTCCACTGGGGCAAGATATAAGTATTTAATTTTTTAAAAACTTTTTCAGGCATAACTACCACTCCAGCCATTTAAATTTATGTAAGAATTTCCCGTATAACTTATCATATAACTTAACACCTAAAATCCTCTTTAAAACCAGTGTTCTTTTTGCGGTTTTCGATGTCCATGAAGCACAAAAATGATGAATTGAATAGGTGTTTTTAGTTATTATTTTTTTTCCTGTATAATATTTCATAGGACAAAGATAATCTTCGGGAAGCATATGTATCCCCATAAAGACCTGATCCTTATTCTCAGGATTCAAGCCAAGCCTTACCATGGTTTTGGTATTTCGGTCGGGGCATGGTGTCATATCAAAACTCCCGTCAGGTAAGATAAATGGTATGTCGTCGTAATCGGAAAGTAAAGCCCCGATGAGTTCATTCCCTTTTTCGCAGGCAAATCCAAGCCCGGTTGAAATGATACCATTATCATCAAAACCCATATAACCGGTTTCTTTTATAAGGTCATCAATGGGTCTTATCAGTTCAACATCGGTATCAAGATAGATTCCGCCCTCACAATATAAGACTTTTAGCCTTACATAATCGCTGACAAATGCCCATTTTCCGGCTTCATACGCTTCTTTTGCGTATCTGTTTTCTTCAACATCAAAATTTTCTTCATTCCAGCAAACGATTTTATAATCGGGGCAATATTTTTTCCAGCTTTTTATACATTTTTCTGCAAGTGCCGGCATTTTCCCTTTTCCGAACCAACAATAGTGAATCACCTTTGGAATGCTCATTTGTTTTTCTTACCTCCCAGTAATTCAAATATAGTTTTAAAAGCCGTTCTGTTAAATATATAATTTACGACCAAATATAGTCCTAAAATCCATACCGAATGTAACACACCGTATAATAGAAGCTTTAGGAAGGAAATATTCCGGAACGTGTCAACAAAAAGAACCGCCATAACAAAAATGAATACCATACCATTGGAAATTATGATTTTATATGTACTCATCTGACTTCTTTTTAAAACTTTCCTGTTTGAATAATAGATAGTAACTATGCCTCGGTATAAAAGCGCTGCGATTGTTCCAAGAATTGCACCCGATATTCCCATATAAAAAATCGCCAAAACCGATACGGTGATATTTATTATCATCTCCCATATTGCATGGGACCGTGTTTTTTGAAAATCCCCCGAATACTCAATAACACCATTTACAGGCAATTTGCCGTTAGAAACCAAATTCATTATAACAAAAAGCAATAAAAGAAAAACATTGGTATATTCGGCATCATTTATCCCGCTTGTATATATCTGAATAATCGGCAATAAAAACACAGCCATCAAGGTATAAATGATGTTTGTTACCATTATATAAAAGGTCTCATATGCTGAAAATAGCTTATTAAACTTTTCTCTGTCTGCATGAAACATCTGTCCTAGTGCGAAGGTAAAAGACGAAACCACACTTGTTATAAAATTCTGCACCTGAGAAAAAAAGATGTTATATATAGCATAAATACTTACCGCCTTAAAATCACAAATAAAAGAGATAAGTATCACATCGGTATTATTAAACACCATACCCGAGAGTTGATGCACCAAAACCGAATTTTTCTGAGATATTGCACCAAAATCCGGAGTTTCTTTTAAATTAAGCCACGTGTATCTCCGTTTTGCGTAAAAATATAAATAAAGAAGCTCTAAAATCGCAATAACACAATAAACAAGCTGAATTAGTATTAAGCTGTCTGTTAAAAGCAAAACAAGAATTTTCCCTATATTTGATGCAAGCTGAAGTATTGTTTCTGCGTTATTTATTACATACTTTCTCCCGTCAACCTCCATGAGAATTCTATATTTTGCCTGAACAAAATAGCTAAAAAGTGACGGTATTGCGTTTAGAATAACTATAAAAAACAAAATATTGCTATCTATTGACGTGGGTATAAAATATGCATACACCACCGCAATCAAAAGTACAATCGCCGAGTAAATTATTCCAGTTTTTATGTAATAAGAATGGGTTGCCGACAAAACGGCACTGGCGCTCTTATGATCATTCTCACCAATTTTTTTATAAAGAGCCTGGGTTGTGGCAAGACCCACCCCTGCCTCTAAAAGACACATATATGTAAATATCTGTTTTATAGTTGAAAGGACGCCATTGACTTCTGAGCCGAAATTTTCAAGATATAATCTCGGCAAAAGAAAACTAAGCGAAACCAAAACCACTTGATATGTAAGTGATGATAAAAGATTATGTTTTATTCTCGAATCTTTTTTAGCCAACACGTCACCTCCATCCTAACCTAAACTAAAACCTCACATTTTAAACACGGTTACAAATATAATCTTCTGTAGCGTTTTCTTTGGGGATTATTCTCCCCGGGTTCCCGATAACAATGCTATGATCGGGTACATCAAAATTAACATAGGAAAGGGGAGCAATTAGCACATCACTTCCAACTTTAACATTACCTACTATAACTGCATTTGTTCCAATCCAGCAATTGTCAGAAATTTCGGGGGCTCCTTTTCTCCTTCCACGGTTTTCCATCCCGATTGTAACACCCGTTCCGATATTTATGTTTTTGCCGAGTTTCGCATCGGGATGAATTATAACTCGCCCTGTATGGCCGATATATAGCCCCTCACCGATACATGTTCTTGCCGGGATCTGAATGTGGCATCTATTAGACAAATGTAAAAGTCTTAACGTATAAAAAGCTTTGAGTGGCAAAAATTTACATGAATTTGCCTTTCTGAATATCCTAATATATTTTATTTCAAGCGGACGAAAAACCCTTTTTAAAAAGGGTTCTCCGTAATCGCCATAATACCTATATAAATCTTTTTTAAAAACACTGTTCATATTTTTCCACACTCATTCTTCTTTCGTTTTAGCCCCTTGCGAATACCCAAAGAGTATCTTTTACATTATCCTTATCCTCGCCCAGGTTATATACGTTAAGAATTACAGTTTCACCATTTACCTTTTTATATGTAATTGACGGTGTTTTCCCTTCCGCTATCTGTCTCTTTATTGCATCGTAATTCAAAAAGCTGATAACTGCTCTATGCCAGTCAGGATGTACAAGCTCATTTATGTATTTTTTGAGCAACTTAGAGAAGTTTTCTTCATGTTCCTTGTACCCAAGATAAGCCGGCATAAGAATTCTATTGGCACAGTCATTATCCAGGGAAACTCTGTAAATACCATTATAGTTTTCTTTCAAAATTGAAATCATTGTATCAATTTCTCTGATACCGGTTTTTACCTGAACAAAACTCTCGTTGGTATCCTGAGAAATGCTTGATTCCTCTTTATTTTGATAATACTGAGCTTTTGCCTCATACATTCTGATTTCTGCCTCACGAACCATTTCCTCACAGTTTGTGTTCTGGTTTCTATAAGACATTCCAATTGCTACATTGTAGCCTTTTGGTTTTAATTGCTCAATAAATGTATCTATATTCTGTTTAATCTTTTCGTGGGAGGTTTTCTTTGCAAACACTAAGAACTCATCACCGCCCATACGGTAGATGCTATGCCCGAAGAACACCTCTTTTAATGAATTGGCAATATAGATAAGCATTTCATCGCCCGCCGCATGACCATATTTATTGTTCCTTATATGAAGCTCATTAACATCAATATAAATGCAAGAAAATTCTTCCGGCTTTTCCTGGTCAAATACTAAAATATCCTTCTTATACGCAACACGGTTCATTGCTCCGGTAAGAGAATCTGTAGTGGCTGCAAGTTCTGTTTTATTAAGATGTTTTTTATTGTATATAGCAATAGAAAAACAAACCGCGACATCTTCAATAAGTTTTCTGATAGCAGAACTCTTCTTCGGGTTGATAACGCCAAGAATACTTACATGATTATTTTTATCGGCAATAATTGCAAATGACACATCCTTGATGCCGTGGCTTACCGAAAATTGATATAGTTCCGGATTAGTCTTTAAAAGATGTTGATTAGGAGTAATTTGCATAAATCCGGTAGTAGAATCGTCGGTATGAATATTTGCAGCATATCTGAAAAGCTCTCCGACAAAATATTTTCTGTCTTCTCCCACTAACAGTTTTTCTTTCAATGAAGGTTTTATGTAGCCATAGTCTTCTCCGTCAGTGTCTGCAAAAAAGCAAGACCGGGAAGCCGAAAACTCTTTTATTCTTTTTAAAGCCGAATTTATATTTTCGTGCTGTTGGTTTATCTCAAGAAGAAGGTGTCTTATAGAGGAAGACTCTGAATTTAGTTTTGCTCTGTTTTTCTCACTTCTTAAAATCAACTCAAGATATGCCGCTAAAATCAAAACGATTATGACAAAAGTAAAAATCAGGTTTTTTGATATCTTATGGGTTTCCGCAAAAACTTGAGTTTCATAACGAGCAAGCATAATACCCCAACCAAAATCTTCAAGGGTAGAATAATGGATATACAAATCCTCCCCGGTTAATATTGATTTGAAAGACGAATAACCTTTATCGGTGTTAACCAATTTCTCATAGGAATAATCGTCGTTAAATTCTCTGTCTTTAAAATTTGAAAGTTCTCCCGGATTTTCACTAAGAGTATCTATAACAAATTTTCCTGTTTCTTTATCGTAAACGAAAAGCTGAGCATCGAGCTCTTTTGCCATACTGTTGTATTTTTTGTCAATGGTATCAAGTGGAATTACGCCATATAAAATACCAACTGTCTTACCATCTGCCTTAATCGGAACCGCACTTCTAATAAGTTCCTTTCCGTCACCTGTAAGGTCAGGTACTCTTCCGCTTATGTATTCTCCCTTTAGAGTTTCCTCTTCAAAAGAAATTTTTCCGTTTAAATCAACCGAACCCATCTTAGTAACAAAGGTGTTGTCGGGATTTAGTATGCCAATATTGGAAAGTAATCCTATGGGTTTAAAAGATTCAAACATAAGATTATAGCTTTCACCGTCAGAATATAGCTTTGATGCAAAGTTTGCCATAGTAATAAGATTTTCTCTGTCCGATTTTATCTGAAGAGTCAGGTCATCTTTAATCTGTCTTGTCTGAATATGAAGCATTTCATATGCATCTTCCTCAGCCTTAATGTAAAAGGACGTAACCATAGTAAAAAAGACCGTAAATATCAAAATCGCGGCGACAATTGTGTATAAAATATTATTATGTCTTCTTTTTTTTCTCTCATAAGTGATTGCCATTTTCTGCATCTTCTTTCATAGTATATTTAAATACAACTTCTCACTTTAAATTATATCACATATGTGTGTGTTTTTCAAGTATAATATATAATTCTTTTTATTCTTAAGTATCATGTTCACAAGCGATTTCAGTTCTTTTGTATTAAAATTATCAGTTTTTATAGTTCTCTACGCCAACACACGATATTTTCCTATTGACTTCCTTTGATTCTTATGGTAAACTGATTCCATAATTTATTTCTGCCACCGGGTAGAGAATGCTTTAGCATTCACCATGCATATCGTTAGGTCATAGAAGATATGCATAGTGGATGTTTTTTAACTTTTGGAGGATAAATATGAATATTTTAAAAAGCTTTCGCTCCCTCACAAAATTCGAGTTGGGGCTTTGGATAATCTCACTCATAACCGTAACCCTTTCCTTCCTTTTGGCACCTAAAAAGGATATATTATCGCTTTTAGCATCTTTAATCGGCGTTACCGCCCTTATTTTTGTATCAAAAGGCCATGTGTTGGGACAAATTCTCACTGTGATATTCGCAGTATTTTACGGTATCATATCGGTGATGTTTCGATATTTTGGTGAAATGATAACCTATCTTTTTATGACCTCGCCAATGGCGATACTATCCGCAATCAGCTGGTATAAAAACCCATACAAAAACTCTCAGGAGGTCAAGGTCAATAACCCCGAAAAAAGGCAGGTTATCACTATGATTTTTCTGTCAATCATTGTAACCTTTATATTTTATTTCATCTTAAAATCCTTAGGCACTGCAAACTTAGTTATTAGCACTATTTCTATCACAACGAGCTTTTTGGCATCATACCTTACATACCTAAGAAGCCCCTACTATGCCCTTGCCTACAGTGCAAACGATATCGTTTTAATTATCCTCTGGATTTTGGCATCAATTGAGGATACCTCATATATCCCCATGATATTTTGCTTTTCAATGTTTTTTGCAAACGACATCTACGGCTTTATAAACTGGCAGAGGATGAAGACCTATCAGGCAGAATAACTTATCGGTTTTTCATTACCTTTTTTCTGAATTTACTCGGCAAAATCCCGGTTTCGCTTTTAAAAACCTTGGAAAAGTAATTATAATCATAAAACCCGACAATGCTTGATGCATCTGCAATCGACACACCGTTATTTATTAGCTCAACCGCCGCATCTATCCGTTTTTTTCTTATATATTTCGCAACCGACACCCCGTAAAAATCGTTAAATATTTTATATAGGGCATTTCTGCTGATACCAAAGATAGCTGAGAGGTTATCGACAGACAGGTCGGAGGCAAGATTTTTGCTGATATAATCGGTGATTTTAAAGGCAAGGCTTGTGTGGTCGCTTTTTATGAGATTATGCATTATAAGATAGGAAATCAGTGTTTCCATAAACTTTGCTGTTGACTTTATCTGGGATAAATTCTTAAAAGTCAAGCTATCAAACTTTTCCGAAATATCACCGTCTAAATACTCAGAAACATATTTTATAATCTCATCTTTTTTATTGTCCTCGGCATCTATAATCTGACCGATCATGATATATCCGATTATTATTCCGTCAATTTTTATGGGTGCTACCGCCTCGGTAAGTCCCGAGTGGCACTTATAAATGCTTAGTTTATTTGTCTTTTTACACTTTTTTATCTCACATTCTATACATTCTTCACATCTTTTTAATAGAACCCCACTCTTTTTTACCATAGTACAAAATTCCGAGTCCTCCGAGGGTACCGAAATCACGGGATTTAGGTTATCATCGAAAAACACTATTTTTATCCCCGTTATTATATAAAAATCCGTCATTAACTCCTTAAACTGATCCTTATCAAACATAAGCTCCATTATAGTCACCTCTCGGTACGAATTTGCTAAAAAAAGTATAATTATACCTATATTATAAACTAAATTTATGATAAAATCAATATGTAAGAGTAAAATGGTTTCATTATATTCTTATACCCTGATTTTTTAGGAGGGATAGAATGCAGAATAAAAGACAGATTATCGATGCATCTCTTTTGGCGGTTTCCCGGGCGTTTTCCGAGTTTTCCAAAAACTTTAAGCGAGGAAAAACCGTCGAAGAATTATTTTTACCCTTTAGAAAATCCTTAAAAGCCGACTTGGGTGAATTTGAGATTTTATATGACTACATATGGGGAAAAGATACGTTAAATATCGACGGCATCACCGACGGGGCATATATCCCGAAAGACAGCGACTCGGTTATTATGGATATCAGCATTTTAAAAAACGGGGTCTGGTGCGATGTTTGCAGAACGTACTTTGTGGGAGAGCCGTCGCCTGAGCAAGTGCATATGTTTGAGCTTATAAAAGACTCGATTAAGGCAGGCGAGAAGGAACTTTACTCGGGTAACCTTACCGGAAATGTATATCGTGCGGTAAATTCGGTATATGAAAAAGACGGAAAAACCCTTATCCATCACGCCGGTCATAGCATAAAAAATGCGGCAGTGGATGAGCCGAGATTTACAGAAGGTAACCCCGAGATAATCGAGGGCGGCACATTCTACACCATCGAAACCGGACATTACGAAAATTTCGGTATAAGACTTGAAAACGACTATTTTGTCGGTGAAGGTATAACCGAAAACCTATTTGAAAAGCTTATGAAACTGGATATAAAGGAGTATATACTATGATGAATAAGAGTTTTAACGGAACATTTGCCGTCTTGATGACACCTTTCTCAGGTAACCGAGTAGACTACGGTGCATATGAAAGACAAGTTCATCGTTTATCAGGCACAGGCGTTGCCGGATACGTTGTAAACGGCAGTACTGCAGAGTTTGTTCATCTCACCCGCGAGGAGAAGGAAAACCTTGTGGAAATCGTTTGTAAAAACAGAGAGGAAGGAAAAAAAGTAATTGTCAGTGCTTGTGAGACGACCCTGCCAAATACATATAATGTGGTAAAACACGCATGGAACGTTGGGGCAGATGCCTTGCTTGTATGCCCACCATACTATTTTCAGTATAAAAACGACGAGATAAAAAAATACTACACCGATTTGGCTGACATCTCACCGGTGCCGATAATCCTATATAACATCCCATTCTTTACTCAACCCCTGGATTTAGGTGTTATATATGACCTTATGAAGCATCCGAATATTGTGGGTATAAAGGACAGTAGCGGTAACATGAAACGTATTATGCACTTAATCGACATGGCAAAAGACACATCGTTCTCGGTAATGACCGGTACAGATGATATGTTATTGCCGGCATTTGTAGGCGGATGTTCCGGAAGTATGACAGCTTTGGCGTCAATCTTCCCTAACAAAATCAGTGCTATCTATTACGCAATAAAAGCTGGCAAGATTGAAGAGGCAAGAGAGCTTCAGCATAGCGTTATGGCGGCTCTAAGACGTGCAGATTCCGAAACCTTCCCAAGAGGCTATAAGCGTTTGATGGAAGAAGTAAGTGAAATAAAATTTGGAGACAGGGAGGTATAATTATGAAGGCAGCAGTTTGGACAGGTCCTGACAAAATCGAAGTAAAAGAAGTTCCCGTTCCCGAAATCGGAGCTGAGGAGGCCCTAATTAAGGTTAAATCGGCAGGGGTTTGCTCAACAGATTATCACATAATCTCGGGCAAATTAAAAATCGGAAACCCACCTAACATTCAAGGTCACGAAATTTGTGGTGTGGTGGAAAAACTAAACACATCCCGTACCGATATAAAAGAAGGTATGCGTTGTGTTATTGCAACATCTCTCGGATGCGGCATATGTGCACACTGCCGTGCAGGAAACCAGTATCTATGTAAAGATGGTTCTGAAATCGGCTTTGACCCACATAACGGCGGATATGCAGAGTATGTAAAGGTGCCGGTATCAGCTATAGTCCCAATCCCCGACGGGGTTACCGACAGTGTCGGAAGCATATTAGAGAGTGTTGTATGTCCAACAGAATCTCTTATGAGAATAGGAATACCGCTTGATAGCAAAGTGTTTGTAACAGGCTCAGGCCCTGCGGCCATTGCTTATGTAAAACTTGCAAAGTTAATGGGAGCCGGAAAGATCATATCTCTTGTCAGAGGTGATTATAAAGCCGAGAGAATGAGAGGTTTTGGTGCTGATGAAATCATCGATACAAATAAAGTGGCAGACTACTGTGAAGAAGTATTTAACTTAACAGGCGGCGAGGGTGCAGATATCGTAATCGAGGCAACCGGTGCCGGTGAAATTATAGAAAAAATGCCGTATTGCTCTAAAAAGGGCGGTAAAGTTATCCTTTATGGTATTCCGGGTGACGACGAGATTGTTACAATCCCCGTTAAAAAGCTTGTAACCGAAGAAATCACTCTATACGGCACAGTCGGAAACACTAAAGCTTGGTATCCTCTTGTTGATTTAATCGCACAAGAAAAACTTGATTTAAGTGATATGGTAACTCACAGGTTCACTTTAGACGATATCGACAAGGCATTTGATTTATACAGAAACAGAGAAAAAAGTCTGATTAAGGCTATAATAGAATTTTAGGAGGAATAAACTATGAAAATTACAGACGTTGAAGTTATTGTCGTAAGACAAGACGAAGTAAAGATGATTGGTGACGGAAGCCAGGATACTGCAGTTATCTTGGTGCACACCGACGAAGGCATCACAGGTATCGGAGAAGTTGATAGCTCTCCCGAGGTTGTAAAGGCAATCGTTGAAACCCCTGCATCTCACGACCAATGCCGTGGACTTAAGGAGATTTTGGTTGGCGAAGACCCAATGAACGTTGAATACCTTTGGTATAAGATGTATCACTATAGCTACTACTACACAAGAAGAAGTGTGGGTATTCATGCAATGAGTGGTATCGATATCGCTCTTTGGGATATCGCAGGTAAAAAGCTCGGCGTTCCTGTTTCAATGCTAATCGGCGGAAGATTCAGAGAAAAGATTCCTGCATACTGTTCAGTATTGATGCCGGAAACCAAGAAGGAAATCGACGACCTTGTTGCTCACCACAAAGCTGACTGCAACTATAACGGCTTCAAGTTCGGCTGGGGGGCTTTAGGCGAAGATGAAGAAAAGGATATAGCATTGGTTGAATATTGCCGTGAAGCAGTAGGCGAAAAAGCTCGCCTTATGATCGACATCGGTATGAGATGGACAGACTATAAGTCTGCTCTTAGAATTTCAAAGGAATACGAAAAGCAAAAGATTTATTGGTTGGAAGAACCATTCGCTCCCGACAGAACCGAAGATTTCGGTCGTCTTGCTGATAACATCAGTATCTCACTTGCATCAGGCGAAGAGTTCGGCACAACCTATGAATTTAAAGATATGTTAGATAACGGCAAGGTTGATATCGTACAACCTGATATGAGCCGTTGCGGTGGTATTACAATGGCAAAGAAGGTTGCTGATATGGCTCAGCTTCGTGGTAAAAAGCTAATCCCACACGCATTTAAGACCGGTATTTTGATGGGTGCAACCCTCCAACTTATCGCATCTATTCCAAATTCTGATATGTTAGAATACTGTGCACAGGAAACAGTTTTGAGTAAGCAACTTGTTAAAAACCACTTCCAGCTTGACAACGACGGTTTTGTTCATATCCCAACCGCACCCGGTATCGGCGTTGAACTTAACATGGATATCTTGGATACATACAGAAGATAAAGATTGATTGAACAAAAAGGGGCTGTAATTTTTACAGCCCTTAATTTTTTACAATCCATTTACACGAAAAATCCGCCCATATGGCGGATTTTCCCGTTGAGTGTAGCATCCTCTGGAGAGTATGCGTTGCAGTGGCGTTACCCAAATCATAGATTTGGATAAGGGCGTAAAAAAAGTGCACCAACAAAAGCCGATGCACCGAAAAATGCATAGCTCCCCTTTGTTACCACACAAATTTTATTTCGTCAAACAAGTATGCGAAAATAGAGCATGCATTTTTACCTAAAATAAAAATACACACTTATTTGACAAAATATTAAAATTCATGTGGTGAGGGTATTGTATCACAAATTTTGGGAATAGTCAATAACTTCACAAAAAATTAACCCCGAGCTTATAGCTCGGGGTTTTAATTTTATTATTCTTCTGTTGTTTCTGCTTCAGCTTCAGCTGCTGCTTCTTCTGCTATAAACTTTTCGATATCAACAGGAGCATCTTCCTCAATTTGAGGCGCTGCAACTTCTTCCACTTCAGCCTTTTCTTCAACTGCAGGCTCAATCAAAGCTCTGATGCTTAAGCTGATCTTCTTTGTTTCCCAGTTAGCCTCAGTAACCTTTGCCTGAACTTCTTGTCCGATTTCCAATACATCTTCCGGCTTTGCAATTCTCTTATCTGAGATTTGAGAAATGTGGATCAAACCGTCGATGTTAGGCATAATTTCAGCAAATGCACCGAATGGTAACATACGAACAATCTTACATGTAACAACATCATCAACGTGGATGTTATTTTGTGCGATTACCCATGGGTTATCTTCGGTCTTTTTGTAACCTAAAGAAATCTTCTTTGTTTCTGCATTGATATCCTTGATGTAAACCTTAACTGTGTCGCCTTCTTTTACTACTTCTGAAGGGTGCTTAATCTTGCTCCAGCTAAGTTCTGAAATGTGGATCAAGCCGTCAACACCGCCGATGTCAACAAAAGCACCAAAAGCGGTTAGTGACTTAACTGTACCTGTATATTCCTTGCCAACTTCAATGTCAGCCCAGATTTTATCTTCAATTTCTTTCTTTTCTGCTTCCAATACAACGCGGGCAGAACCTACTACACGTCTTCTTCTTTCATCAATTTCAATAAGCTTAATGCGTGTTTCTGTATTTAAAAGTGATTCTAAATCTTGTACAAATCTTAGTGACGCTTGTCTTGCAGGTATGAAAACTTGTGCAGAATCTACCAAAGCAATAACGCCGCCACGAACTGCCTTAATAATTTTAGCATCAAGAATAGTTCCGGCTTCATAGGCTTCTTTCATCTTGTTCCAGTTTTCCATTGCAACAAGTTTCTTTCTCGAAAGAACAACTTTACCTTCAGCATCATTTACACCAACAACGTAAACTGTGATCTTATCTCCTTCCTTCACGATATCCTCCGGCTTTAGATATGGGTCATCAGTAAGTTGGTCTGCTGCCAACTGACCGTTGTACTTGAAGCCATCAAGCTCAACTATGACTTCATTGGCACGAACTTCAACAACTGTGCCATCAATGATGTCGCCATTATTTACACTCTTGTTTTCATACTGCGCAAATAATTCGGCAAAATTTTCTTCGTTTTTCATCTTTTCTTCCATCGTTGTAAAAACCTCCTCGATAATACACCCGGGTGTTGAGGCACCGGCTGTAATACCTATCCTTTTATTTTTATATACACTCAGAGGGATTTCCTCATAAGTTTCGATTAAATAAGTCTCGGGGGCATTCTCCCTCGATATTTCAAATAACTTTTTTGTATTTGAACTATGGCGACCACCCACAACAAACATAACATCCGACTCTTTTGAGAGTGCCTCGGCTTCTTCTTGCCTTTCTCTAGTCGCATTACATATTGTATCAAAAACCAAGGGGGTTTGGCAAGTGTTTTTGATATTTTGTACGATTTTACCAAAAATTTTTCTATTTATTGTAGTTTGTGCTACAACACAGAGGGGTTTATTAGTCAATTTACCCGAAAAATCTTCGTTTTCATCATAAACAATAATAGCACTGTTTTCACACCACCCATTTATGCCTTTTACCTCTGGGTGATTACAGTCCCCCACAATTATAATCTGGTATCCTTCACTATAGTGTTTTTCCACAATTTTATGGATTTTTGAAACAAAGGGGCAGGTGAGGTCAATAACCTCCAACCCCTTATTTTCAATATCCTCTAAAACCGCCTTCGAAACACCGTGAGTTCTTATAATAACGCTTGTACCATCGGGTATATCCCCGACGTTTTCATAGGCTCTTATTCCCTTTTTCGCCAAATCATCTACAACAAAGCTATTATGTATAATTTCACCCAATGTGGCATATTTTCCAGGATTTTCCGCCAATCGGTAAGCTTCTGAAACTGCTCGTTTTACACCATAACAAAATCCGGCAGTCTTTGCAATTTTTATACTCATACCCGTCTCCTAAAGCGAATTTATCGTGTCCATCAGGATATTGCTCATCTCCTGCAAATCCTCAACAGGCACTTTTTCCTCATAAAGTTCGGTATAGTAGATAGGCTCGCCAAAGGTTACCTTTATCTTTCCCATCCACTTATAGTTACCTTCCAGGTGAGTTGGAATAAGCGGCACTCTTGCTTTTAGCGATAACATCACTGCTCCCGGCTTTGGCTCTGATTTCTGGCCTTCCTTCATTCTTCTTCCCTCAGGAAACATAGCTATCATTTCTTCTTCTCTTAGTTTTGTGATAGCCGCCTTTATGGCACCAATGTCGCCTTTACCTCTTTGAACCGGAAACGCACCGAGGCTTGTAAAAAACCAGTTGCCGATTTTTGTCTTAAACATCTCCGACTTTGCCATAAATCTTAACTTTCTGCTGGATACAACACTCGCAATCGGCACGTCCCAGTTGCTTTTATGGTTCATAACCATAATAGCACCGCCGGACTCCGGGATATTCTCAACCCCTTTTACCTCAATTCTGAACACAAAGAATAGTAAAAACCTAACTATAACTTTACCAATTTTATAAAACACCTTTATTCCACCACCCTGCACTTTTCCTTAATGACTGCTATAATTTTGTCCACGACCTCACTGAATGTAAGATCACTGCTGTCAACCAAAACTGCATCCTCTGCCTGCTTTAGCGGTGCAAATTCACGGCCCGAATCCTGTTTGTCACGATATTCAATGTCACGTTTTACGTCTTGGAAATTTGCTTCCATCCCTTTTTCTTTCATCTCAAGGCATCTTCTTTTTGCACGCTCATCCGAGCTTGCAGTTAAAAAGATTTTTACGTCTGCATCGGGCAAAACATATGTGCCGATATCACGTCCATCCATAATGACCGAGCTTTTTTTCGCAAGCGCTCTTTGGATATCCACAAGCTTTAGGCGAACCGCCGGAATAACCGCCACGTCCGATGCCCCGATGCTTACATCCTTCTCCCTTATTCTCTCGCTGACATCTTCCCCGTTTAAAAATATTCTCTGACCCCTTTGGTCGTACTTTATGTCAATGTTAATCTCGTCAAGGCAAGGCTCCATATTCTCAGCTGTAATCTTTATGCCTTTATTTATTCCATAAAGTGCCGCCGCACGGTACATCGCTCCCGTATCTATATAAATTATCCCCAATCTTTTGGCAATTTCTTTAGAAACTGTACTTTTTCCGGCACCGGCAGGCCCGTCAATAGCTACATTAAACATAATATTTGTTTCCTTCCTTAAATTTACTCTAATTTATCCAAGCACTCATCTACAAAGAAAAATTCATAACCGTTTTTAAGATATGTTTCACACATGGTGAAGATCTTTTCTTTTGTGTCGGGTTGATAAGCATGATATTCAGGGTATGCGTATTGCTCGTGAGTTGCAGAACAGCAGTATTCTGCACCAAGACCCCTTTCCATATCCCCTTTAATTTCATCTAACGGTGTGGTATTTAAGCATACACCACCATTACCGAATTTCTTAAAGTGAATACCAAGTTCTTCCTTGTAGATTGTCTTAAATGTACCGTTAATTTCATTTGCTTCTTCGGTTGTTAAATGATTATATGCACAAAGAGAGTTTCTAACCGCAACGTCTCTTCCCGGTCTTGTGAAAAGTTTTGACTCAGGCTTACGGTTTTGCAAAAGTCTGAAAGCATGACCGTATGGAATGGTTGTCGGGTCGCCGTTATATTCCTTAACATCACCGTATGTACAGCTAAATAGCTTTATTCCACAATCGGATAACGCTCGGCAACCGTCTTTACTTACAGGCCACCAATGTGGGTTTATCGACTTCATCAAAATACTCTCACCGGCAAAACGTTTTACTTCATTTACAAACCTCATATATTCATTTTTCATATCGTCATATTCCACGTTAATCAGCGGATAGTCAGGGAACTCCTGCTTTGAGTGATATCCGATTTTAAGCCAATCAGAATTTGCTTCCCATTCTGCCTTATAGGCATCTGTCATCTCAGCAAGGGTAAACTCGTCGTCGCCATATGAATAGTCGGTACGGTAAAAACAGTTGATTGTAACCTTCAAATCATACTTTTCGTGAGCCTCCTTTAGCATGCCTAAAAGATGCTGGTCAAAAATTGATTTAGGTCTGTTTCTTGTTAAATCACGAAACGGCCAGATAACATCATCAATGTAGAAATACGCTTTTTTTCCCATTTTAATTTCTCCTTTTATTTAAAAAATTATTTTTATCAATTAAACCGCACGATGTCCTAGTCCTATTACGACATCGTTTAAGTTTAATAACCCTACACCAAAGAATACACATACCGAAATGTGTCCTGAATTTCTCGCAATAGCAATCTTTCCGCCAAGGTTTAAGCCGACAGATTTTGTAATAATCTGACTTATTGCCTCATGAGTTGCACCGGCAACCGCACCTTCCTCGGCATGGGAATCATCGATTACGCCTTCACGCTTTGCCGCAACTACGGCACGCTCTAAGAGTTTTACAACCGATGTTTCAAACCCGCCACCGTAATTTACCGCGGCAGTTTTAACCCCCTGCTTTAAAAATTCTTCCTTAAGTTGATTTTCATCTTCACGGCTTTCTGAAATCGCAAGCTTTATTGCTGCAATAGCCGATGCTTTACTTGTATCCATAACTACCTCCATTTACGCGTTATCCCCCGCAAGATAGCCTGTTGAAAAGGCTATTTGCAGATTAAATCCGCCTGTATATGCATCTACATCTATAATTTCACCTGCAAAGAATAGTCCGGAAATAAGCTTTGATTCCATAGTCTGTGGGTTTATCTCCGATACCTTAATCCCTCCTGAGGTTATAATCGCCTCATCGATTGGGCGAAATCCTTTTACGGTAAGGGGTAGGTTTTTTAATACCTCAACAAGCTTACCACGCTCTTCCTTAGTTATAATATTTACTGCCTTATGGGCATCCAGTCCGGCAAGGTCAATTACCACCGGAATCAAGGCCTTTGGCAATAAATCATCAAGTGAATTTATAAGCTGCTTTCTTATATATTTCTCAAAATCCCGGCATATTCTTTTATCGAGCTGATCTTTATCCAATGCCGGTTTTAAGTCTATTTTTATTGTATATTCCTCACGGTCTATATTTTTCATATGGCTTGATGCCGACAAAACTATAGGCCCCGATATCCCAAAATGGGTAAATAACATCTCGCCAAAGTCGGAAAAAATCTCCTTTTTCCCTTTTTTATATACCTTTAACTCCACATTCTTAAGGGATAAGCCCATAAGATCTTTAACCCATTTTTCATGAGTAACAATTGGAATCAACGACGGCTTTGGCTCAACCAAGGTGTGACCTAACGCCTGGCATATTTTATAACCCACGCCGTCAGACCCGGTTAAGGGATATGATCTTCCCCCCGTAGCAATAATTACGCTTTCACCTTCAAATTTTCCCTTGTCGGTCAAAACTCCTAAAACCTTCTCACCGTCGGTTAGAATTTCTTTTGCCTCCGCCTTTATCCATGAAACATTAGGCTTTAAGGCATTTTTCTTCATAGCCTCGGCAACATCTTTTGCAGAATCGGACTCGGGGAAAACCCTTCCACCCCGCTCAACCTTGGTCTTTACTCCCGACTCTTCAAACATATTGATAACATCCTGATTTGTAAAGCTATAAAAGGCACTATATAAAAACTTGCCGTTGGTCGGGACATTTTTAATAAAATCCTCCATATCGGCAGAATTGGTGATGTTACATCTGCCCTTACCGGTGATTCTTAGCTTTTTCCCAAGAATATTATTTTTTTCTATCAGTATGACCTTTTGAACTCTTTCGGCTAATCTTTTACACGCCATAAGCCCCGCCGGTCCGCCTCCGATTACAATAACAGTTTTATTCTCCATTATTTACTATAAACCTCATACTCGTCCCAAATCGTCTCAAGCTTTTCAAAGACGTCCTTGACTTCGTTTTTCTTCTTTATACCAACTGCCGCAATAAAGGCGTTAATAACACTCATTGGTGCTACCAAAGAGTCGGCAAAGGACTCCATACCGCTTCTTGCGGTCAGGCAATAGTCGGAATATTTAACAACGGGCGAATTAATGTTGTCGGTAATACAAATTACCGTTGCACCCTGCTTTTTTGCGTATTCCAAAGCCATTTTTGTGTTCTTTGAGTATCTCGGAAAACTTATCCCGATAACCACATCTCCCTTTTTTATGTGTAGCAGCTGCTCAAAGATATCAGCACCGGAATTTGAGCGTATAACATGGGAGTTTTCAAAAATCAAGTTAAAGTAGAGTCCTGCAAAAGAGGCCAGAGCCGATGTACTTCTTACCCCCATAATATAAATATTTTTGGCACCCATTACAGCATCCACCGCTTTTTCAAAATGCTCCTCGTCGATTTCCTCAAGAGTGCTCATAATATTTGAAATATCGGCTTTCAAAACACTTGATAAAACATTTTCCTCACTCATATTACGGGATGCAATTTCAATTCTCTGGTAGGGTGTGGATTTTTTTATGGTGATATCCCGAAGGCTTTTTTGAAACTTCTGGTATCCGTCAAAATCAAGCTCAAAGGCAAATCTTACAACCGTCGACGCACTGACCCCAATCTCAGAAGCAAGGCTTTGTGCTGTCATAAAAGCAGCTTTATCGAAATTTTCCAAAATATACTTTCCTATTAACTTCTGACCCTTACTGAAGGTATCCATTTTCTCGTTAATCTTTAAAAGAATATTCTCCATAATCCTCTTCCTTTACTTGGTTTTTGAAATATACCATTTGTCAATATCCCGATATATCCCGAGATTATTCGGCACCGCAATGCCGGCTATATTTTTATTATATATAACGGTTTCTTTTCTGAAAAAGAGAGGGATAAAGGGTACTTCATCGTTAAATACTTCGCCGTATTTTACCGCCCACTCCATAATTCTTGCCGTATCATACGTCTTTGCCATTTCATTTAAAATCTGGTCTAAAACCTGATTTTGGTATCCGAAATAATTTCCCGAAGATGCAGTTAAAAAGCTTGGATCTGAACTATCGTCCATTAAAACTTCACCAATAAAAAGCTCATAGTTCATTGCCGAAACTTCTTCACGATATTGTTCAAAACTCAGCTCTCTTAGGGTTACGCCAATCCCAAAGCTTTTAAAACTTTCGGCAATGTTTTTGGCAATCCTTACCTTTTCTTCATTATCCTTGTTTACTAAAATCTTTACTGTAAGGTCTTGTCTTGCCCCTTCAAAATCTCTGAAGTAGCCCAAGGAATCCTTTTTCCATCCGTCTTTTTCGAGGATTTTTTTTACCGTTTCAAAATCTCTTGCTTCCTCCGCAATCTCAGGGTAGAACCATGCCGACGGATTGATTGGCACCTTTGCCACCTGACCTTTTGAGTAAACCTCCACGTCTACAATTCCTTGTATGTCGCACAATAACTCTAAGGCTTTTTTGGTGTATTTCCCGCAAAGCTTTGAAGATGTATTGTTAATTCCGAGGAAGGTCAAAGAATTAGTTATATACTCATTTTTTGTGTGTTCACTTCGTGGTGAAATCTCCTCATTTTTTATGAGCTTGCTTGCTAAAACATCAACCTCACCCGCATCAAAGGCGTGGGTTACGGTAAATTCATCTTTAAAAATATTTACCAAGACATTTTTAAACCCTGTTTCACCGCCGTGCCAGTCCTCATTTGATGTAAAAACTATCTCGTTGGTTGTACGCTTTCCATAATACTTACACGGGCCTGTCCCTATCGGAATAAAGTTTGAGTCATATTCCATAGGTGTCCCCTCTTTTACTATGGGGAAATTCAAAACCCCCGAAAAATTAACTATAGGCTTTGTAAGTTCAATATACACTCTGCCGTTTTCATCACTATAGATACTCTTTATATACTTAACGTTATCAGAATAAATACTGTCGGTATTTTTTATCATATTGACAGTGTAGACTACATCCTTTGGAGACAGCATAGTGGAATCGTGAAATGAAACATTTTTCACATTAAAAGACGCAACCATGCCGTTAGCTGACAAGGTATACCCTTCTGCCAGAACAGGCATAGGGTTATATAGCTCGTCGTATTCAAAAAGCGGCTCATATACATTCTTTACAAACTCCGACACCGACTCGGATCTGGTCATTATGGGATTGAATGTGTCAAAGTTTGTAACCGCAAGATTTATCTCATTTTCATTTTCATTAACTATTAGCTTGCCACTCTGGACATTTGTGCTGATCTCTTCCTCGCCGCAACCCGAAAGGGTCAATAGAAAAACAGCCAGAAAAAGATATACTTTTAAATTTTTAAACATTCTATTCCCCCATTTTAACAGGATATTTTCACAATGTAATTTACTTCAATTCATAACTATTTATAAACGACAGCTTTATTGTTCCGCTAAAATACATAATTTCATTCCCTACATTGAATATAAAGCTACAAGATTTAGAGATAGCTCAAAAATGTGCTTCGTAATAGTAGAAATTATCTCTTATTTTTTCTGTATAATATCTATTATCACCCTCATAATATTTTATAGAAAAACCATTACCATCAGGTTCTAACAGTTCTATTCTTCCAAAATCACTCCTACACTTTGGCAATCCGTCGGGAGAGTAATAAAAACCATAATAACTCGTCGAAGAACCAAGTCCTTTTCCTCCACAGTAAAAATCTACAATTTCTGTATCTGGATCAACCTCTTTTACTCCTTTTAATTTTTTAGTGTCTTCAAAATCATTTTCACTAATATCGTCTAAAATTATGGAATAATTATTATTTACTAATTTGAAAATTTCTTCTTTTGAAAGGCTGTCATCAATTGAATTAAAAAACCACACAACGAAACAAACAATAGCAACAACTGTCAACAAAAGTATAGCTCCACAACCTATTGCAAAACCTTTTGCCAGCTTTTTCATCATATGCGTTCCCCCTTCAAAGGACAATTTTTAAGACTCCCTGGTAAAGTGAACTGTCAGTGTAGTTGACTAAAAGTCAATTTAGCTACGAAGTAATTTAGCGTTCCTTAACACATTTAACTAGCTGTCAGGCGAATTTATCTGAATTCAACCTAGTTGAATTCATTATACCACTTATCCATAATTTTTGCAATAAAAAATCCCACATTTAATGTGGGATTTTTATCAGTCAAGTGATACGACTTCATCTTCATCCGTACTATCGTTTTTTTTCGAATCCGACTTTGGCTCCCCGGACGGTTCATCTTTCGACTCGCTATCCGATTTATCCTCCGATTTTTCTTCCGAATCGCCTTTTGGCTCATCTTCTTCATCTGCCGGAGTATCTTCTTCTGGCTCTTCCTCGGAATCATCTTTTGGAAGTTCCTCTTCCTCGTCCTCAGGCTCTTCCTCTTCTTCCTCGTCGTGGTCAGCATACTGGCTATCCTTGTCGTCCTTTTCTTCCTTTTTGGCAGGCTCATCGTCTGCCATAGCAGTTGTTCCGGACTTCCTGTTAATTCTATTTGAAAGCTCTTCCGCCTTCACGTCATAGCCGAACATTTCCTTTACAACCTCTGCGATTTCCTCAGGGTCAGCCACATAATATGACGCTCCGCCTATGGTCTTTGCCATACCCGGCATCACAACCGACTCCATATTCTTGCTTGAAATATTTTGAACATTCTTTGCAAGATATGCTGCATACGCCTTAACATCGTCTGTGCTGAAGGTTGTCTTTAAACCTTTTCCGACCTCCCCAAAGATATCGTCAATCTTTGCTATCGACTGAAGATTTAGCTTTTGGTCAATAATCGCCGCCAAAAGTGCCTGTTGTCTTTCAACTCTCTTCTGGTCACTTCCGTCAACGTATTTTGCATCTCTATAGTTACTCTTTCTATATCTTAGGAATTGTTGAATCTGGTTACCTGAAAGTTCCTGAACACCCGGCTTTAAGTGGATATGAAGTCCCTGATATCCGTCATCGTAGTTCATACCTCTTCCCTTACCCTCTAAGTCAGGTACATCAAAGGTAACAGGGCCTAAGATATCCATAGTCTTATCTAAAGCATCAAATGAAAACTCAACATAATAGTTAATAGGCATACCGGTAAGGTTTTTAACCGCCTTTGCCACAGCAGCAGGTCCATATTCTTTACTGATATCGGTATTTCTTAAGGCATTTATCTTTCGGTATCTGCCCATTTTATCATCACGGACTCTTGTGTCTCTCGGAATTGACATAAGATTTATTTTGTGGGTCTTTGTGTTATAACTCATAACCATTATCGAGTCACAGCGAAGTCCTTCCTTGTCAACACCCAAAAGCAGTATATTGATTTTTTCGTATTTTTCAATGTTTGATGTATCAATCTTTTCAAGTTCCTGATATATCTGGTTATCCTTTGAAATCTGAGCATTTTTGATAGCCTCCCAACAACTCTGGCAGGTCTTTTGACCAAATCCGACAATACCAATGAGCAACAAAAGAATTATCGACAATATAATTACTACTATTCTCTTTTTCTGCATCTTCTTTTTAACCTTTTTTCTTGCTCTTTTGGGGCCCTTCTTTTCTTCGGGCTCGACATAGATTTCTTCTTCCGAATCATTTACCGGCTCAGTTTCTTCCTCCGGCTCGATTTCTTCCTCATCAACGATTTCCTCATCTTCCGAATCAGCATTTTCGCTGATTTCCAGATATCCGTCTTCCGAAATCAGACTCTCATCAATGGCAAAAGGAATTTCCTCCTTACCAAAGATATCCGAAACATCAATATTGTCAATTGAGCTTTTCTTAGGTTCAGTTTCTTCAAATTCTATATCATTTTCAATATCATTATTTTCAAATTCGTCATTTTTATTCATATCACATACCCACCTTTCTTTTGGAAATTTAATATGTAATTTACCCTAAGTATTATACCACCATAGCGGCGACGTGTCAACCTTTCCCACCCAAATTTGCCGACACCTTATGCCAATAAAAGATACTTTTCTACTTTTTTTGCAAATTTAAAGTATTTTTACCAAAAAACTTTTTTAATTTTGTGCATAATGTGGTCTTGCCAAACGAAATAGTATATAGTATAATATATTGTACAAAACAAAGTCTTAAATTCAATCGACCCACAATATATTGTGTGTCCCTTGCGTATATCAACAAGACTTATATCCTATAAAAAGGAGGATTTTTATGATACATATTATTAAAAAAGACGGAACTAAAGAGGAATATAACGTACAAAAAGTAGTTACTGCGGTAAAAAAATCCGCATTTCGTGCACTTATCACCTTCACAGAAGAAGAACTCCAAAAAATCTGTATATTTGTAGACAGCCGTGTTCTTAACATGGGAAAGGACGAAATTCACATTTCAGAGATGCATAACATTGTCGAGGGTGCACTTGATATGGTAAATCCGGTTGTTGCCAAAAGCTACCGTGACTACCGAAACTACAAGCAGGATTTCGTGCATATGCTAGACGAAGTTTATCAAAAGAGTCAGGCTATTATGTATATCGGCGACAAGGAAAACTCAAATTCCGACTCAGCCCTCGTTTCAACCAAGCGTTCTTTGATTTTCAATCAGCTAAATAAAGAGCTTTATCAAAAGTTCTTTATGACTGTGGAAGAGTTGCAAGCTTGCCGTGAAGGATACATCTATGTCCACGATATGTCGGCTCGCCGTGACACCATGAACTGTTGTCTTTTTGATGTTAAAAACGTATTGAAAGACGGCTTTGAAATGGGAAATCTCTGGTATAACGAACCTAAATCGCTAGATGTTGCCTTCGACGTTATCGGTGACATCGTACTATCTGCTGCAAGTCAGCAATATGGCGGTTTTACCGTACCTGAAGTCGACAAAATTTTAGCACCCTATGCCGAGAGAAGTTATGAAAAGAAATACAATAAATATAAGGAATTAGGCTTATCTGACGAGGTATGCGAAACAGAAGCTCTAAAGGACATCACCTTAGAATTTGAGCAGGGCTTCCAGGGCTGGGAATATAAATTTAACACGGTTGCATCAAGCCGTGGTGACTACCCATTTATCACAGTCACTGCCGGTCTTGGAACCGAGCGTTTTGAGAAAATGGCAACTATAATTATGCTAAATGTGAGAAGAAAGGGTCAGGGCAAGAAATGGTGCAAAAAGCCGGTCCTATTCCCGAAAATCGTATTTTTATATGATAAAGACCTACACGGCGAGGGTAAGCCATTAGAAGACGTCTTTGAGGCAGGGGTTGAATGTTCAAGAAAGACCATGTACCCTGATTGGTTATCCCTAACAGGGGAAGGTTACGTTGCCGGAATCTATAAAAAGTACAAAAAAGTTATTTCTCCAATGGGTTGCCGAGCGTTTTTGTCACCTTGGTTTGAGCGTGGCGGAATGAAGCCTGCTGATGATAAGGATACACCTGTATTTGTCGGAAGATTCAATATTGGTGCCGTAAGCCTTCATTTACCGATGATTTATGCAAAAGCCCAGAAGGAAAGCAGAGATTTTTACGAGGTTTTAGACTACTACCTAAACCTTATCAGAAACCTTCATCTTCGCACCTATGATTATTTAGGCGAGATGCGTGCGTCCACCAATCCGCTTGCATATTGTGAGGGTGGTTTCTATGGCGGACATTTAGGTATCCACGATAAAATCAAGCCGCTCTTAAAGGCTGCAACTGCATCTTTTGGTATAACTGCCCTAAACGAGCTTCAGCAGCTTCACAATAAAAAATCTCTTGTTGAAGACGGAGAATTTGCCATAGAAGTAATGGAATATATCAACAGAAAAATCAACGAATTCAAGGAAGAAGACGGCGTTTTATACGCTATGTACGGCACCCCTGCCGAGAATTTATGCGGTCTTCAGGTTCAGCAATTCAGAAAGAAATACGGCATAATCGAGAATGTGTCGGACAGAGAATATGTTTCCAACAGTTTCCACTGCCATGTTTCTGAAGACATTACCCCAATCGAAAAACAGGACCTTGAAAACAGGTTCTGGAATCTTTTAAATGGTGGTAAAATCCAGTATGTTAAATACCCTATAGACTATAACGTTGAGGCGGTAAAGACTCTTATTCGTCGCGCTATGGATATGGGATTTTATGAGGGCGTGAACCTATCTTTAGCGTACTGTGACGACTGCGGTCATCAGGAACTTGAGATGGACGTTTGTCCTAAATGCGGAAGCAGGAATCTTACAAAAATTGACAGAATGAACGGGTACCTTTCCTATTCAAGAGTAAAGGGCGACACCCGGTTAAATGATGCCAAGATGGCTGAAATAAAGGACAGGAGAAGTATGTAAATGCGATATCATAACATAACAAAGGATGATATGCTAAACGGTGACGGACTCCGGGTTGTTTTATGGGTATCAGGTTGCACACATAAGTGTAAAAACTGCCAAAACCCCATAACATGGGACATTTGCGGTGGATTAGAGTTTGATAAAGCTGCAGAAGACGAACTCTTTTCCCACCTAAAAAAGCCATACATTTCGGGCATAACCTTCTCAGGAGGTGACCCCTTGCACCCCGAAAACCGAAAAGAAATTGCAAGGCTAATCCGTTTGGTAAAAGAAAAATACCCACATAAAACCATATGGCTCTATACCGGTTTTTCGTGGGAGGAAATAAAAGACGAAGATTATATTGGACTTATTGATGTTTTAGTTGATGGTAAGTTCATTGAAGAACTAAAAGACGAAAAACTCCACTGGAAGGGAAGCTCCAATCAACGGGTAATTGACGTTCAAAAAACTCTATCCACAGGCGAGATTGTCTTACACTAAAGGAGAATAAAATGAAAAAAATAGCTAAATTTGAAAAAGTATCAAAAGAACAATTCAGAGTTGGATTCATCGATTCCTTCGGTTACGAACCAACCAATGAATATGAAGAATTAAAGCTCCCAAAAAGGGCAACAAAAGGCTCTGCCGGTTACGATTTCTTCTCACCCATCGACTTTTCCCTGGCACCCGGTGAGACAATTAAAATCCCGACAGGCATCAGGGCAAAAATTGAAGACGGCTGGGTTTTAAAGATTTACCCCAGAAGCGGACTTGGATTTAAATTCCGCCTACAGTTAAATAACACAGTTGGTATAATCGACAGTGATTACTATTACTCCGACAACGAAGGGCATATTTTTATTAAGATTACCAACGACTCAAACGAGGGAAAGACGGTAAATGTAAAGGCAGGAGACGGTTTTTCTCAAGGCATATTCCTAGAATATGGCATCACAGTTGATGATGATACAGAAGAAATCCGAAACGGCGGATTTGGAAGTACAACGAAATAATATTAAAAGGTCGCAAAGCTTAAGCTTTACGACCTTTTTTCATTATACTAAATCATTCTTCACTAAATCTTCATAGGTTTCTCTTTTAATAACCACTCTTGCCACACCGCCAGATACTGCCACAACTGCAGGGCGTGGGATTCTATTGTAGTTAGATGACATTGAATAGTTATATGCACCGGTTGCCAAAACCGCCAAAGTATCACCAACCTCTATCTTCGGCATCAGGGCATCATTTATCAAAATATCCCCTGACTCACAGCATTTTCCGGCAATAGTCACCTTCTCCGTCTTTTCTCTTAGGGCATCATTACAAACTACCGCCTCATATTCCGATTGATACATTATATATCTTGGGTTGTCCGCCATACCGCCGTCAACCGAGATGTATTTTCTAATATTTTTAATGTCTTTTACTCCGCCGACAGTATAAAGGGTAATACCAGCCGATGCCACAATCGACCTTCCCGGCTCCATAAAGATAAATGGAGCTTTTATGCCTCTTTTTTCGGCGGTGGACTTCACAACTTCCGATACATGCTTTATGTATTCATCATATGGCACCGGGTCATCCGCATTAGTATATCTTATACCATATCCTCCGCCTAGGTTTAATTCCTTTATCTCAATCCCTAAATCCGCCTTTATGTCAGCAATAAAATTCATCATAACCTCTGCCGCTTTACAAAAGGGCTCAATATCAAAAATCTGTGACCCGATATGACAATGAACGCCTGTTACCTTTACATGCTCGAGCTTTGATGCCTCCTCTATAATATCAAAAGCCTCACCGTTTTCCAAGGCTACCCCAAACTTTGAGTCAATCTGTCCTGTCTGAACAAAGCTATGGGTATGAGCATCAATTCCCGGCTTAATTCTAAACATTATATTCTGAATTTTTCCCTGCTCTTTTGCGATTTCCTCTAGGGTATGCAGTTCATAGATATTATCAACCACAACATGTCCGATATTATTTTCCACCGCCATTTTTAACTCATCATAAGTCTTATTATTTCCATGAAAACACACTTTTTCCATAGGAAAGTCTGCTTTTATGGCGGTGTAGAGTTCTCCGCCCGACACAACGTCAAGTCCCAGCCCTTCTTCCTTGGCAATCTTACAGGTAAAGAGTGAACAGAAGGCTTTATTTGCATATAAAACCAAGCCGTTTCCGCCATAATACTTATCCATAGCATTTTTATACATACGGCAATTTGCACGAATCAAATCTTCGTCCATTACATAAAGGGGTGTTCCAAATTCCTTTGCAAGCTCCACCGTATCGTTCTTGCCTATGGTAAGATGCCCCAGGCTATTTACATTTAAATTATCTGTTAAAAACATATTTTTCTCCGCCTTTTTCTATTTAAAAGGGCAGAAAAGCATATTAAACTCTTCTGCCGCCTTTTTTATGCTCTTTGTTCGGTACTTTTTCTTATTATCTCAGGTGGGACGTTATCTGTTACACATTCTTTATGAATTATACAGCTTACGATGTCCTCATCCGATGGGATTTCAAACATAATCTCGGTCATAACCTCTTCGATAATAGACCTTAAGCCTCTTGCACCGGTGTTTCGCTTTTCTGCTTTTTCCGCAATAGCAATCACGGCGTCTTTATCAAACTCAAGCTCAACATTATCCATGCCAAAAAGTGCCTGATACTGTCTTATCAATGCATTTTTAGGTGTGGTTAGGATATCCACCAAAATATCACGGTCAAGTTCATGAAGCTTTGCTATAATCGGAAGTCTTCCGATAAATTCAGGGATTAAACCGAATTTCAATAAATCCTGAGGTGTGATTTGCTTTAAAAGTTCGCCGATTTTCTTCTCACCCTTAGATTCGATTTCTGCACCAAATCCAAGTCCTTTTTTACCGACTCTGTCGCCGATAATTTTCTCAATTCCATCGAATGCACCGCCGCAGATGAATAAAATATTGGTGGTGTCTATTTGCAGGAGCTGTTGATGTGGGTGCTTTCTTCCACCGGTTGGAGGCACCGACGCAACTGTACCCTCCAAAATTTTTAGAAGGGTCTGTTGCACACCCTCACCGCTGACATCACGGGTGATTGAAACATTTTCCGATTTTCTCGCAATTTTATCAATCTCGTCAATGTAGATAATTCCACGTTCTGCCGCCTCGATTTCGAAATCCGCCGCCTGAATAAGCTTTAATAGGATATTCTCAACATCTTCACCCACATATCCTGCCTCGGTCAAAGATGTAGCATCGGCAATAGCAAAGGGAACATTTAAAATCCTTGCAAGATTCTGAACCAAAAATGTCTTACCCGAACCTGTAGGGCCCAAGAGCAGAATATTACTCTTTTGTAGCTCCACGTCATCGCTTTTGCTTTTATCCTGATAGTTTATTCTTTTATAATGGTTATAAACGGCAACCGAAAGAATTTTTTTAGCGTCATCCTGACCGATTACATACTGGTCTAAAATTTCCTTTATTTCTTTGGGTTTTGGGAGTTTATCCGCCTTTAATCTTTCGCTTTGCGGTGCATAATCACCCTCAATAATACCGTTACATAAATCGACACATTCGTTACATATATATACGCCGGGGCCTGAAATTAACTGCTCCACTTCGCTCTCAGACTTGCCGCAGAATGAGCATCTATACTGCTTCTTTTCTTCATTTTTTGCCATTGGCTATAAATCCTTTCAAATAAGATTACTTACTTTTTCTTACAATAACATCGTCTATCAGACCATAGGCTTTTGCTTCTTCAGCACTCATGAAGTTATCTCTTTCGGTATCTTCACACACCTGCTCATAGGATTTGCCTGTAAGTTCTGCCAAAGTTCTGTTCATTTTTTCCTTGGTCTTTACCAAATGGTCAGAATAGATTTTGATGTCTGTTGTCTGACCGCTTAGTCCACCGCTAATTAAAGGTTGGTGAATCATAACTTCACTGTTAGGTAAGCAAAATCTCTTTCCTTTTGTGCCGGCTGCAAGTAAGAATGCACCCATAGATGCCGCCATACCGATACATATAGTGGAAACATCACACTTTATGTATTGCATGGTGTCATAAATTGCCATACCGGCTGTGATTGACCCTCCGGGGCTGTCTATATAAAACTGGATATCCTTATCAGGGTCCTTTGACTCAAGATAAAGCATCTGTGCTACAACCAGGCTTGCTGTAGCGTCATTTACCTGATCTGCCAGAAAAATAATTCTATCTTCCAAAAGTCTTGAGAAGATATCATAGGATCTTTCCCCTCTGCCTGTTTGTTCTACTACCATAGGCACTAAACTCATTATAATCAATCCTTTCATTTTGTAGATATTGAAATGAAGCCATATGCATACCTTATGCATAGGGCTTCATCAAATTCATTATTTTACTGATGCTTTATTAACAAGCATTTCGATTGCTTTTACAAAGGTGATTTCTTTTGCAATATCTTCGATATCTTCCGGTCTTAAAAGTTCCTTTAGCTTATCGTTTTCCATGTTGTACATCTTGCCCATTTCAGCAATCTTTTCGTCGATTTCTTCCTGGTTTGCTTCTATGCCTTCAGCTTTTGCGATTTCTTCCATAACCAAAGTAGTTCTCACTTGCTTTTCAGCCTGTTCCTTGAAGCCTTCTCTGAAAGCGTCCATAGTTGAGCCTGTGTACTTTAAGTACATATCAACGCTCATACCCTGATATGAAAGACGTTGTGCAAAATCGTTTACCAATCTGTCAATCTGGGTTTCAATCATTGCTGCCGGAATATCGATTTGAGAGCTTTCTACTACCTTTTCAACGATTTGGTTTTCCATTTCTCTTTTTGCTCTCTCTTCAGCTGCTTTTTCAAGTCTTTCCTTAACGCTATTCTTATATTCTTCTAAAGTTTCAAATTCACTTACTTCTGATGCAAAATCATCGTCAAGCTCAGGTAATTCCTTAGCCTTGATTTCGTGAATCTTAACCTTGAACATTGCATCTTTTCCTGCAAGGTCCTCTGCATGATATTCTTCAGGGAATGTTACATTTACTTCAACGTCTGCATCCTTTTCTTTGCCAATAAGTTGTTCTTCAAATCCAGGGATGAAGCTTCCTGAACCGATTTCCAACTCGTAGTTTTCACCCTTACCGCCAGGGAATGCAACGCCGTCATAAAAACCTTCAAAGTCGATAACTGCAATATCACCGTTTTCTATCGCCCTATCTTCAACAGTGATAATTCTTGCGTTTCTTGCTCTTGCAAGGTCGATATCCTTGTCAATATCTTCCTCGGTTACATTATACTCAACTTTATCAGCCTTTATACCCTTATACTTACCTAATTTTACCTCCGGCTTTGTTGTAACCAAAGCATTAACAACAATCGGCTCGCCCTTTTTGATTTCTTCGATATCAATTTCAGGTCTTGCAACTGATTCAAGCTCAGCTTCTTTTAAAGCTGCCTCGTAAAGGTCCGGTAATACATGGTTTATTGCATCATCGTAGAATACTTCTTCGCCGTAATACTTTTCAATTACTGACTTTGGAACTTTACCCTTACGAAATCCGGGAACGCTGATCTTCTTTGCGTTTTGTTGGTACGCATACTTTATTCCCTTTTCTAGCTCCTCTCTTGATATCTCAAATGTTAATTTTACAAGATTTTTTTCAATTTGTTCAGATTTAACCGCCATCTTGCGTAATCCTCCTTAAAATAATTTTACTTTATGCACTAAATAAATCAAAAATTCTCATAGTACACCAATCATTTCAATATTATATCATAATTAAAAATTTTTTCAATCTTTTTTTGGTAATTTTTCAAAAAAATATACTAATCGCACAATTTAACCGGCGAAAAATCCAGATAATCGCACGAAACCAGCATATATTCTATGCCGTCGACTAAACCTGTCACCGCATTTTTGCTGTTTATCCCGTGGATATGCCCATAGACACAACGCTCCACCCCATACTTTTTCATAAGCCTTGAAAACTCACTATCTAAACATTCGGGTAAAATGGGTGGATAGTGCATAAAAACAATTATCTCGTCGGGATTTTTTTCTTTTGCATCGGAAAGTGACATTTCAAGTCTTAAAAGCTCACGCCGAAAAATCGTCTCGTCCTCCGAGGTCTTCGGCTGGTTATATCCGATATAGCTCCAGCCACGAGTGCCGCATATCGCCACATTTTTATACATAACCGACTTATTTTGCAAAAAGTCAATCCCCAAAAATCCTTCCTCCGCCAAAAACTTTCGCATCTTATTCATCGTCCCCCACCAGTAATCGTGGTTTCCTTTTAAAAGGATTTTTTCACCCGGAAGGTCATTTAAAAACTGAAAATCTTTTTTGGATTCCTCCAGATACATCGCCCATGAAAAATCCCCCGGCATAACCACTAAATCTTCGGGCTTTACCTTGCTTTTCCATTCTTCTTCGATTTTCTCAACATAGTTTTCCCAACGCTTACCAAAGATATCCATAGGCTTATCGATGCCGAGGGGCAGGTGCAGGTCTGAAATTGTAAATAACGCCATAATTTATCCCCCTCTGCTACATGAGCCAATCGTTAATTTTTTTCTTTGCCTCAGAACTTAAGTCACCATCAATTTTTATGGCTCTATCGTCCCTTGAAAACCAGGTAATCTGCCTTTTTGCATAATGTCTTGTGTTTCTTTTTAAAATCCTGACCATTTCGCTATAGGTAGAAAAACCGCGAAGATAGTCTAAAACTTCCTTATAGCCAATCCCTTGCATTGACTGATTTTTCTTCGTTATACCCATATCCATGAGTTTTTTTACCTCATCAACCAAACCGCAGGAAAGCATCACATCTACCCTTTTTTCGATTCTCTCATAAAGATAATCCCGAGGTCTTGAAATCATTAAAATCAGCGGGTTATACCTTGATTCCTTCATTTTTGTTTCCTCAACCTGACGGGAAATGGGGTAGCCGTTTACTTTAAAAAACTCAATGGCACGAATAACCCTTTTTGTGTTATTTTTATGGATTTTTTCAAAAGATACCGGGTCAATCTCCCGAAGCATTTCTGCCATATAATCTATGCCCTTTTCCTTTAGAAGTTCATTTAATTCTTCCCGGATTTTTTCGTCTTTATCTTCATCGGAAAAATCCACATCATCGATTAGGGAATTAACATAAAGTCCCGTACCGCCTGCCAGAATCGGAAGCTTTCCACGGTTTATTATGTCAACTATTTTTTCTCTAGCCAATGTGACAAAATCTGCCACGCTAAAGCTTTCCCACGCTTCTTTAATGTCTAGCATATGATGGGGTATTCCATCCATCTCATCTTCCGTCGGCTTGGCACTGCCGATGTCTAAATTTTTATATATCTGCATACTGTCGGCAGAGATTACCTCACCATTATATTCTTTTGCAAGCTCCACCGCCAAAGCCGTTTTCCCCGAGGCGGTAGGTCCCGCTACAACCAAAACCGGAATTTTTTCCATATACCCTCCTAAACGATTCTTTTAAAGAGTTTTTCCATTTCCTTTTTGCTCATAGAAATGGTAATGGGTCTGCCGTGAGGACAGGTGTTTATATTATTAAAATCAAGCACCTTTTCTGCCAGTTCCTTCTGTTCAAGAGCGGACAGAGTGTGATTTGCCTTGACCGCCGCCTTGCAGGCTATGGTATATAGGAGTCTATCCTGTTTTTCGGTTATGATTTCTGCCTTATTTTCAGAAAACTGATTTATAATATCAATCATAAGTTGCTCAAGCTCGCCCGAGTCAAGGTCATATGGAGTTGAGCGGATTACAATAGAATTATCGCCAAAATCCTCGGTTTCAAAACCCATTTCCAAGATATACTGGGAATATTCCTTATATGCTGCATACTCAATAGGATTTAGGCTCACCACAACCGGCACTAAAATCCCCTGGGATGCCACCTTTTTCTCCCTGATATCCTCTTTTAGTTTTTCATACATCAGACGTTCGTGGGCAGCATGCTGATCAATTATCAACATCTCGCCTTCCGATTCAACAATTATATATGTGTCAAAAACCTGACCGACAACCCGAATCTCACGTACCTTTTTCTCTTCTTCTGTGTAGAGGAGGTGTTCTTGCCTTTCTTCCGCCTTTTCCGGTTTTTTAAAAGGCTCACTTTGACCTCCCAGCATTCTTTCAATCTCCTGATTAAATGTGGGGGTCGCCCTTTTTTCGGTAATCTCCTGTTGCTTTTTTAAGAAAAAGTCGTTGCTTCTTTCGGTGTTATAAAAGTATTCCCTCTCCTGAGGCTTTTTAGCCCGCTGGAATGTGACTCTTTCTTCATTTAAAAAGAGATTTTCCTCCCTCTTTTGAGAGGTGAATTCTTCCCTTTTTTCAAGGGTAGGTTCTGTTTTTTTCTCAAAAATTTCAGATGTCTTTGGGGGTATCTCCTCGGGAGCTTTAATCTCGGGGATATTCAATGTTGAATAAAGTGCATTTTTAATGCTATGGTATATTGATCTATAAACTGTAGCCTCATCGGAAAATTTCACTTCCATTTTGGTTGGGTGAACGTTTATATCGATATCCGACGGGTTAATGGAAACATTTATTACAGCCATCGGAAATTTTCCGATCATTACCTGATTTTTATATGCTTCCTCAATAGCTCGCCACACAAGTGGGCTCTTTACATATCGTTTATTGATAAAAAAGCTCTGATAGTCTTTGTTCGGTCTTACAGTGTCGCTTTTTCCTATTGCACCATAAACCTTAACCGACCCAAAATCCTCTGAAAACTCAATGGCCGATTTTGCGTAATTTTTGCCATAAACACTATAGATTGCGTTTACAATGCTGTTATCCCCCGGTGAGAAAAGCTGTTCTTTCCCATTATTAATAAGCTTAAATGAGATCTCCGGATGCGACAGAATAAACCGGGTCATAATATTTGCAATATAGGCAGCCTCAGTCGCATCTTTTTTCAAAAACTTCAGTCTTGCCGGTACGTTATAAAACAGATTTTTCACAATAAATATAGTGCCGTCAGGGGTTCCCACCTCCGAAACAGAGCGAATTTCACCGCCTGCACATATAACATGGGTTCCTGTTGCCTCGTCCCTTTTTTTCGTAAAGAGGTCGACCTCGGATACCGCACCAATACTTGATAGTGCCTCACCACGAAAGCCCATAGTCATAATCTTATCAAGGTCCTCAGCAGTCGAAATCTTACTTGTTGCATGACGAAGAAACGATGCTTCAGCATCCTCTTTTGTCATACCCGAACCGTTATCGGTAACGCTCATATAGATGCTTCCGCCATTTTTAATCTCAACGGTTATCTTATCAGCCCCCGCATCAATGCTGTTTTCCACAAGCTCTTTTATGACCGATGCCGGTCTTTCTACCACCTCACCGGCGGCAATTTTATCATATACATCCCGTGAAAGTCGGTTTATAATACCCAAAGTCTTCTCACCTCCTAAAATTCTTTTGCTTTTTTGGTTAGTTCATATAGCTTATTCAAAGCCTCGATTGGAGTAAAGGTTGTTGCGTCTATCATCTTTAACTCCTCTAAAATCTCAGATGCCGCAATATCAAATAAACCCATCTGGTCTTTTGGCTCAAGTCTTTCCTGAGGGATGCTAGTTTTTACCTCACCCGACAGGATATCTGATAAGATTTCCTTTGCCCTTTTTATAACCTTATTTGGCACACCGGCTAAAGCTGCAACTTCGATACCGTAACTTTCGTCCGCACCGCCTCTTACGATTTTTCTTAAAAAGGTGATATCATCACCGCGTTTTTTTACTGCAATGCGGTAGTTCTTAACGCCATCAAGCTTCCCTTCAAGCTCGGATAACTCATGGTAGTGGGTTGCAAAGAGTGTCTTTGCACCAATTTTCTTTTTATCATGCATATACTCTGCCACCGCCCAGGCGATAGAGAGTCCGTCAAAGGTTGATGTGCCTCTACCAATTTCGTCTAAAATAACAAGCGAATTTGAGGTGGCATTTTTTAAAATATTTGCAACTTCGGTCATCTCAAGCATAAATGTACTTTGTCCTGCCGAGATATCGTCTGATGCACCAACTCTTGTAAATATCTTATCACAAACGCCAATCTGTGCACTGTCGGCAGGGACAAAGCTTCCCACCTGTGCCATAAGGGTAATCACCGCCACCTGACGCATATAGGTAGACTTACCCGCCATATTAGGGCCTGTGATAATTAACATTCTGTCTTCATCTTTATTTAATGTGGCATTGTTTGGCACAAAGATATTATTTGATAACATCTTCTCAACCACCGGATGTCTGCCGTTTTCAATATAAATCTTGCCCTTGTCGTTTACAACCGGCATAGTATAGTGATTTTTATAGGCAACCTCGGACAAGGAATATAGAGTATCGGTAACAGAAATTGCATCGCACACCCGTTTTAAGCGGTCAAGTTCATTTGCGACTTTTCTTCTTATTTCTTCAAAAATCTTCTGTTCTAAATCGATAACTTTTTCAGATGCACCAAGGATTACCTCCTCAAGCTCTTTTAACTTCGGAGTAATAAATCTTTCGCAGTTTGTCAAGGTCTGCTTTCTTATGTAGTCATCGGGAACATCTTTTAGGTTGGATTTTGTAACCTCAATAAAATATCCGAAAACCTTATTATACTGAATCTTTAAATTCTTAATTCCCGTTCTTTCACGCTCTACAATCTCTTCTTTGGCAATCCAGCTCTTGCCGTTTTTCATAGCAGAACGAAGCTGGTCGATTTCTTCACTAAATCCGTCTTTTATAACACCGCCGTCTTTTATCGAGATTGGGGTATTCTCGTCAATGGACGCCTTTAAGAGGCTACAGATATCCTCCATTAAATCCCGCTTATTATAAAGCTCTGACAAAATCGGAGATTTTGCCTTGGAAAGTTCAGAGTAAAACTCGGGCAATTTATCTAAAGACGATGCTAGTGCCACCAAATCCCTCGGGTTTACCGTAAATAGCGAGATTCTGCCGCAAATTCTTGAAATATCGTAAATTCCCGACATAATTTCTGCTAAATCGTCTGCTAAAATTCTATTTTGATAAAGCTCGTCTACCGAGTAAAGACGCTTATTGATTTCTAAAGGGTTCACAAGCGGTTTTTCAAGCCATTGCTTAAGCTTTCTTGCACCCATAGATGTCTTGGTCTTATCCAAAACCCACAAAAGCGAACCTTTTTTAAGCTTCTCTCTCATGGTTTCAGTAATTTCAAGATTTCGTCTTGTGGAAATATCTATATCCATAAACTCATTGACACCGTAAATCTCTAAGGTGTCCATGTAATTAACATTTCCCTTCTGGGTATCCTCAAGATAGCATATAAGGCCATAAAGTGCCGACGCCATGTTACTCTCAGGTCGGATTCCGATATCTTCAAGTGATTTTGTCTTAAACTGATTACAGAGTTTTTCTACCTTTAAATATCCATCAAAAAGCTCAGGCTTTCCCTTTTGCGATGCCAGATTAAATCTTCCAGATATGTAATCTGCAAGGATTTCCGAGGCTTCTTCGTTTAAGATAATCTCGGAGGGTGAATATCTTGCAATCTCATTTACCACTCCGTCAAAACCCATTGCCTCGGTTGAGTAAATCTCACCTGTTGAAATGTCGGCAAAGGCAATGCCGAAGGTGTCATTTCCTCTGAAAACTACGCCAAGGTAGTTATTTTTCTTCTCGTCTAATAACCCCTCCTCCATAACGGTGCCGGGGGTTATGATTCTTACAACCTCTCTTTTAACTAAGCCTTTTGCCTCTTTCGGGTTTTCGGTCTGCTCACATATTGCCACCTTATACCCCTTTTCCACCAGCTTTGCTATATAGACATTGGCACTGTGAAAAGGCACACCGCACATAGGGGCTCGCTCAGGAAGTCCGCACGCCCTGCCCGTTAAAGTGATTTCAAGTTCTCTTGATGCTGTCAGGGCATCGTCAAAAAACATCTCATAAAAATCACCTAGACGGTAAAATAAGATGCAGTCTTCATATTCATCCTTTGTCCTGAAATAATTTTTCATCATTTCAGACAGTTTATCTCTATCTATTTCCATCATTTTTTCACCTTAAAAATTTATTAGTGGCATCCCGAACAGGTGCTGCAATTATGTGTGCAACTCGGTTCCTGGCCTGTTATATAATAGTTTAGAATTCCGTTGATTTTTGAAATCATCAGGTCAAACTCTTTTTTTGCATCGATATAATTTTTTATAAGCTCGCTTTTTTCCATCATCTCGTTAAAGGCTTCGCTATTTTTTCTGATAGCCTCTTCCTGACCGATTTTTCCTTCCTCTAAATCTTTGGCAAGGTTCATTCTCTTTAAGTTAAACTCACCAAATAATTTCTGAGCTTTTTCGTCTTCTGCCTGAAGACCTTCTGCAATCTTTAGTCTTTTCATTTCCTCAGAATTTTCTATCATTTCACCAAGTTCTCTTGTTTTTTCAAAAATATCCATTTTAATTCTCCTTCTTCTTTCTGTGAGGTTTTACGATTTAGTTCTCCTCTACTATTTCACCGTTTAGGCTCCATGTATGTGCCTCGGTAATTTTCACCTTTACATATTTTCCTTTTAAGGCTTGGTCGCCCTTAAAATTAACCGCCTTTGCCGACTCGGTTCTACCGGTTAACATTTCGGAGTTATTTTTACTTACCCCGTCTACCAAAACTGTCTGGATGGTTCCAAGATATCCTTTATTTTTCTTTAAGGAAATCTCGTTTTGAACCTCTAAAAGCTTATTGAAGTTTTGGTGGATTTCTTCCTCGGTTAAGACAAAATCCATTCGAGCCGCAGGAGTCCCCTCACGCCTTGAATAGATAAACGAAAAAATGTTATCATATTCAACTTTTCTTAATACATCCAAGGTTTCCAAAAAATCCTCGTTTGTTTCGGTGGGGAATCCCACAATAACGTCGGTTGACAAGGATATATCAGGAATCCTCGCCTTGACTTTTTCAATCTTTTTAAGATAATCCCCTTTTGTATAGCGGCGGTTCATATCAGCTAACACCTTATCAGACCCTGCCTGAAACGGAAGATGCAACTGATGACATACCTTATCGCACTGGGCCATTGTATCGATTAGCTTATCGCCAAAATCCTTTGGGTGTGATGTCATAAATCTTATCCGCTTTACGCCCTCTATTTCATTTACCATTTTCAAAAGATCTGAAAAGTCAACGTCTTCCTCTAAATCCTTGCCGTAGGAATTTACATTCTGCCCTAAAAGTGAAATCTCGGTGCAACCTTTTGCCACCAACTCTTTAATCTCGGAAATTATCGCATCCGGCTTTCGGCTTCGCTCTCTTCCCCGTACATACGGCACTATACAGTATGAACAAAAATTATTGCAGCCATACATAATAGACACCCAAGCCTTGTCTTTTAAATCTCTCAAAATCGGCATATCCTCAGCAATCGCTCCATCAGAATCGGGTATCATAACCATCGACTTTCGGGTTTTTATTACCCCATATAAAAGCTCAGGCAACTTATAAAGAGCGTGAGTTCCGAAAATCAAATCAATGTGGTTATGGAGCTTTTTTATCTTTTTTGTAATATGCTCCTGCTGAACCATACACCCGCAAAGTCCGATAATCATATCAGGGCGTGATTCTTTTATGTGCTTCAGAATTCCGATTCTACCAAACACCTTTTGTTCTGCGTTTTCCCGGACAGCACAGGTGTTATATATCACTAAATCCGCATCCTCCGCCGAATCGCAAAATTCAAAACCTGCCTCATATAGGACTCCGCGAATCCTTTCGGTATCGTTTTCATTTTGCTGACAACCGTAGGTTTCGGTGTTAGCCAGGGGCGAACGTCCCTTCTCCCTCTTAAAGCTCTCGGTATACGCTTTTATCTTTTTTATATATTCTTTTTGTTCTGAAATTTCCGCTTTATCTATATATTTTGCCATATTCCCTCCGAACTTTGTGTCTTTAAAAATATATTTCGTTATTATATTTTGTAGGTAACCCTTCACGGTATATATGCGAATCAGAAGATAAGGTCAATACCATCGGCACCGAAAATCCATCCGATTCCTGAAAATCAATCACCGTCATGCCGGTATGACACATATCGAACCTGCTAATAAATAAGGGATATGGAATTCCAAGAATTTCGCTTAAAAACAAAAGTCCAAACCCCTGATGGGCAAAAAACGCAACCCTTTCATTATTGGATTTTATAACCCTATATTTACCGGTGTTCCCAATTTTCTCATATCCTAACTCTTTTAAAAATTCCGTGGTTTCTTTTGAAATTCTCTCAACACCTTTTTTATATGCCGACATCCCCTCATATTCATACCAATTATGTCCCAAAGCCAGCATTTTATCATCAGCAAAAATTCTTCTTGTTTCCTCATCCTGAAACATCCAGATTCTGTTGCCGTTTTTTTCTATACTAAACTCTCCCCATGTATAGGATTCATTGGCAAAATCCTTAATTTCCATCTCTTTTTTTATTAAATCACAGGTAGGCTTGGCGGTTTTCATAGCCCGACCAGACGAAGATGCATAAACTTTATCGATACCATAGGCGGCAAGTCGCTTTGCCAGGGCTTCTGCCTGTTTTTCCCCAAGAGCCGTCAAGGAATCAGGGTCATATATTGGGTCTCCATGTCTTATATAAAAAAACAGCATATTTTTTGCTCCTTAGTTTAAATTCCTCTTACTTTTCTAAAATTTTTCAATATAAATTTATTTTATCATATTTTTTCCGAAATTACAAGTTAAAACGCCAATGTTTTTCTTGCTTTTTTGCAGTTTTTTTGCTATAATACCAATATCTGAATTTAATAATAATTTTTCGCTTTGACCCGTAGGATTTTTTATAAATTCAGAAGTTTTGGCATTATGTCAAATCTGCAATTTGAAAATAATTGGTTTTTGTACTTATTGACTAAAAAACCACACGTTCTTACTAAAATTTAGGGAATAATGTTGAAAAACAGCAGATTTTGTAATATTATATTTGTGTATTTTAGATAGCTTATAGGAGGCATTTTTGATGGAAATTTTAAAAGAGATGATACAAAAAAAGGGTATTATCCGCGAGGGTAACATCTTAAAGGTTGACAGTTTTTTAAACCATCAAATGGATATCAAGCTTTTTAACGAAATCGGCAAAGAATTCCAGCGTCGGTTTGAAGGCGAAAAAATCACAAAAATCCTCACTATTGAAGCATCAGGTATCGGTATTGCCTGTGTTACTGCTCAGTATTTTGACGTGCCTGTGGTTTTTGCAAAAAAGAGCCAGACCAAAAATATATCGGGCGATGTATATAAAACCCAGGTTACCTCATTTACCCATGGTAGAGTCTACGATGTAATTGTATCAAAGGATTTTTTAAATCCCGATGACCACGTACTTATAATCGACGACTTTTTAGCAAACGGCTGTGCACTCTTAGGACTCCTTGATTTGGTAAAGGATGCAGGAGCCACTGTTGCCGGTGCCGGAATCGTAATTGAAAAAGGATTCCAACAAGGCGGAAAAGAAATACGGGATTTAGGCATCAGATTAGAATCCTTAGCCATTATCGACGGAATGTCTGTTGAGGGCGGCGTTATATTTAAAGATTGATTTTAAAAGGCATAAAGCCTTTAAAATAATAAAAAACATATTTTAGGGAGGTTTTTCAAAAATGAAAAAAATCGCAACACTTTTATCACTCGTTTTAACCTTAGCTTTATGCGTACCTTTCGCAGGCTGTGGTGAAGACAAGCCGGCAGAATTTAAGGTTGGTGTAATCCACATCGGCGATCCTGCTGCAGGTTCAGGCTATTCCTATGCACACGACCTTGGTATTCAGGAAATGCAAAAGAACCTTGGTTTGACAGATGCTCAAATCGTTAGAAAGAACAACGTTAACGACACAGACCCATCAGCTACCGAAATCGCTATCAGAGAATGTATCGAAGAAGGCTGTAAAATCATTTTCGGTACAAGCTGGGGCTACATGGATACAATGGAAGCATTGGCAAAAGAATATCCGGACGTAATCTTTTCACACGGCACAGGTTATAAGTCAAACGACAAGAACATGAATAACTACTTCGGCAGAATCTATCAAGCAAGATATTTATCAGGTATCGTTGCAGGTATGAAGACAAAGTCTAATAAGATTGGTTATGTTGCTGCTATGGGTAAAGACAACTCAGAAGTAACAGGCGGTATCAACGCATTTGCAATGGGTGTATATTCTGTAAATCCTGATGCAAAGGTATTGGTTAAGGTTACAAACAGCTGGTATGACCCTGCAGAAGAAACAAATGCTTCAAAGGCTCTTATCAACGAAGGCTGTGACGTTTTAGCTCAACACTGTGACACACCAAACCCACAACTTGAAGCTGAAAAAGCAGGTGTTTGGGGCGTTGGTTACAACTCAGATATGATTAAGGATGCTCCAAAGGCAACTCTTACTTCAACAATCTGGAACTGGGGCGTTTACTACACAGCAGCTGCAAAGGCAGCAATGGATGGCACATGGAAGCCTGAAAACTACTTCGGTGGCATGGATGACGGTCTTGTTGACATCACTGAGCTAAATGCTGAACTTTGCACAGATGAAATGAAGGCTAAGGTTGAAGAAGCAAGAGCTCGTATCACAAACGAAGGCTTCAACGTATTTGACGGTGTTATCGAAACAAACGATGGCAAGACTGTTGGTGAAGAAGGCAAGACTCTTGACGACGCTACAATCACAGGCGGAATCAACTGGTACTTCAAAAACGTAGTTGAAAAATAATAGATTTCAATTTTCAAATTACTTTAAAATAATGCAGATGGCGAACTATTCCCAAATAGTCCGCCATTTGCTTACTTTTACCAACCATAAATGTGTTTTTAAATTTATCTTCTAAGAGGTGAAATATATTGACTCCTGCAATCGAATGTAAAGGAATAAGCAAGGTATTTGGTACAGTTATAGCCAATAATAATATAGATTTGTCGGTAAATTATGGAGAAATTCTGGCACTTTTGGGCGAGAATGGTTCGGGTAAAACCACACTTATGAATATGCTATCGGGCATTTACCACCCCGACCGCGGCTCGATCTGGGTTGACGGCAAGGAAGCATCTATCAACTCCCCTACCGACTCCCAAAAATACCAGATTGGTATGATCCACCAACACTTTAAGCTGATTGACGTATTCTCAGCAATCGACAATGTTGTGTTAGGTTCCGGCAGAAGTGCATCAAAATCGGACAAAAAAAAGGCACAGGAAATCTGTGACTCATTCGGGCTAAACATTGATTTAGACAAAAAGATTTATGATATGTCGGTTGGCGAAAAGCAGAATGTGGAAATCTTAAAGGTGCTCTTTCGGGGAGCAAAAATATTAATATTAGACGAACCAACCGCTGTTTTAACTCCGCAGGAAATCAGCGTCTTATTTGATATCCTATGGAAAATGAAGGAAAACGGCTGTGCGATTATTATAATTACCCATAAATTAAATGAAGTTATGGAGATAAGCGACCGTGTCACAATCCTCCGAAAGGGCGAGAGTATCGGTACCGTTATAACCTCAAAAACCACCGAAAGGGAACTTACCGAGCTTATGGTAGGACGCGAGGTTACATTGGAAATCGAAAGACCCGACCCCGAAAACCCATCAGAGCTATTGAGAGTTTGTAACCTTACCGTTATGAAATCAGATGGCACTGTAGGGCTTGATGATATTGATTTTGAGGTTAATACCGGTGAGATTTTAGGCGTTGCCGGAATTGCCGGAAGCGGTCAAAAGGAGCTTTGCGAAACTATTGCAGGGTTAATGCCGGCAAAAACCGGTGCGATTCTTTATAAAAAGGAAAATATCGTTGGCAAAAAGCCGAAGGAAATTATAGATTTAGGGATACAGATGAGTTTTGTCCCCGAAGACCGACTTGGCATGGGGCTTGTAGCATCTATGAGCGTTGCAGACAATATGCTTTTAAAAAACTACAACGACTCAAAAGGACTTTTCATGAAAAAATCAGGAGTTCGTTCTCTTGCAACAAAACTTGTAGACGAATTGGAAATTAAAACTCCAAGCATTGACACACCTGTCAGAATGTTATCCGGCGGTAATGTCCAAAAGGTGCTTTTAGGACGAGAAATCTCTGCAAAGCCAAATCTTTTAATCACAGCATACCCAGTCAGAGGCCTTGATATCAATTCGTCATACACTATATATAACCTGTTAAATGAGCAAAAGCAAAACGGAGTTGCCGTAATATTTATTGGCGAGGACTTAGACGTTTTACTTCAGCTATCCGACAGAATTATGGTTTTATGCCATGGAAAAATTACCGGTATTGTAGATGCAAAATCGGTTACAAAAGAACAGCTTGGTCTTATGATGACCGGTAAAACTTCGAAGGAGGCAGGGGTATGAAAAAAGCAAAAGAACCACTTATAAGAATCAGTAAACGCACCGAACTTTCCCGCAACAAAATCTGGCTGCTAAGATTATTCTCAATCCTTCTGGCAATCGTTGCCGGCGGAATATTCATTCTTGCTATCGGTCATAACCCTATTAAGGTTTATTCCACGATTGTCAATGGTGTGTTTAAGAATAAAATCTCACTTCAGCTTACAGTCCGCACCATGATCCCCCTTCTTATCACGGCCCTTGGTCTTACCATGGCCTTTAAGATGCAGTTCTGGAACATTGGCGGTGAGGGTCAGATTATTATGGGTGCCGTAGCAGCCTCATATTTCGCCCTTTACCATCACACCCTTCCCCATTGGGTGCTCATAATTATAATGCTAATTGCCGGAATTATCGGCGGTGGTTTATGGGGGTTAATTCCTACTATATTTAAGTGTAAATTTAATACCAACGAAACACTTTTTACCCTGATGCTAAACTACATTGCCCTGAATGTAATCATATTCCTTCGTGACGGTCCATGGAAAGACCCTGCATCTAGCGGTTTCCCAAAAATTGCAAGGTTCACGGAAAATGCACAGCTTGACAAGGTTTTGGGTGTTCAAATGGGTTGGATTATAGCATTGGCATTAGTTGTACTTGTATTTGTATACTTAAAATACACAAAGCGTGGCTATGAGATAAATGTTGTGGGCGAATCAAAAGCAACCGCGATTTATGCCGGAATAAATGTAAATAAGGTAACCCTTTTAACCATGTTTATTAGTGGCGGTATCTGTGGCCTTGCCGGTGCAATCCAGGCGACAGGCTCTGATATGACTTTAGCTGAATCGGTTGCCGGCGGTGTCGGATTTACTGCGATCATCGTATCCTGGCTTGCTCAATTAAATGCATTTGGAATACTTATTGTTTCCTTCTTATTCAGTATGCTTGAAAAAGGCTCATCAGTTATGCAATCGACCTACGGCATTTCTACATACTCAACCGATGTTTTACAAGGAATTATCCTGTTCTTTGTGCTTGGTTGCGAGTTCTTCGTAAGATATAAATTTGTATTTAAAGGAGGGGTTAAATAATGGATATTTACATTAAATTTATAGTAGCGGCAGTCCTTGCCGGCACCCCTATACTTTTTGGTATCTTGGGCGAGATAATGAACGAAAAAACAGGTCACTTAAATCTTGGCGTTGAAGGTATGATGGCACTGGGGGCTTGCGGTGGTTTTTGTGCCGGATATTTTTCCGATAACTTAGCAGTGGCACTTTTGGTGGCATTTTTAGCAGGTGCACTCTCTGCCTTAATCTATGCATTCTTAACGGTCACTCTTATGGCAAACCAGAATGTTACCGGTCTTACCCTTACAATCTTCGGCATTGGTTTATCTAACTTCATAGGTGACTGTGCAAGAAAATACGCCTTAGAAAATATGGGGGCAGATTCCCTGAAGCTTCCGGCCAACATCTCGGCCCAACTATCCGACATTCATATCCCATTTTTAAGTGATATCCCAATTGTCGGTCCGCTACTTTTCTCCTTTAACCCCTATGTGTATTTAGGGATTGCCATTGCTATAATCTTAGCAATATACTATAACTATACAAAGGTAGGTCTATCGGTTCGTGCGATTGGCGAAAACCCCGCCGCTGCCGATGCTGCCGGTATTAAAATAGCAAAATTAAAATATATAAACCTTTTAATCGGCGGTGGAATATGCGGTATTGGTGGTTCATACTGCTCAATGATTACCTGCGGTGGTGTGTGGCTTCCCGACAGCGTAAATGGTATGGGTTGGATTGCCGTTGCTTTGGTTATATTCTCCACATGGAAGCCATCAAAGGCGATATTTGGTGCATTTATATTCGGAGCATTTAGCATCTTAAAATATTACGTGCCAAAGAGTGTACTCTCAATCCCGAACGCCTTTTACGATATGCTACCCTTCCTTCTGACATCTTTGATATTGGTAATATCATCAATCCGTCAGTCAAAGGAAAATGCACAACCGGCATCCTGCGGAATTAATTATTTTAGAGAAGAACGATAAAAGTGGATATAAAAAAGAGACTGTAAAAATTTACAGCCTCTTTTTTTATCTTTTATTTAAATTTTCCACAAACTCTTTATTATCCTTTGACCGCTCCATTACCTTCAAAAGACTCTCCATTGCATCTGCCGGATTTTTCTGTGAAAGGTCCCGCCTTAATTTCCAAACCGCATCTAACTCTAAATCATCTAACAGGTCGTCTTCTCTTCTTGTACCTGATTTTAGTATGTCGATTGCCGGGAAAATCCGTCTCTCCTGAAGAGTTCTGTCAAGCTTTAGTTCCATATTCCCCGTGCCTTTGAATTCCTCAAAAATCACGTCATCCATACGACTTCCCGTTTCCACTAAAGCTGTTGCTAAAATGGTAAGGCTTCCGCCTTCTTCGATATTTCGGGCAGCACCAAAGAATTTCTTTGGCTTAATTAAAGCATCGGGGTCAAGACCTCCGGATAACGTTCTTCCCGTCGGGGTGACGGTCAGGTTATATGCTCTTGCAAGTCGGGTGATTGAGTCCAATAAAATCACAACGTCTTTTTTCTGCTCTACTAACCTTTGGGCACGCTCTAAAACCATTTCTGCCACCTTCTGGTGATTCTCAGGTGCCTGATCGAAGGTAGACGCAATAACGTCGCCCTTGACTGAGCGTCTTATATCGGTTACTTCCTCCGGTCGCTCGTCAATCAGCAAAACTATCAAAAATACATCCGGGTGTGATTCTGTTATGGACTGGGCAATCTGCTTTATTATCGTAGTCTTTCCCGCCTTTGGTGGTGCTACAATCATACCACGCTGACCTTTACCGATAGGAGCTATGATATCCACTATCCTCGACGCCAATCGTGTTTTATCGCCTGTGTCAAGAGTCAATCGCTCAGTTGGATAAATGGGGGTTAACTTTTCAAAGTTTTTTCTTTTTAAGGCAACCTCCAACGGGTCCCCGTTTATTGCTTTTACATATAAAAGGGGCGAATATTTATCTTCATCCTGAGATGGTCTTGCGTCTCCCTTTATTTCGTCACCGGTTTTTAAATTAAAACGTCTTATCTGGGTCGGTGAAACATAGATATCACTTTCACTTGGCAGGTAGTTCTCACCTCTTAAAAACCCAAACCCGTCCATCATCACATCCAAAACACCCGAGACCTCCAAAACATCGGCCGGGCGTTTTTTTAAAGGCTTTTTCTCCTCTTCCGGTCTATGACTCTCTCTTGCCGATCTTATAGCCGAGATGAGTTCCTCTTTTTTCATTAAAGACACTTTCGGAACTTCCAATCCCAAAGCAATCTGTTTTAATTCCTCTTTGGTTTTTCGCTCAAGCGTCACTCCGTCTTGCATAAAGCACCTCCGTTATAGATTATAGAAACAGATTTATAAGTATATTTTTATTATAGAAATAGTCTGCCAAAACGGTACCCGATATTCCGTCTTTTAAACTTACCATAGTATCTGTTGGCACAAATATAAATGCTAAAGCACAGATCAGATATATTATAATTGTGGCGTCAAAAAAACCGAAAATCATACCGAAAAGTTTATTGAAAAATCCCAAAACCCTTATATGGCATATTAAAATCAAGATTCTGAATATTATAAATATTGCAATTTTTATAATTACATATAAAAGTATGAAGGATAGAACCTTTATTATAACACTGGTAATCTGATTTGCGGTGTTTTTAACCACCTGATCCTTTACATTCTCCGCCTTATCAAGATTTTCTTTCAAAATATCGGGTAGAACAATCGTTTCACCAGTGGTATCTCCATTGGAAACTACCTCCTCTATTTTTTTATGAATCTCTTTGCCAAAGGCCGAATTGTCAATAACTTCACCAAAGGCCGGTGCAAAAGCAGGCATCAGGCTGAAGGTAAGAATTATAGACACAACCGTCTCTGATGCCTTTAAAAACCCCTTGTTTTTAAAGTGCCAGATAACTAAGACATATATGGCAATAATTAAAATATCAAGTAAGAAATACATATTATTTCCCCCTTTAAATGCCTAAAATTTCAATACCTTGTGTATATACAATAAACACCTTTTTACTATTTATAAAATATGCCTTCTTGATATCCCTTGACGCAGTATATCTGGCAACAATCTCACCATTAGGATTGCTAATTAAAAGCGTTCTTCCCGAATTATATAAAATTCGCCCATCAAAACAATCAAGACAATCAGGTAAAACGTCAGTTTTGATTGTATTCTTTTCATCACCAGTTCTTGAAACTACGGTTATTTCCGACACATTATGGTTATCAAAGGATATAACCTTCTCACCATTATCAGTCATGGTATATCTGGTTATGTTCCTGCCATTGAAGTCATAATTCCATTTAATTTCACCCTTCGTGTCGGTTGCAAACAACTTGTTGTCACAATATGCATTTAATGCATCGCCGTCAAAATCTATGTCGAAAACAATCGTATCTGAAATACTCATAGTCGACTCCGCACCAGACTTTGATATGTCGAAATAGTGGATTTTTGACTCAAGTACATTATTTGTATTCAAAAGTGCTACAGCAAGCCGTCTTGATGGTGATATGTCTGCATCAATAATACGATATTTCCCTGAATTCCATAAATATACTTCTTCACCGTCTTTATTATATACAATGACACTTCCCTTATAGCCTTCTCTCTCAAACACAACTACGACATCACCCGACTCGGATATTGCCGCATTCTTGATAGTGCCACCAACGGTCTTTGAGTATTTATGTGCATTTTTATTATAAACTGTCAGCTTGTTTGCATTTTGCTCATATACGAGTATGTTATCCCCTGCCACCTCTAAAACAGGAGATGCAATCTGGATTTTAGCACTCCATTCCTGATCGCCTGATTCGTTATAGAAAGAAAGAGCTGTGTCGGTGGCAGACAGTATGCCTTTTGAGAATCGTTTGAATCTGCCGCCTGATGCATTCTCAAGGGCAATATGTTTTCCACTCTCTGAAACATTGGTGTTAGCATACTCTTCTTCATCGAGCTTTTTCTGTTCTTCAGGGTTGATTGAAGAATTTTGACCTTTGCCGTTATTTTTACCGTTCAAAAAAGAACAACCTCTCGGCAAGGATATATTTAATTTAACTCCGGTTTTTTTAACAAAATATGTTCCGCCCAAAAAAATTGCAATAATCACCAAAACCGATGTGAGTATTATTATAATTTTTTTCTTATCAATCATAATACACCTCCGATAAAAAGAGACCTTGTGCCGGCGCGGTAATCCCGGCTTTTTTCCTGTCTTTTGACTCTAAAATTTCGGGTACGTCCTCGGCTTTTATCTTACCTGACCCAACAAAAACAAGGGTTCCGGCTATAATTCTTACCATATTATATAAAAATCCGTCGCCTGTTATGTCAATCGAGATTAAATCATCCTTCTTGTTAATCTCTAATGAGTAGATAGTCCTCACCGTGGTCTTTACAGTAAACCCGCTTGCAGCAAAACCAATAAAGTCATGAGTCCCTAAAAAGGCCTCGGCCGCCTTTTTCATCTTGTCTAAATCAAGGTCATACTTATAGTGCCACGAATATCTTTTTAAAAACGCATCAGGAAATTTTGAATTATTAATATAGTAAGAATAGGTCTTTTTTTTCGCCATATATCTTGAATTAAAATCGTTTGATACCTCCTCCGAATGGATACATATGATATCGTCGGGAAGGAATGTGTTTAGGGCTAAGGGGAATTTATCCATCGGAATCGAGGTTTCTCCCTTAAAATTACACACATATTTTTTTGCATGAACTCCGCTATCAGTTCTGCCACATCCCACAACGTCGGGCTTTTCGCAGTTTAGAAGACGGGACAATGCCTTACTTAACACGTCTTGTATCGTTATAGCATTTTCCTGCGACTGCCAGCCATGATAGTCGGTGCCGTCATATTGGATTATAAGTTTATAGTTTTTCATAGAATAATTATATTACAGTATGGGGAAAAGGTTGACCCCTCCCACATACTGTAATTTCAAAACCAAATTATTTTACAACAACATTTACAAGTTTTCCAGGAACTGTAATTACTTTTACAATTTCCTTACCTTCTGTAAATGCTAAGAATTTTTCTGTCTTTTTAGCTGCTTCCTCGGTTTCTTCCTTTGAAAGTCCTGCCGGAATTACAAGCTTATCTCTTACTTTTCCGTTGATTTGTAAAACTATCTCAATTTCATCGTCTTTAGTCTTTTCTTCATCAAATGTCGGCCACTCAGAAATTGACAATAGTCCTTCTCCACCATACATTTCCCAAAGTTCTTCGGTGATGTGTGGGGCAACAGGTGATAAAAGCTTCAGAAGTGTCATAAACTCGCCTTTTGTAACTCTGCCAATCTTATAAAAATCATTTACAAGACTCATCAAAGTTGCAATAGCAGTGTTAAACTTCATTCTCTCGTAGTCTTCGCTTACCTTCTTTATGGCCTTGTGCATAGCCTTTTCAAGCTCACTTGAATATTCGTCACCATCTGTTAAGTATTCCTGTAAGTTCCATACTCTTTCCATGAACTTATAGCAACCCTTTAACCCTTGTTGTGACCAAGGAGTTGACTGGTCAAATGCTCCAATAAACATTTCATAGGTTCTGAAAGCATCTGCACCAAATTCGTCTACAACCTCATCAGGATTTACAACGTTACCTCTTGACTTTGACATCTTCTCGTTATTCTCACCTAAAATCATACCATGAGATGTTCTTCTCATATATGGTTCTTTAGTTGGGACAACTCCGATATCATAAAGGAACTTGTGCCAGAAACGTGAATACAATAAGTGTAGAGTGGTATGTTCCATACCGCCGTTATACCAGTCAACAGGTGTCCAGTAGTCAAGCGCCTCTTTTGATGCCAATGCGTCGTTATTATGAGGGTCGATGTATCTTAAGAAATACCAGCTGGAGCCTGCCCATTGTGGCATAGTATCGGTTTCTCTTTCTGCCTCACCGCCACAGCATGGACATGTGGTCTTAATCCAGTCATATGCCTTTGCAAGGGGTGATTCACCATTTTCACCCGGCTCGAATGTATCGATTTCAGGTAGTTCTAGCGGCAACTCACTTTCCGGAATTGCAACCCAACCGCACTTTTCACAGTGAACGAGTGGAATTGGCTCGCCCCAGTATCTTTGACGTGAGAATACCCAGTCACGAAGCTTATAGTTTACCTTCTTCTTTCCTAATCCCTTTTCTTCAAGCCACTTTATCATTGTAGGAATTGCTTCTTTTACAGTTAAACCGTCTAAGAATCCCGAGTTTACCATGTTTCCTTCCGAAACATCTGTGTATGCTTCTTCTTGAACATCTTTTCCGCCGCCTACAACTTCGATAATCGGAAGATTGAATTTCTTTGCAAACTCCCAGTCACGGCTATCGTGTGCCGGAACCGCCATAATGGCACCAGTTCCGTAGGTAACCAATACATAATCTGAAATCCAGACAGGGATTTCCTTTCCGTTTACAGGATTTATTGCATATACACCGTCAAGTGGTGCACTGGTTTTTTCCTTTGCAAGTTCTGTTCTTTCAAATTCTGATTTTTTGCCTGCCTGCTCGATATATGCCTCAACTTCTGCCCAGTTTTTGATAGCAGGCTTCATCTTTTGAACTAGTTTATGTTCAGGTGACAATACAACATAAGTAGCACCAAACAAGGTGTCGGCACGGGTTGTGTATACTACCATCTCGTCGCCTGTAGTTAATTTAAATTTAACCTCGGCACCCTCAGAGCGGCCAATCCAGTTTTTCTGCTGAGTCTTAACCTTTTCGATATAATTTACATCATCCAAATCGTTTATCAGTCTTTCAGCATATTCGGTGATTTTCAGCATCCATTGACTCTTTCTTCTTTGCACAACTTCGCTTCCGCATCTCTCACATACACCGGACACTACTTCTTCGTTAGATAATCCTACCTTACATCCGGTACACCAGTTGATCGGCATTTCCTGCTTATATGCAAGACCCTTTTCAAATAGCTTTAGGAATATCCATTGAGTCCACTTATAGTAGTTAGGGTCGGTGGTGTTGATTTCTCTTGACCAGTCGAATGAAAAACCAATCATTTTAAGTTGGCGTGTGAAATTGGCAACATTATTCTTTGTTACGATTTTTGGATGAATTTTGTTCTTAATTGCATAGTTCTCGGTAGGAAGACCGAATGCGTCCCAACCGATTGGATATAAAACGTTATATCCTTCCATTCTTCTCTTTCTTGCAATAATATCTAGGGCAGTGTAACTTCTTGGGTGTCCAACGTGAAGACCTGCACCCGATGGGTACGGGAACTCAACAAGCCCGAAAAACTTTGGCTTATCGCTTCCGTTTACGGCATGAAAGCATCCTTCCTTTTCCCAAATATCCTGCCATTTTTTTTCAATACCTTTAAAATTATAGTTTTCCATTTTTATATGTTCCTTTCTTTTATTTCAAATCCACCGTAATTTCTTTTGCATCACTCCAGAGCTTTTCTAATGCGTAAAACTCATGATTTTCCTCGGTCATAACATGGACTATTATGTCGTTATAGTCCATCAAAATCCAGTTTCCGCCACTAAAACCCTCAATGTGGTTTGGGGTTATACCAATCTCTTTTAGCTTATCCTCAACCTCACCGGCACAGGCCTTAACGTGGATACTCGAATTACAACTGCAAATTATAAAATAGTTCCCGATTGATGTTAAATCCGAAATATCTAAAATTTTAATACCGTCCGCCTTTTTATCATAAAGGGTCTGGGCAATTTTTTCTACTCTCTCCATTATCCTTCCTCCTTAATTTAAAACTTTGTCTTTATAAAAATCCCGCACACTAAATGCACTTGGGTGAATTTTCTTGCCTTTGTTAAATTGGATGGTGGCATCAATGCAATGATATACCGCCTTATCAAGATTTTCAAATGCCACCCTTCGCAGAAATTCAACCTCAGGGTAACATCTTCCTTCCTCTATCATATCCGAAACATAGACGATTTTTTCTAAATCTGACATCCCCTCACGCCCCAGCGTATGCCAGCTAATAGCATTTAAAATGTCGGGGTCTTCAATCCCAAACCTCTCATGGGAAATCACAGCACCGAGCTTTGGGTGAATGAGGTGTGGGTTTTCCCACTCAAAATCGTCGAGTGAAACTTCCTTTTCCCTTGATAAATTTAGCATTTCGTCCTTTGGGATATTCTTTGCAATATCGTGTAAAAGTCCTGCCAAATATGCTTTTTTAATGTCCACGCCATAGAGTTTTGCAAGTCTTACACACATTTTTGCAACACCAAGCGTATGGATATATCGCTTTTCTTCAAGACTTTTCTTCACATCTATCCTGATTTTTGAAAGCTCGTCCCGATAAAGTCTATGGGTTTTTATATACTCCACACATGACTTTGGAACAAGTCCTGATACGTCCTCATCCATATCAACCAACAGTCTTATCCCGGTCGACGAAATATCTGAAATCTTATCATCTAAAATTATGATTTTGCCGCCAAATTTTTCTTCTAAAGCCTTAGCTTTCTTTTTAATTTCAAAATCATTTCTTGAAAATGCAACTAAAGTTGCAATTTTAAAAATCTCCTCCGGCAAATACCACTTGTCTATATAATCAAGCGAATCGGCACCAACTATGAAAAAATATTCATCCTCCGGATTTTCATTTTTTAAAAACTTTAAGGTTTCTGCCGTATATGAATAGTTTTCTTTTTTTATCTCATAATCTATGGCCCGAAATCCGTCGATACCTTTTATGGCACTCTCTACCATTTCGTGGCGAATATGGGCATCGGTCACTTTTTTCTCTTTTTTATGGGGCGGATTTCCGCCTGTTATAAAAAGGACTTCTAAAAGTCCCAACCCCAACTTTGCCGCTTTTGCCATCTCAATATGACCATTATGGATAGGGTCAAAAGTTCCGCCAAGTATTCCAATCTTCGGCATATTCCCCTCCTACTTTTTAGGTAGTTCTATTTTTCTCTCCTGCGGTTTTCGGCAGGGTCTATATATCACAAATTTTGAGCCGATTGCCTGAACGGGCTCAGCCGAAAGCTTTTCCGCCACCTCGTTACAGGTTTCTTTTATATCTAACATAGAATTCTCCAAAAGATGAATCTTTATCAGCTCTCTTGCCTCTAAGGCGTTAGAAAGTTGAGTTAAAATCTCCTCTGTAACCCCCGACTTTCCTATCTGAAATATCGGGTCTATACCGTTTGCAAGTTTTCTTAAATACGCTCTTTGCTTGCTTGAAATCATTTCCTACTTCCTCTCGAATCAATTTACACTATCTCAATTATATATCATACCATAAATTTTAAGAAATTTCAATATAAAATGTGGTATAAATCATAAAAATTTAAAAAACGGCATCTTTTAAAAGACACCGTTTTATTCTCCCATAATCCGCATCCGCACATATCCATCTCTCACGCCTTGCTCGGTGACACGTATTTTTCCAGCTCCAAGACATTGGCATATCGCCTTTGTAACAATAATTCCCGTCGGCATCACCTCATAGCGCTTATAAAACATTTTTTGTGCCACCTCGGGGTTATCGAAAATAAATCTATAAAGCTCATCTAAAATATCCACTGTGATTTCGTCACACTTAAAAAGCTTTTTAACACCGCCATCAATTGCTTTTAGCGTTCCGCCCATAAACCAAAGGGTGTCACATCTTCCCTTAATTTCCGAAAGATTCTCTTCAATATATCGGGAAATTTTTGAAATCTCATCCGCATCGGGAAAGATTTCTTTTAAGAAAAGATTTTTAACCCTCTTTACCCCTATCGGCTTTGATGTACTCTCTATAATCTCGGCATCTTGATAGACTATAACCTGTCCCGAACCGCCGCCTAAGTCGACAGCTATTCCCTCATTTTCCGAGGATACATTCTTTATCGCAAGAAAGTCACATAACGCCTCGGTCTCGCCCGAGATAAGGTCAATTTCTACCCCGGTTTCCGACTTGATTTTTCCAAAAACTTCAGAGAAATTTTTTACATCCCGCATTGCCGATGTGGCAAAGGCATAGAAATTTTTACATGGTAAAAAATACTCTCTTACTTTTTTAATGTCCAAAATCAGCGTTTCAATCCCACGGTTGGTTAATTCTCCGTCCTTTGTGTCCGAGAGAATATATGAGGGGAAGACTATATTTTCCTTTTTTGATAACGTCCCGTCTTCATCATACAAAACACTTCTTATAGTATTTGAGCCGATGTCTATTATTACGAATTTATCTTCGTTTTTCCAACTCATCGAAAATGTCCCTCCAGGTCATATTGTTATCAGCAAGCATAACCGTTAAGTGATACATTAAATCTGCCACCTCATAAGATATCTCGTCTTTATCACGGTTTTTGCCGGCAATTACCACTTCTGCCGCCTCTTCGCCAACCTTTTTAAGAATTTTATCTTCACCTTTTGAGAAAAGATAATTAGTGTAACTTCCCTCCTGTGGGTTTACCTTTCTGTCCTCGGTAACCTTCATAAGCCTTAACAAAATATCGTTGCTGTTACCCTTTTCAATATCAAGCTCTTCCCCGTCGATACCTTTAAAAAAGCAGGTTCTTTTGCCTGTGTGACACGCAGGACCGTCAGGCTCTACCAACACCAAAATACAGTCATTATCACAGTCAAGCCGCATATCTTTTATATTCATAAAATTCCCCGAAGTCTTGCCCTTTTCCCAAATTTCATTTCTTGAGCGTGACCAGAAGGTTGCGTGACCTGTCTTTTTTGAAAGTTCAAGACTTTCTTCGTTCATATATGCCACCATCAAAACCTCGCCTGAGGTTATATCCTGCACTACCGCCGGAATCAATCCTTTTTCATCAAACTTTATATTTTCCATTTTCTAAACCTCACTTAACCTTTCCTAAAATGCTTTTTAGCTCTACATTTCCTGTATACAGAGCTTTTCCCACAATTGCACCCTCGACTTTCGTCTTTGAAAGTTCTATCAAATGCTCTTCATTTCCGACGCCACCCGATGCTATAACATCAAGATTTAAATTCTCGCTCATCTCAATCATAGCCTCGATGTTCGGGCCCCTCAAGGTTCCGTCGGTTGCAATATCGGTATAAACTATAGTCTTTACCCCGATTTTTTCCATCTCACGGGCAAAGTCAAGGGCCTTAAAGCTACTTACCTCTTCCCAGCCTTCAATGGCAACCATTGAGTCTTTAGCATCAATTCCGATTACAATTTTTTTCCCGTATTTTTTAACAGCCTCTTTTACAAATTCTATGTTTCGAACAGCCGATGTGCCGATAATAACTCTCGTCACGCCACACTCCAGCATAAATTGAATATCCTCCATTGTTCTTATACCGCCGCCTGTTTGCACCGGCACATTAACACTTTTACAGATATCCCTTATAACTCCGGAGTTTACACCCCGACCCTTTAAGGCTCCGTCTAAATCCACCACATGGATAAATTCTGCACCCTCTTCTTCCCATCTTTTTGCAACAGCTACCGGGTCGGTACCATATACTGTTACATCGTCAAACCTGCCTTTAAAAAGTCTCACGCAGTTGCCGTCTTTTATATCAATCGCAGGATAAATCCTCATTTTCATTCTCCTTTAATTTCTTCTTTAAAACCTTCTACTATCTTCATAATCCTGTCTCTGTGAATTTTCATACTCACCTTATTTACCACAAACCATGCAGATAACGGGCAGATGTCCTCTAAAACATCCAGTCCATTTTCCTTTAGGGTCTTTCCGCTTTCCACGATATCCACAATAACGTCGCTAAGACCTACAAGTGGTGCTAACTCCACCGAGCCGTTTAGTTTTATAAGCTCAATAGTCTGACCCAACTGATCCTGAAAATAGCTTTCGGCGGTCTTCGTGTATTTTGATGCAACCTTTAAGTTGTTGATTTTTCTGAACTTGTCCTTTAGTTCAATTGGTCCGCAGACCGCCATCTTACACGCCCCAAAGCCTAAGTTAATCATCTCGTATAGGTTTTTATTTTCCTCCAAAAGTGAGTCTTTACCTACAATCCCAATGTCTGCCGCCCCATATTCTACATATGTGGGCACATCCGATGCCTTAACAAGAATAAATTTCATCTTGTTCTTTTCATCGGTAAAGATAAGCTTTCTCGACTTTTCCTTCATAGCCGAGCAGTCATACCCGTTTTTTATAAATAAATCCATTGAAAGCTCGGCTAACCTGCCTTTTGCCAGAGCCACCGTTAAATACTGCATTTTCTTCTCCTCATTATTCGTAGTTTTCCAAAAAGTCTGCTATCGTGGTTTCTATTCTTTCGCCCGTTTCCAAATTTCTTACCAAGAGTCCTTTTTCTGTAACCATAAAAATATAGTCAGAATTTATGTTTTTAGCATATTCTACCGCTTTATCCCTGTCCTTTTCGCCTGTATATAAGATGCAGGAAAATCCGTTACACCTTAAGGTTTTTGAAAAGCTATACGCATCCCCTTCAAGACCTTTTTCTGCAAAAATCACGGGAGTCTTATAAACCAAATCTTCACCGTCAATTTTTCTTAGTGCCGATAATATTCTGTTAATACCAAACGCAACGCCAACTGCACTCATGCTTTTTCCAAATTTTCCAACAAGGTTATTATACCTCCCCCCGGCACACACCGGAAATCCTACGCCATGGGTATAACACTTAAAAATAGAGCCAGTGTAATAAGAAATACTCTGAAGCATTCCAAGATCAATGGAGATAACATCTGAAAATCCATAACTTTCCAAAAGATTATATATGCATCTTAAATTATCAAGTGCCGCTTTTGATACCGGGTTTAGTCCGGAGATATCTGCCTTTTCAATTACCGACAAGTCCCCGAAAAGCTCAGGCAAAGCAATCATAAGCCCTTTTATCTCATCGCTTAAGTTCAGTCTCTCGGTCAGTTCCCGGATACCCAAACTATCCTTACAATCTATTCTCTCACGCAGCTTTTCTATATCCTCATCATTTAACCCTGCCTGTTCAACAAGCCCGTTAAAGAAGGCTACCTGACCGATTTCCACTTGAAAATCCTTTATCCCAACAGCATATAGCGCCTCAATTGCGGCAGAAATTACCTCGGCATCTGCCATTGGTGTATCCTCACCAATTAACTCAATACCGCTTTGGGTAAATTCTCTCTGCCTTGCACCCTCGGTCTTTTCTGCCCGAAAAACGTTTCCGGTGTATGAGAGCCTTAATGGTAATTCTTCGTCCTGCATCTTCGTGGCACAAACTCTTGCGATAGAAGTTGTGATATCGGGGCGAAGAGTTAAAATTCGTCCTTTCTCATCGAAAAACTTAAACATATTCTCCTGAGAAATCTGCCCCGAACCTCCTGAGAACACATCGTAATATTCAAAGGTAGGTGTCTCAATTTCTCTATATCCCATAGATTCAAATATATCATTTATAACAGTTTCAACTTCTTTTTTTCTCTCACATTCCTCAGGTAAAATATCGGTTAACCCAAGGGGAGTGTGTAATCTCCAGTCTGACATAAATATCGCCCTTTCTTTTAGCGTGTTAAAGTGATAAAGTAATTCTACTATATTTATATTGGATTGTCAAGTAAATTCTATATATTTTTTATTAACATTTAAAATAACTCTTGAAATTGGTATTATATTTCTATTTTGGGAAGGTTAAAATTGATTCAGAATGAAAAATATAGCAAAAGCAAGGCTCCCGCCTTGCTTTTGGTTATCCGACAGCGTACATATGTACGCCGAGTGACTATATTTTTTTATAGCAAAAAGGGATCCTTTTTGCGGTCTGGACTATTTTTACATTCCCTCTTAGTAAACTCTTCTTGCACCTACGTATCTTGAGTATGAACACATTGATGAAAGCGGTGTATAACATACTCTCTTACCAGGGCTTGGTGAATGGAGTACCTGACCGTTACCGGCATAGATACCAACATGTGATATTGATGAACCCTTTGAGAAGAACACCAAATCACCCGGCTGAAGATCGCTCTTTGCAACAGCAACACCATTTTTATACTGGTCTCTTGAGGTTCTGTTCACACTGATACCAACCTGACGGCAAGCATACTGTACAAGTCCTGAACAGTCAAAGCCTGACGGTGATGTACCACCGTAAACATATCTTACACCTATATACTTGCTTGCAGCATTGACAATCTGCTGTCCCTTTGAGCTTGAAGCCGGAGTAGTATAGTTTGCAGGCATAGTATATGAGTAGCTGCTCTTTTTCTTAGAAGCTGTTGCCTGTTGCTGTCTTCTCTCCTGTGCTTTTATAGCATCATATTTTTCTTTTGTAATTGTATATTCCTTTTTAACATAACCGGCTGTGTAGTCTTTTCCGTAGGAAATTTTAACCCAGTCGCCGATTGTTTCAACTAAATAACAAGATGTCAGGTTTGGAAGAGTGATTTTGATTTCCTTATCTTCACCCGGCATGGTTCTTACATTAACACTGCCGTCTGCATAAATGTAACCCGGAGTTGCAATAGCCTTTATTGCATTCATGCGGTCTTCAAAAACCTGTTCTTTGGTTACAAGTTTATTTTCAAGTGTCAAGGCACTATTTAAAACATAACCTGCAGTGTAGTCGTCTGCAACGTATATATGCGACCAATTCTCATCTACTTTTTTAATAATAATAACGTCTTTTTCTTCCAAAAATCCTTCCATTGCAGATGCATTCATATCCGGTGCAGACTTCATTTCAGCACCTGGTGCAATTTTTGCTTTTTCATACATAACATCCTCTAAAAGGATACCTTTTGCTTCTTCATATGAAGTTACGATAAATTCCTTTGATACATAACCTCTTTCCATTGAGCCGTTGACTTCATATGAAATTAAGTACCAATCTTCAAATTCACCCTCAAGCCAAAGTTCTGATCCGGGATTTAATTTGCCGATTATGTTAGATTCTGCATCTCTTGCCGCTCTAACATTTAGTGCTCCGGTTGTTGCTATTACATAACCTGTTTTTGGTTCAAATGGTTTGGCCAAATCTACCTTGTCAAGAGAGTCGATTTTTTCTTCGACAGTTTCCTGAACCTTTTCAGACTGAACATCCTCAATCTGGGCAGTTTCTACGCTTACGCCACCTTCTATTAGTTCAATTAAAACACTTTCGTCTATATCTTTGCTGGCAAAAGCAGAAGACATATTTTTAAACTGTGTTGTTGCAAGCGAACTGACCATTACAACCGCCATAAAGGCCGACATTGTATGTTTCCAATTTCTCATTGCTAAACCTCCTAAATTTTTCGTGTTCTTTGCCAACGCAAGTTATTATACTACACATTTAGGAGTTTGTCAAGATTTTTTAACTACTTTTTTAAACTTTTGTAACAATTTAGTAACAATTTAATTGTAATTTGGCTTAGTTATGCGGTTTTTAAATTTTAAAAATATTAAAAAGTTTTTATAATTTTTTATAATTTTCGGCCTTAACCTTAACAATTTTAACTTTAATTTGAAATATTCCGGAAATTATTTTTAAATATTTTCTCTCGGAGGCTTTTTGCCAAAATATTGATAAATGTTGCATTTTAGTCTGCCGTTATAAATCTTTCTCTTTTTTGAAGCTTTCATCGAAAAACTTTCCTCAAAATCTTCATTTGAAGTTATAACATAATAAGACCAGTTATCAAGCTTTTTAAACTGTCTTCCCATCAGGCGATAAATTTCTTCGCTCTCCTTTTTATCACCGAGTCTCTCGCCATATGGAGGGTTACAGATAACCGTTCCAAAGCTTCCGCTATGGGTAAAATCAGCAACGCTTTTGCATATTGGCTTTATGGCATCCCCCACCCCTGCCAAAATAGCATTTTTCGCGGCAATTTCCACCGTTTCCTTGTCTATATCGGCAGCATAAATGTCAAGAGGCACATTTTTAACACCGTCTTTTGCCTCGGTACGGCAATCCTCCCATATTTTTTTATCTATCCACGAAAAAGCCTCACCCGAGAAGCTTCTCGAAACCCCCGGCATAATATTTCTCTTTATCATTGCCGCCTCGATTGGGATTGTACCCGAACCACAGAGTGGGTCTGCCAAAGGATACTCATATTTCCAATGACTCATCATAACCATAGCAGCGGCAATGGTTTCCTTTAAGGGTGCATCGTTTGCAACGGCTCTATAACCGCGTTTATGTAGCGAATCGCCCGTGGTATCTATCATAATTGTAACTTTATCTTTAAATACTGAAAACTGAATCTGATAGGTTTCTTCGCTCTCCTCAAGCCACTCGATACCATAGGCAGCAGAAAGGGATGTGGCAATAGCCTTCTTTATAATCGCCTGACAGTCCCTCATACTGGCAAGGGTAGATTTTAAACAGTAACCTTTTACAGGAAATGCCGCTTTTTTGCCAATCCATCTTGACCAATCCACCGCCTTTGTTGCCTCAAAAAGCTCATCAAAGGTGACAGCGGTAAACTCTGCCACCTTCACCAATACTCTCTCGCCCGTACGAATTCCGATATTAGCTTTGCATATCGCACGCTCGTCACCTAAAAACGTGACCTTACCATCCTCTACCGATGATGTTTCATACCCCATATTCCTTAGTTCTCTTGAGGTAAATGCCTCAAGTCCGAAAATTGTCGGAATTAAAATCTCAAATTTATCCATTCTTCTCACCTTTTATAGGTCCGTCTTCCCTTTCTTCTTGACTTTTTAATTTCTTCTTTTCTTTTTATTGTGTTTTTATAAAATTGATTTACCTCGCCAATTGTAGCATTTGCCGGCAGAAAATCGATACTTCCCATCAATAAATCACATCGTGCCACCATAACCGACATCCTGTCACCAATCGACAAAATCTTTTTCTTTCGTCTTCCCACCAAAATCTGCCGTGTTTCGTCAAATTCATAATAGTCATCGTGGAGATTTTCAAGCCTTATTAACCCCTCAACAGTATTGTCAAGCTCTATAAATAACCCGAATTTGGTAATGCCCGAAACACTACCTTCATAAACTTCACCTATGAATTTACTCATATACTGGGCCTTCATAATGTCGTCTACATCTCTTTCGCAAAGTTCGGCATCTCTTTCGGTTTTACTCGAAATTTTTGAAATTTCGCCAACCTCACCCCAATATTTTTCTGTGTCTTTTCCGTCCAAGAAATCCTTTAAAATCCTGTGTACAGTAAGGTCGGGGTATCTTCTTATCGGCGATGTGAAATGACAATAATATTTTGCCGCCAAGCCAAAATGCCCTAAATTTTCCTCTTTATACTCCGCCTTCATCAAAGACCTTAACATATGCTTTGATATTATTGCCTCCTCAGGAGTCCCCAAAATTTTATCCAAAATTCCCTGCAATGTCTTTGGGTGTACCCCTTCTTCCTTATTCCACCTGCCCTTTAGGCTCAAACCAAAATTCAGCAAAAATTTCACAAAACTCTCGGTCTTCTCGGCAGTCGGAACTTCATGGACACGGTAAACAAACGGCAACTCTCCCCAAAAGGCGAACTCCGCCACCGTTTCATTGGCAACGAGCATAAATTCCTCGATAATCTTATGTGCGATGTTTCTATCAACCTTTTCGATTCCCTTGGGGTATCCGTCTTTATCGACAATAATCTTTGACTCAGGGAAATCAAAATTTATGCTTCCCCTGTCGAATCTCTTCCTATTTATATATGAAGAAACCTTCTTCATCAGTTTAAGGGTGGGTAATACATCCTGGTATTCCTTTTTTAAATTTTCGTCATCGCTCTCTAAAAGCTCTGCCACAATATTATAGGTAAGCCGTCTTTTAGACCTGATTACACCTTTGAAAATTTCATGGGATACCACATTACCGCCCTTGTCAATTTCCATATTAACCGACAGGGTGTATCGGTCAACTTGGGGGTTTAAGCTACATATCCCGTTAGATAACTCTATTGGGAGCATTGGAATTACCCTATCGGCAAGATAGACGCTTGTCCCACGAAGTCGTACCTCACGGTCTATGGCACTTCCCTCCCTGACGTAGTGGGTAACATCGGCAATATGAACACCCAGTTTAAAATTGCCGTTTGGAAGCTCCTCTAACGACACCGCATCGTCAAAATCTCGCGCATCGTCGCCGTCTATGGTAAAAATTAGCTCATCTCTTAAATCTCGCCTGTCCCCAATATCAGTAACTTCTTTTGGAGTGGTTTTTGCCTCAGCCAAGGTATCGGGGTCAAATTCACTCTTTATCCCGTATTCTGAGATTTTCGCCTCGATAAAACTCTTTAGCTCCTCCGCTTTTCCGAGATTTTTTATAATCTTACCTTCAATATCTCCGTTTTTTGAAAATTCGGTAATCTCTAAAAGCACCCGGTCGCCAACTTCTGCCATCGGCGAGATTTCAACCGAAACACCCGAAAAAATCGAACGATTATCAGGTTTTATCCGATAGACTTTATTTTGCACCCGCACGATCTCGCCGGTAAGGGTAGTCCTGCCCCTTTTTATAATGTTAATTACCCTGCCTTCTCTTGATTCTCTCGAAGACTTTTCAAGCCCGACCAGAACCCTGTCGCCGTCGATAGCACCGAAAAACTTCTCGCCGGCAATAAAAACATCTCCTCCACCGTCTTCTGCCTCTAAAAACCCAAAGAATCCGTTTTTATTACATCTTAAAATTCCGGCTAAAACCTTCTTCCCCGCCCATTTGAACCTTCCGTTTCTGACAGTGGTGATTTTACCCTCAATAATGAGCTCTTCGATCAGCTTATCAAATTCATTAAAATCCTCCTTCGGCACACCCAAAACCGCAATAAGTTCGTCTCGCTTTAAGGGAATATATTCCGGACTTTTCATATATTCGACTATTCGGTCTTTTCTATCCATCTAAAGTTCCTCCAAGGTAAACTGTAACTCCTATATATAGATATATTGTATATCATTTTCTTCATTTATACAATACTTTTTTCTTGCTCTTTTATAATTTCTAATTCTCATCCACTCCCAAAATTACAAATTTTTCGATATTTTTAACATTTAACTTGACTAACTTTAGAAAAAGATATATAATAATGGGTATGTTATGCAAAAAATATTTCTTGGATTTTTTGCTAAAAAAGATTCTAGAAAGGAATGAACAAAATGAACAAGAAAAAAAGCATTGCTATTCTTGCATTGATGCTTGTAATTACAGTTTGCCTTAACTATTTCGCATTCTTGGGAATAGATGTTGGCGGCGTAAAGTACGACAGTCTTTTTGGTGATAACCTATTTTCAAAAGACGCATCAAAAGAAGGCGACAAAGGAAGAATCAGAAAGGGTATCGACTTGGCAGGCGGCTCAGTTATATCCTTCGAAGCAGACGAAAGCTCTTTCCCTGAAGGAAAGAACAGTGTAACAGAAGACGACATGAATGCCGTTGAGAGAGTATTCACAACTCGTCTTAACCAATTAGGCTACACCGAGGCAAGATTAAGCCGTGGTGACCTTGGTCAGATTACAGTAGAAATTCCTGAAGAAACAGACACCGAAAAAGCTGCAGAGCTTTTAGGTTCGGCTGCTGTTTTGGAATTTAAGAATGCCGCAGGTGAAGTTGTCCTAACCGGTAACGACGTTAAAGATGCAAAATATCAATACGGTCAGATAAGCGAAACTACAGCTGCTCAATCTTATGTTGAACTTACATTAAAATCTGATGCAGTTGAAAAGTGGGCAAACGCTACAGGAAATGCCATTGGCAGCTACATATCAATCTGTGTTGACGGCGAAGAAATTTCAAGACCAAGCGTTAGCCAGAGAATCGACTCAGATAAATGTACTATCACCGGCGGATTCACAGTTGATTCTGCAAAAACTTTAGCAAACCAGATAAAATCAGGTGCTTTGCCTTTCGGCTTAAAGATTACATCTCAGGATACAATCGGTGCTGAACTTGGTCAGAATGCACTTCCAACATCACTTTTAGCTGCTTTAATCGGTATTCTTTTAGTAATGTTATTTATGATTTTTGTATATAGACTTCCTGGTCTTATTGCAGACTTTGCGCTTACATTCTATATCGGTATCCTTGCTTTGATTTTAGGCCTTGCAAGAGTAAACTTAAGTCTTTCAGGTATCGCAGGTATCGTTTTATCAATCGGTATGGCGGTTGACGCAAACGTTGTAATATTCGAAAGAATGAAGGAAGAACTAAGACTTGGTAAAACCATAAAAGCATCTGTTGAATCAGGCTTTAAGAAGGCATTCAGTGCAATTCTTGACTCAAATATCACAACAATTATCACCTGTGTTGTTCTATACTTATCCGGTATCGGCACAGTAAGAGGCTTTGCTGTAACACTTGGTATCGGTGTTATTGCAAGTATGTTTACTGCTATTGTTATCACTAAGTTCTTATTAAAGCAGGTTGTTGCATTAAACATCAAAAAGCGTGGTTTATTCTATAAAGTAAAGAAGGAGGCAGAGGTTCAATGAAAAATTTCGATTACGTTAAAAACAAAATAAAATTCTTAATTATCCCTGTTATCCTTATTATCGCCGGAGTTGTAATGTACTTTGTAAACGGCGGATTTAACTATGATATCGAATTTATGGGCGGTATCAAGATGCAAATTGACTGGCAAAACCCTGCTTCTACCGAAGAAATCAAGACATATCTTGAAAAGGAAACAGGTATCAGCCCGATTGTTGTTCAGACAACTGATAAGGGTATCAGCATAAAGACAAAGGCAGTCGAAGAAAAGAAATTCACAAGTACAAAGGAAACAGCAGGCGAAACTGAGCAGTCTCAGACTGACAAAAATGCCGAAGCAATCTTTGGAGCTTTGAAGGCAAAATACGGTTTAGCCGACGAAGCATGGTTATCTACAAACTCAGCTTCTGCAAGCTTTGGTGCAAGAGTACAGAGAAATGCTTTTCTTTATACTTTAATCGCAGTGTTATGTATCCTTTTATACATTGCATTCAGATTTGAATGGCGCTCGGCTGTGATGTCGGTTATAGCACTTTTAATAAATATCTTAATAATGATGGCAGTTTATGCTGCATTCTACATTCCGCTAAATACCACATTTATCGCAGCTATGCTTACCGTTATCGGTTATTCTATCAATAATACGATTATCGTATTCGACCGTATCCGTGAAAACATGAAGGGCAGAAACGAAAAGCGTGGTATTACAGTTCCTGTAATTGTAAATAACAGTATTAAAGAGAGTATGGGCCGTACAATAAATACAACCATCACAACTCTTATCACAATCGTGCTTCTATACTTCATCGGTGTTACATCGGTTAAGGAATTCGCATTCCCAATCATTATTGGTATTATAGCTGGTGCATATAGTTCAATCTTTATTGCAACTACTTTCTGGGCAAACTGGAAAGAATCAGCTTTAAAGGCAAAAGCAAAGAAATAATTATAAAAGGGGCTGTAAATTTTTACAGCCTCTTTTTTTTCAAAAAGATATAGACTTTTTAAAATTTCTATGATATAATAGTCACACTGTATGTTAAAAAACCGAAAGTGGTTTTTTAATGGATGTAATTATTGTATCGGTGCGAAGCAAGGCATTATATAGCCTTGCGCGTATGATATAATAACTACAATCATTTTTTGAGAATAGAATAGAAGAGGAGAGATAGTTATGAACAAGTACAAGAATTTTGACAATTACTTAAAGGAATACCCCGACGAAAACGGCTACTTTGGTTCTCATGGAGGTTCATACCTTCCAAAAGAGCTGGCAAAAGCCTTCAAGGAGGCAGATGATGCATATGAGGCAATCTGTCATTCTGCTCAATTTATAAATGAGCTAAGAAGAATCAGAAAGGAATTTCAAGGCAGACCTACACCGGTTTACCACTGTGAAAGACTTTCAAAAATCTTCGGCAACTGTCAGATTTATTTAAAAAGAGAAGACCTAAACCACACCGGCGCTCACAAGCTTAACCATTGTATGGGCGAAGGGTTGTTAGCAAAATATATGGGTAAGAAAAAGCTGATTGCTGAAACCGGTGCCGGTCAGCACGGTGTTGCAATAGCAACTGCTGCTGCATATTTCGGTATGGAATGGGACGTTTATATTGGCGAAGTTGACATTGCAAAGCAACACCCTAACGTTATAAGAATGAAGATGTTAGGAGCAAATGTTGTTCCTGTGTCTGCCGGTTTAAAGACCCTAAAAGAAGCAGTTGATGCCGCGTTTGAAGCATACAGCAAGGAATACGAAAATGCTATCTACTGCATAGGCTCAGCACTGGGCCCACACCCATTCCCTAAGATGGTAAGAGATTTCCAATCGGTAATCGGGATTGAGGCAAGAGAACAATTCCTTGAGATGACAGGTATTATGCCAGACGCTGTCTGTGCTTGCGTTGGCGGTGGCTCAAACTCAATCGGTATGTTTGTTCCATTTTTAGCAGACCCGGTTGAAATTTACGGTGTTGAGCCGTTAGGCCGTGGTGAGAAGGTGGGCGATCATGCTGCTACTATGATGTTCGGCACAAAAGGACAGATTCACGGTTTTGATACATATGTATTGCAAGATGAAAATGGCGAACCACTGCCGGTATATTCTATCGCAAGCGGTCTTGACTATCCGGGTGTTGGCCCTGAACACGCACATTTGAGAGATTCTAACCGCGTCCACTACGAAGCGGTAACCGACGAAGAAGCAATGGAAGCGTTCTTCCTGTTGTCACGTTATGAGGGAATTATTCCTGCAATTGAAAGTGCTCACGCCGTTGCATATGCAATCCGTTATGCGAAAGAACATAAATCAGGCTCAATTTTGGTTAGTTTGTCAGGCAGAGGCGATAAGGATATCGATTATGTTTATGAAAACTATGGTTGCGGCGAAAAATTTAAATTAGACTATGAAGTATAATAAAAAAAGAAGTAAAAACCCAGGTTTTTACTTCTTTTTTACTATACCAAAAATCTTTTAATTCAAAAAAAATTTACAATTTTTCCTTGCGAAATTATATTGACTAATTTTTTTTAGTGTATTATAATATAATCGGTTTATTATTGAAATAATTTAGATTTTTTTGCCGAAAGGAACATATACATGAAGAAATTTTTCAGATTTTTAGAAAGGAAACCGGTAGTTCTTGCCATAATTTTATCTGTGGTGCTGACATTTTTTATTGAAACGCTTTCAAGGAAGTCATTTTTATCTGCCATTACCCACACCTTCCAACACCCTATTATTATGGCCTACAACGCTATAATTATACTCTTTACCCTGTCACTTGCCCTATATTTTTCAAAAAAATATTCTGTTCTGGCAATTGTAAGCTTTTTGTGGGTGGCACTAGGAATTATAAATAGAGTATTATTGTCGGTTCGCGGTATGCCACTTTCTGCAAGTGATTTTGCCTCGGCAAAATTGGCACTCGGCATGGTAAACCTATATGTAAGCACACCAATGCTGATACTGATTATTATAGGAGTTATTGCGGTGATTGTGGGAATTGTGTGTTTATTTATAAAGACACCGAAGATAAAGCCTGCTTATAAAACTGCATCAATCCTGAGCGGCGTATGTATAGGGCTTATAGTTCTTACCTCAAATACCCTTATTACCCCTGAAAAAATTGTCTCAGGCGAATATGAAATATTTAAGATTTATTCAAAATATGGTTTTGCATGCTGTTTTTCAAATACTTTATTAAATAATGGCATCGAAAAACCCGACGATTACTCAGAAAACAAGGTCCATATGATGCTCGACGAAATCGGCTATACCGAACAAATAAAAACCGAAGGCAAAAAACCTAATGTTGTAATTATACAACTTGAAACCTTCTTCGACCCATCATATATCGACATAGAAGGGCTTAGTTTTTCCTCCGAGCCTATCCCTACCTTTAAGGCTCTCAAAGAGAATTATCCCCACGGCTTTTTAAAGGTTCCATCCTACGGTGGCGGTACTGCCAACACCGAGTTTGAGGTGCTAACACAGACCGATATCCGCCATTTTGGAATTAGCCAATGCCCGTACTCTTTGGTTTTAAAAGACCAGCCTTACGAATCTCTGGCGCATTACCTTAAGAAAAACGGCTATTCTGCCCATTCTATGCATAACCACGATGCGGTATTTTATTCCAGAAATGTAGTTTACAAAAACTTAGGCTTTGACACCTTCACACCAATCGAGCATATGACAGACATCGAGCGAAACTACACAAACTGGGCAAAGGATAATGTCTTTGAAACCCTGATTTTTGATGCTTTGGAATCAACCGAAAACCAGGACTTTGTCTTTACCGTATCTGTTCAAGGTCACGGCTCATATCCCGAGGAAGTCGACTATGAACTGCCAATAAAGGCAACCGGCATTGAAGATGAAAAAATCAGGACCAACTTAGAATACTATGTATCCCAGCTAAACGAAATGGATACTACCATAAAAAACCTTTTGGAAAAGTTCAGTCAGTACCCTGAGGAAACGGTGGTTGTATTATACGGCGACCATCTTCCAAACCTCGCCCTTAGTAAGCTTACCAACGATACTTTAGGCTACTACCCCGTTTCCTGTGACAGATATTCCACAGAATATGTGATATGGTCAAACTTCGGTTTGGAAGCTGAGGGCGGCGATATTACAAGCTATCAGTTAGGCTCAAAAGTTTTGGATTCACTGGATATTAAAACCGGTATTATGACACAGATAAACTTAAACGATCAAATATCCGACGAAAAACGCTCGAAATTTTCAAAGCTATATGCTTACGATATGCTCTATGGAAAGCAATACATGAATAAGGTTGATGCGATAAGCGTTCCCGAAATGCGATTGGGAATCCACGATATCACGTTAGAGTCTGCTATTTCAGACGGGGCTCTGGCAAAAATTACAGGCCGCGGCTTTAATAAATATAGTATTGTTTTAGTAAACGGCGAAGAGTGTGAAACCACCTATATCTCATCCGGAGAACTCACAATCCCTGCCGACAAATTAGTGTCGGGAGCTACCGTTTCGGTCGGTCAAAAGAATGTTGGTCAGTTCCTCACCTACTCTAACGAAATAGTATATTAAACGCCAAAAACTGTCAAATATTTAAAATATTTGACAGTTTTTTTATTTTTTTAAAAATACCCTTGACACCACTATATATATGGTGTATAATGGTAATACTTAGGGCAAAACACAACTATATCTTGTGGGTGCGAAGTAAGTTATTTTAGAATTTACATCAATGAAAAACAGTCAAAACCTACATAGGGAGAGGGTTTTATGAGAATTTGCGGTCTGCAAAAGCTGACACTTTTAGACTACCCCAAAAAAACAGCCTGCACAGTTTTTTTGGGCGGATGTAATTTTCGATGCCCCTTTTGTCATAACGGCAATCTGGCGGAAGAAAATTACGACACTTTAATCTCCGAGGATGAGTTTTTCTCATTTTTGAAAAAACGCTCGGGTCTTTTAGACGGGGTATGTATAACCGGCGGTGAGCCCACCTTAAATCCCAACTTAAAAGACTTTATTAAAAAGATTAAATCCCTTGGGTATCTGGTAAAGTTAGACACTAACGGCACTAACCCCAAGATGCTTTCAGAACTTATCCAAAACAACCTCATTGACTATGTGGCAATGGACATTAAAAACTCTAAAAGCTTATACTCCGAAACAGCGGGAGTTACAGGGCTAAATCTTGAAAATATTGAAGAAAGCGTCAGGATACTAAAAACCTCCGGAATTGACTACGAATTCCGGACAACGGTAGTGTCAGAGCTCCACAAAAAAGAAAACATCGAAGATATCGGCAAGTGGCTCGAGGGCTCAAAAAAATATTTTCTCCAATCTTTTCGCGACTCGGAATTTGTTTTAAAAAAGGGTTTGACTGCACCTTCCAAAGAAGAACTGATTTCTTACAAAGAACTACTCACAGGCTATATTGATTTTGTAGACATACGAGGTATCGACTAAAATTATAAAAAAGAAGGGAACGAACAAAATGTATCAAGTAAAAAAACGTGATGGCAAAATTGTAGACTTTAACATTGCAAAAATTACCGACGCAATTATTCAGGCATTTGAAGCACAAAACACCCAATATCACCCAAATGTGATTGATTTTCTATCATTAAAGGTAACTGCTGACTTTGAATCAAAAATCAAAGACGAGCTAATCTCTGTGGAAGACATTCAGGATAGCGTTGAGTCTGTATTGGTTCAGGCAGGTTATGCTGATGTTGCAAAGGCATATATTCTATATAGAAGAATGCACGAAAAAATGCGTAACATCCGCTCGACCATCCTTGACTATAAAGACGTTGTGGACAGCTACGTTAAGATTACCGACTGGCGTGTTAAGGAAAATTCAACTGTTACCTATTCGGTTGGCGGTTTGATTTTAAGTAACTCAGGTGCCATTACAGCAAACTACTGGTTATCTGAAATCTATGACGACGAGATTTCAAATGCCCACAGAAATGCTGATATCCACATCCACGACTTATCAATGCTAACAGGTTACTGTGCCGGTTGGTCACTAAAACAGCTTATTCAGGAAGGTTTGGGCGGCGTTCCGGGTAAAATTACGTCTGCTCCGGCAAAGCATCTTTCAACTCTTTGTAACCAGATGGTTAACTTCCTTGGTATTATGCAAAATGAATGGGCAGGTGCTCAGGCCTTCTCATCATTTGACACTTACTTAGCACCATTTGTTAAGGTGGATAACCTTTCATATGAATCAGTTAAAAAATGTATTGAGTCATTCATCTACGGCGTAAACACACCAAGTAGATGGGGTACTCAGGCACCATTTTCCAACATCACTCTTGACTGGACTGTGCCTGCCGACTTAAAAGACCTTCCTGCAATCGTTGGCGGTAAGGAAATGGATTTCACCTACGGCGACTGTAAGGAAGAGATGGATATGATTAACCGTGCCTTCATTGAAACTATGATTGAAGGTGACGCCAACGGCAGAGGGTTCCAATACCCAATCCCGACATATTCAATCACAAGCAACTTCGACTGGTCAGAAACTCCCAACAATAAGTTATTATTTGAGATGACTTCAAAATACGGTACTCCATATTTTTCTAACTACATCAACAGCGAAATGGAGCCAAGCGATGTAAGAAGTATGTGTTGTCGTTTGCGTCTTGATCTAAGAGAACTAAGAAAGAAGTCAGGCGGTTTCTTCGGTAGCGGCGAAAGTACCGGTTCTGTCGGCGTTGTTACAATCAATATGCCAAGAATCGCATACTTAGCAACCGATAAGGAAGATTTCTATAAGAGATTAGATAAGCTTATGGATATTTCGGCACGTTCATTAAAGATTAAGAGAAACGTTATCACAAAGCTTTTAGACGAAGGCTTATATCCATACACAAAAAGATACTTGGGAACATTTAATAACCACTTCTCAACAATCGGCTTAATTGGTATGAACGAAGTGGGCTTAAATGCTTCATGGATTAAGAAAGATATGACCAGCCCTGAAACTCAGGAATTCTCAAAGGAAGTTCTAAACCACATGAGAGAAAGACTTTCTGATTATCAGGAAAAGTATGGCGACCTTTATAACTTAGAAGCAACTCCTGCAGAATCAACAACCTACCGTTTAGCAAAGCACGACATCAAGAGATACCCTGATATCGTAACTGCAGCAGAGGAAGGCGGCACACCTTACTACACCAACAGTTCTCACCTTCCTGTTAGCTACACATCAGATATCTTTGATGCATTGGATATTCAGGACGAACTCCAGACTCTATATACATCAGGTACAGTATTCCACGCATTCCTTGGTGAAAAGCTACCTGACTGGCAAGCTGCTGCAAACTTAGTAAGAAAAATTGCAGGAAACTATAAGCTTCCATATTACACCCTATCTCCTACCTACTCTGTATGTAAGGATCACGGATATTTGGCAGGCGAACAGGAAAAATGTCCGGTTTGCGGTTGCCAGACCGAGGTTTACAGCCGTATCACAGGCTACTATAGACCTGTAAGAAACTGGAACGATGGAAAGACCCAGGAATACAAGGAAAGAAAAGTTTATGATATAAAGAACTCGGTTATGAAGGAAAGAACCGTTTCAAGTGAAAAAGGCTGCACCTGCAAAAAAACTGCAACAGAAATTCTACTTTTTACAACCAAGACCTGTCCTAACTGTAAGGTGGCAAAGCAGATGCTTGAAAAAGCCGGAATTGCATATAAAGTAATCGATGCTGAAGAAAACGAAGCTTTGAGCCAGGAATATGACATCCACCAGGCTCCGACAATTGTATCTCCTGAGGGAACTTTTGCAGGCATTGGAAATGTTAAGCAGTTCATAAACATCAAAAAGGAAGCATAATCTATGTATGATATTATAATTATAGGAGCAGGACCGGCGGGTTTAACCGCCGCCCTCTATGCTCTTCGGTCAGGTAAATCGGTATTGGTCTTGGAGCGTGAATCCTTTGGCGGACAAATCACTCTCACTCCAATGATAGAAAATTACCCGGCGACCGGAAAAATCAGCGGTATGGAATTTGCCGATACTTTAGTTTCCCAGGTGACCGATTTTGGCGGCGATATTGAATTTTCAAATGTTTTAGAAGTGCATGACGGCAAATTCAAAAAGGTTATCACAGACGACGGCGAATATGAGGCAAAAGCCATAATTATTGCATCCGGCGTTCACCATAGACACCTTGGAATTGAGAGAGAATCGGAATTCTTAGGCAAAGGTGTATCTTACTGTGCAATCTGCGATGGTGCATTTTATAAAAATAAGGTTGTAACTGTGGTTGGTGGGGGCTCAACTGCTCTTACCGATGCACTATACTTAAGTTCAATTTGCACCAAGGTTTACCTTGTCCACCGCCGTGACACCTTCCGAGGTGAGGGCACTTTAGTGGATAGAGTAAAGGCATGCGACAATATCGAACTTATCTTAAACGCAAACGTCACGTCCCTTTATGGCGACAAGGTTTTAAATAAAATCGGCATCACCAAAACCGATGGTAACATTATATTTATTGATACCGACGCACTCTTTGTTATGATTGGTCAGGAACCGTCAAATACAATCTTTTCAGGATTAGCCGATTTGGATGAGGGCGGATTTATCAAGGCCAACGATAACTTGTCGGTAAAAGCCGATGGGGTGTTTGCAGCAGGTGACTGCAGATCAAAAGAAATCCGCCAGCTTACTACAGCCACAGCCGACGGTACTATTGCGGCAATTTCTGCCTGCAAATTCATTGACAATAACTTTTAAACATAAGTAAGTACCGCCTGTTGCGGTACTTATTTTTCCCTTGAAAGTAAGGTGTGTTAGTGGTATAATTTATATAGCTCTAAACATTCAAGAAAGAAGTTGATTTAAAATTGTATAACCCAAAATCATCCAAGGCAGAGGAATTTATCTGTCACGAGGAAATTCTGGAAACCTTAAAATATGCCGAGGAAAACAAAGGAAATATCGAGCTGATTGATGAAATCTTAAATAAAGCACGAAAGAGAAAGGGCCTTACCCACCGCGAGGCGGCAGTACTTCTTGACTGTGAAATTGATGAAAAAAATCAGGAAATCTATGCTCTGGCAGAGCAAATAAAAAAGGATTTTTACGGCAACAGGATTGTAATGTTTGCACCCTTATATTTATCAAACTTCTGTGTAAATGGTTGTCTTTACTGCCCATATCACTTAAAAAACAAGCATATCGCCAGGAAAAAGCTTACACAGGAAGAAATTAAAAAAGAAGTTATAGCCCTTCAGGATATGGGACATAAACGACTTGCAATCGAGGCGGGTGAAGACCCGGTAAATAATCCAATCGAGTATATTTTAGAAAGTATAAAAACCATTTACAGCATAAAACACAAAAACGGTGCAATAAGACGGGTGAATGTAAACATCGCAGCAACCACAGTTGAAAATTACAGAAAGCTAAAGGATGCCGGAATCGGCACATATATACTCTTTCAGGAAACATACCACAAAGAAAGCTACGAACATCTGCACCCCACAGGCCCAAAGCATGACTACGCCTACCACACCGAGGCTATGGACAGAGCCATGGAGGGTGGAATTGACGATGTAGGGTTAGGAGTGCTATTCGGCTTGGAACTCTACCGCTATGAATTTGCGGGACTTTTGATGCACGCAGAACACTTAGAGAGTGTATTTGGTGTTGGTCCTCACACCATAAGCGTTCCAAGAATTCGCCATGCCGACGATATTGACGCAGATAGCTTTTCAAACGGCATTACCGACGACACCTTCGCAAAAATTGTGGCATGTATCAGAATCGCCGTACCGTATACAGGAATGATTGTGTCGACCCGTGAAAGCAAAGCTTGTCGTGAGAGGGTTTTACGTCTTGGAGTTTCTCAAATCAGCGGTGGTTCAAAGACAAGTGTAGGCGGCTATAATGAGCCTGAAGAAGATGACCATAAATCGGAGCAATTTGATGTGGAGGATAAAAGAACCCTCGACGAGGTGGTAAAATGGCTTATGGAGATGGGGTATATCCCAAGTTTTTGTACCGCATGCTACCGCGAAGGAAGAACGGGTGACAGGTTTATGACCCTTTGCAAAAACGGACAAATTCAAAACTGTTGTCTTCCCAATGCCCTAATGACCCTGCAGGAATACCTTGAGGATTACGCTTCTCCCGAAACCAAGGAAATCGGCGAAAAACTAATTCATGAAAATTTACGGGATATACCAAATGAAAAAGTGTTAAATATTGTAAAAGAAAATTTAGAAAACATTAAAACAGGCAAACGTGATTTCAGATTTTAAAATTTTCGGGCAATTTTAAGAAATTGCCCGTTTTTTATCACCATTTTTCGTAAAAATTACCTAAAATATGTTGACCTTTAGCGGATTTTATGGTATTATGTCTATAAAGTACAATGTGGTGATTTTTGATTTTCCACATTAAATTTTAGGAGGTTTTTTATGAAAAAAGGAGTCGGCGTAAAAATCAGCTCAATTGCTATCGCCCTGATCATAGTTGTGGTTGGTGCATTCTTAGCAAAGTCAACCGCTACAGTTGACTGTTCAACATGTCTTGGTTCAGGTCACACCTACCAAATAGCTTGTGGCGGCTGCGAAGGGGCAGGTAAACTCGAAAACGATGAAGGTGTTCTTGAAACATGTGAAGACTGCGGCGGTGAAAAATTCATCATGGCAGCAAGTGATTTATCATCCAGCGAATTTTTAAATGCTGGTTCAGGTGACCCAATCCATTCAGACTGTGCGGACTGTGGCGGAAAAGGTGTAGTTGCAGCGGATAGTAATTATTATTCAACATTTATGGCACTGTTCCCACCACTTTTGGCAATAGCACTTGCCCTGATTACAAAAGAAGTTTATTCTTCACTGTTCATCGGTATTTTACTTGGCGGACTTTTAAATACTAACTGGAATATAATCAGTTCTATGGACGTAATTATAAACGACGGTCTTATAGAAGCCGTTAAAGGAACTGCCGGTATCTTTATATTCCTTGTGATTCTCGGTGTTATGGTAGCTTTAGTTAATAAAGCGGGTGGTTCTGCGGCATTCGGACGTTGGGCAGAAACCCATATCAAATCAAGAGTTGGGGCAGCTCTTGCAACCTTCTTCTTAGGCGTTTTGATATTCATAGATGACTATTTTAACTGTTTGACAGTGGGAAGTGTTATGCGTCCTGTTACAGACCGTCATAAGATTTCACGTGCAAAGCTTGCATATTTAATCGATGCAACTGCAGCACCAATCTGTATGATAGCTCCTGTTTCATCTTGGGCAGCAGCAGTTTCTGAATTTACAAAAGGCACAGGTTATTCGGGAATCGAACTATTTATCCGTGCTATTCCTTATAACTTCTATTCACTGCTAACACTTGTGTTTATAATTGCAATCACACTTATGAAGTTTGATTACGGCCCAATGAAGTTGCATGAAATGAACGCTATGGTAAACGGTGACCTACATACAACCGGAGGCGACGTATCAAAAGAAGACAGCCAAGAAGCCGGTAACCCAAGAGGTCGTGTAATTGACCTTATCTTCCCGGTTATAATGCTTGTAGTCATCTGCATACTTGGTCTTATCTATGTAGGCGGATTCTTCTCAGGGGCAACATTTATCGGTGCATTTGAAGAAACCGATGCAACAGTTGGTCTTCCATGGGGAGCTTTGATTGCTCTTGTTCTTACTATCATATATCTGATGCTAAGAAGAATTGTAACCTTCAAAGAGGCTATGGAATGTGTGCCTAAGGGCTTTATTGCAATGGTACCGGCGATTTTAATCCTTACATTCGCAACAGCACTAAAGAACATGACAGGACTTTTGGGAGCAGACGTATATGTTAGCGGACTTATGGATTCTGCGGCATCAGGACTTGCTAATTTCCTACCTGCTATCATATTCATAGTTGCTTGTGTGCTTGCTTTCTCAACAGGTACATCATGGGGAACATTTGGTATTTTAATCCCGATTGTTGCGGCAATTTTTGAGCCTACAAGCGAGTTTTTAATTATTGGTATGTCTGCATGTCTTGCAGGTGCTGTTTGCGGTGACCACTGCTCACCAATTTCAGATACCACTATCATGGCATCAGCAGGAGCCCAGTCAAATCACTTAAATCACGTTTCAACTCAACTACCATATGCTATTACAGTTGCGGCTATTTCATTCGTAATGTATCTGATTGCTGCATTTGTACCAAATGCATACATACTATTGCCGTTAGGCATTGTACTGACAGTTTTAACACTATTTGTTATTAAGGCTGCTACTAAAAAGCAAAAATAAACAGTAGATAAAAAACCATCTGTAAGAAAATCTTACAGATGGTTTTTTTATAGTATAATGTCAAATTCTAAGATTTCTCCGTCCCGATAAATGGTAATCTTTATGGTGTCGCCCTTTTTATGAGCCTCTTTTATTTTATTTATTTCT
>JAZULN010000035.1:0-5632 GCA_045603125.1 Clostridia bacterium | reverse complement strand
AAACTACAATGTCCACGACTTAATGGAGGTTATTCGTTTCTTAATGCAAGGTGAAGGTAAAGAATACGACCAGGCATTAGAAGCAGTTTGGGAACAAGTTAAGAAGCTTGAGCCTTTGGCAACACCTCCGGGAAAACTTTCACTTGCATCTCAAGTTGAAAGAGCAGAAAAGGCTTGTAACGACTATCTTGGTACAGATACATCAACCTTCGTTACAAACGCAACTGCAGGTTTTGAAATTGCATATAAGTATGCAAACTTAAAGGCAGGCGATGAAGTTATCGTTCCTGCAATCACATTCGTTGCTACAATGGCATATCCTTTAGCAATCGGCTGTAAGTTGGTATTCGCTGACGTTGATCCAAGAACTGTTAACATGGACCCTGAAGACGTAAAGAGAAAGATCACAGACAAAACAAAGATGATCGTTCCTGTGCATATCGGCGGTTACCCTGTTGACTTAGACCCAATCATGGAAATCGCAAGAGAAAAGAATATCCTTGTATTGGAAGATGCAGCTCACGCTTTCGGTGCTATGTATAAGGGTAAGAAGATTGGTACAATTGGTGATTTCGCAGCGTTCTCAATGCACGAAGTTAAGAACATCACATCATTCGGTGAAGGCGGTATCTTAACAACAACAATTCCGGGCTTTGGTCCTGATATGAAGAGAGCTCGTTTCTTAGGTCTTGACTTTACATGCCCTATCAAGGATTGGTTATATAACATCACTCCAATCCCTGGAAAAGAAAAGCCATTTATGGCAGGTAACTCATCAACAACAGAAATCCAGGGCTTAGGTCTTGCACTTCAGGTTGCTCGTAATGAAGAAATCATTGCAAAGAGAAGAAAGGCTGCTGAATACTTAACAAAGAGATTCGCTGAAAACGATGCAATCGTTCCACAACTTTTGGATACAGAAGATATTAAGCCTACATATCACATGTACCTATTGCAAATCGACCCTCAAAAGGCGGGCGGAGACATCCAGGTTCTTAAGAAGAAGTTGGAAGAAAAGGGCGTAACACAAATCGCTCACTTCGGACCTTTATATAGATTCAAGGTTGTTCAAGATATGGGTTATGATTCAGACGAAATCGCAAAGACATGTCCAAACTGTGAAGAAGTATTCTATAAGAGATATACTCACCTTCCATTATACGGATTGACCGATGAGCAAATTGAATACATGGCTGATGCAATATTAGAATCAGTTAAGGAAATGCAAGAAGGCAGATAATTGATTTTAGGGTCTTGTATCGTGTGATGCAAGACCTTAATTTTTAAAAGGAGACATAAATATGGCTTTTTATATGAATAAAATGACGGTTCGTGATATGGAAGAGGCAATGAAAAAAACCAAAACCGTTATAATCCCGACCGGCGTTGTAGAACAACATGGCTATCATCTGCCGTTATCTACCGATATTTTAAACGCTACAAAACCATTAGAAATTGCCGGGGACAGGTTAAATGCAGTTGTTGCACCTTCGGTAAACTACTGTTTCTCGGGTGGAGAACTTTTAGGGACAGTAAATGTAAGCCCAAACACATTTGGCCTTTATATTACCGACATTTGTCAGGAATTTATTAGAATGGGTTTTGAAAATCTGATTATCTTCCTTGGTCATGCGGGGACAGATAATAGAATTTCTCTTGAAAACAGTCTGAAGATGATTCTGAGGAGAAACCCTGAGCTAAATGAGAAGGTAACAATTTCTCTGGTTGAAGCGTGGAACATGTCACCAACCTGGCTTTCGGGATTTTCCATGGAGCCTGAACACGATTTTCATGCCGGCATGATGGAAACAGGGATTATGATGTATTGGGCACCTGAACTCGTTCGTGACGAGATTGTTATGGACGAAGAATATTATGCTAAAATGATGAGAACCGACCAGGATTGGTTTGAAAAGAGAGAAAAGTCATATGATAGTCCTTTCATTGTTGAAAGGGTTGGTCAAAAAGATGAAATTAAGGTTGGAGTTATGGGACTTCCAGAGCTTGCAACAAAAGAGATTGGTGAAAAGATTTGCACCGAGATTGTTGACGGCTTGTGTAAGTACGTAGATGACCTTGAAGAACATAGAAAAAGGAGAAATAAGTGATGAAGATTAAATGGGGCGTAATCGGATGCGGCGGTATTGCCGACAGAAGAACACTTCCGGGCATGATGCTAGCAGATAATGCTGAGCTTGTTGCCGTAATGGACGCAAATAAAGAAGCTGCAGAAAGATGTAAGGAAAAGTATAATGCAAAGTATGCATTCGATAACATCGAAGAGCTTTTGGCACTTGACGAGATTCAGGCAGTGTATATTGCATCTCCTGTATTTTGCCACAAGGAACAAGCGTATGCGACAGCTGATGCCGGCAAGGATATCTTAATCGAAAAGCCTGTAGGCTTAACAAGTAAGGAAGCAGAGGAAATCGCTGATTACTGTAGGGGTAAGGGCATCAAGCTTGGCGTTGGTTTTATGATGAGATTCCATACATATCATCAGAAGATGAAGGAAGTTGTAGCTTCAGGTAAGATCGGTGAGATTGTAAGTGCAAGAGCACAGTTAACTTGCTGGTACCCTGAAATGGAAAACTGCTGGAGACAGGAAATGAAGCTATCAGGCGGCGGTGCTATGATGGATATGGGCGTACACTGCGTTGACCTTATCCGTTACATCACAGGCCTTGAGGTAACTGAGACTGCCGGCCTTTGCGGAAATCAGGTATTTAAGTATGACGTTGAAGATGCAGGTTGTGTAATCTGTCGCCTTGAAAACGGTGCAACTGCATATGTTGATGCAAACTTCAATATCCCTGATGCTGCAGCAAAATGTAAGATTGAATTCTATGGCACAAAGGGTAGCATTTTTGCACAAGGCACAATTTCGCAAATTGAAGGCGGAGACGTTGAAATTTTGGTTACAGACGATTCTTTGGGATATGACGCAAGTCAGGATCGTGGCGAAGTAAAGCCTATGGAATTAAACCTTGAGCTGGGCAATATGTACACCAAGGAAATTGAGGCTTTCGGTAAGGCTGTAGCTGGTGAAATTGATGTTCCGATTACTGCAGAAGATGCAATCATGTCGCAAAAGATTATTGAAGCGGCATACGAAAGCAGCAAGAGTAAGAAATATTTTAAGTTTTAATCAAGATAAAAATACCACTCGATGAGAGTGGTATTTTTTGTGGGAATGTAGGGAAGGGTTTCTATGTGCCCTACCGTTTTTTGCGGGTTGTCGAGGACGCCAACCCCTACAAAATGTTGCTAATTATTTAAATTTATGTAGGGGACGACCCGTGGTGCGTCCCGTTCTTAACACCTTGACAAAATTCTATAATATGGTAAAATAAATAATATAGATATTACAACCCGAAAGGAAGATTAAAGAATGAAAAAGAAACTGCTTCTAACCCTTACCCTGACCTTTTTGGGCTTGTTTTCGTTTGGGGTGCTAAACGCCTTGGCAGTAACCTATGGAACCTATGGCGACCTTGAATATAAAATTTTGGATGGTGAGGTTACAATTACCGATTGTAAGGAAACGGCAACTGAAGTGACGATACCCGGTGTGATAGAGGGATATCCTGTGACGAGTATAGGTGAATGGGCATTTTGCGATTGTAGCAATCTAACTGACATTACCATTCCTGATAGCGTGGTAAATATAGAAGCTGGTGCTTTTGTTGGAACGGCGTACATGAATAACTCAAGCAATTGGGAGAATAAAGTTCTATATATTGGAAATCACTTAATTAGTGCACGAGAGAGAATTCGGGGGGAATATTCAATAAAAGAGGGGACAAAGACTATTGCTGATAATGCCTTTGAATATTGTTATGATCTAACCGGTATTACTATTCCTGATAGTGTGACTGTAATAGGCGATTATGCTTTTACTTGTAGTGGTTTAACGGATGTTGTTATTTATGAGGGATTAGTAACAATTGGCGACAGAGCATTTGAATTTTGTGAAGAATTGGAAAGTATTACAATTCCGGATACTTTAAAAAATATTGGAGAAGGAGCGTTTTGGTATTGTAGAAACTTAACTGATATTACCTTTGGTGATGGGGTGACAAACATAGGTAATGATGCGTTTTATGAATGTGACAGTTTAACTAAAATAACTATTCCAGAAGGTGTAACCAACATAGGAGGCGGCGTGTTTTATGGATGTGACAGACTGGAAAGTATAAACATTCCTGATAGTGTGACAGAAATTTGGGGAACGTCTTTTTATGGTTGTGTCAGTTTAAATGTAATAACTGTTTCAAAGAATCTATCATTTATTGGAAATAAAGCGTTTTTTAATACGGGTTATTATAATAACACAAGTAATTGGAAGGATGATGTTCTATATATAGGAAACTATCTTATAGAGGCTAAAAAAAGTATTAGTGGGTCATATGATATAAGAAACGGAACAACTGTGATTGCTAATTATGCTTTTTCCTGCTGCGACAGTTTGACAGATATAACAATTCCGGAGAGTGTCAAAGAAATAGGCGATTATGCATTTTATTCATGCACCGGCCTAACGAGTCTAAAAATCTTTGAGGGCGTTACCAAGATAGGCGATGATGCGTTTAATTCATGCACAGGACTAACAAACTTAATTATACCTGAAGGCATTACAAAGATAGGAGATAAGGCTTTTTATAATTGTTCCAAGTTGGTTAGTGTAACGATCCCGGGAAGTGTTACGGAGATAGGTGATGATGCGTTTAATTCATGCGCAGGACTAACGAACTTAATTATGCCTGAAGGCATTACAAAGATAGGAGATAAGGCGTTTTATAATTGTTCTGGGTTGATTAGTGTAACGATCCCGGGAAGTGTTACGGAGATAGGCGATAGTGCTTTTTATTTATGCACGGGGATAGAGAATATAACAATTATTGAGGGCGTTACAAAGATAGGTGATGGGGCATTTAATAGGTGTTCGGGTTTGGATAGTATAACAATTCCGGAGAGCGTCAAATCTATAGGAAGATATGCGTTTGATTATTGCTCCAATCTTTCCAGAGTTTGCTATAAAGGTACAGAAAGCGGATGGGAGAATGTATATATTTCTCTAGGAAACGATTATTTTAAAAATGCAAACATCATTTTCCTTTCCAACACCCAAACCACAATCTCTGCCGATGGTAAGGCATTTACAGTAAAACCTGTAAATGTTGAGGTGGGAAAAACCGTAATCCTTGCTTTATATAACGGCACTGAATTAGTAGAAGCCCAAACAGCGGTCTATAATGGCGAAGATATTCCGTTTACTACCGATAAATCATATACCACTGTGAAGGTAATGGTGTGGGATGATTTAGGAAGCGGAAGTCCTGTTTGTGAGGCAGAAGAAATATAAGTAAAAAACTTGAGCTTTTGCTCAAGTTTTTTTATTGTATAAAGAAAACCACGCGATAGTCGCGTGGTTCAGTAGAGGTTAACCGATAAACAGAAATCCTCCGATGTGATATAATAAAATCTGACCTGCCAGTCAAAAGAATAAAAATCACATTGGAGGATTAAATCTATGAAAAAAGAAAACATAGACACAAATAGTTTAGCACATACAAAATGGGATTGCAAGTATCATATAGTGTTTGCCCCAAAATATAGAAGGAAAGTATTT
>JAZULN010000034.1:0-2241 GCA_045603125.1 Clostridia bacterium | reverse complement strand
AAGATTCCCGCTTATTCAGGTGCCAAGGCCGCTATTTCAAACTTTACTCAGTGGCTTGCAGTACATTTCTCAAAAGTAGGTGTCAGAGTAAACGCAATCGCACCGGGATTTTTCGTAACTTTACAAAATAAGGCTTTGCTGTTTGATGAAAATGGCAAGGCAACTCCAAGAACAGAGAAGATTTTAGCCGCAACTCCAATGGATAGATTCGGCGAGCCGGAAGAACTTGTTGGTACACTTTTATGGCTTTTAAACGACGAAGCATCAGGCTTTGTTGATGGTGTAGTGGTGCCGGTAGACGGCGGATTCTCTGCATATAGCGGCGTATAAAAAATAAAGTGGTGTAGCCTTAAAAAGGTTATACCGCTTTTGTGCAAAAGCTTGTTTTAGATTGAGTATAATTTTTGGGGGACATGGAAAATTTGTATATTTTTGAAAGGAGAATTTTTAATGTTATCATCACAGGATATTATGCAACTAGTTGGAAGCTTAATCTGGTTATTGGCAGGCGTTGGTGTGTTTATAGTCGGCATGAACTTTATGGGCGATGCTTTGGAGAGAAGTGCCGGTATGGGCATGAAACGACTGCTTGAGAAGATTAGCAACAATAGGTTCTCAGGAGTCGGAATCGGTGCCGGTGTAACAGCAATCATTCAGAGTTCATCGGCGACATCGGTAATGGTTATCGGTCTTGTAAATGCAGGGGTTATGACTCTTATGCAGGCAACCCCGATTATTATGGGTGCAAATATTGGTACTACAATCACCGGTGTTTTGGTTGCTCTTAAAAATGACTATTTTAACCTTGCCATGTATCTGCTTGCGTTTGCAGGGGTGATGATGGGTTTTGCTAAAAAGGAAAAAGTTAGAATTGCCGGCAGCCTTTGCTGTGGTTTGGGTCTGATATTTGTAGGTCTTAATATCATGAGCAGTGAACAGGCTTTTGGAAACCCTCTTGTTGAAAATATGTTTACAGAGGTTTTCCGCGTAATTGATTTTCCGCTCCTTCTTATTTTGGTGGGCGTTATATTTACCGCTCTTATTCAGAGTTCTTCTGCGGCAACCGGTGTTGTTATTACAATGGTTGGAACGGGAGTACTTCCTCTTGACCTGGCACTATTTATCGTGCTTGGTGCAAATATCGGTACTTGTGTTACCGCACTTTTGGCATCGGTTGGTGCAAATGCGAATTCAAAAAGAGTTGCACTTATCCACTTTACCTTTAATGTAATCGGTACAGGGTTATTTTCGGCCATCATCTGGATATTCAGAGAACCGGTTGTAAATCTTTTGGTTTCAGCCTTCCCGGGTAGTGACCCGATGTCGCTTCAAATGAGAGTATCACTTTTCCATGTTATATTTAATGTAACTACTACCCTTTTACTGTTGCCGTTTGTAAAGCAGCTGGTGAACTATTCATGTACTGTTATTAAGGATAAGAAGGAAAGTGATGACACACTAACTTTAAAATATGTCGATACAAGACTTTTATCGACTCCTCCTATTGCGCTTATGCAGGTTAAGAAGGAAATCGAATATATGATTAGTCTTGTAGAAGAAAACACACGCCTTTCTTTTTGCTCAATAGACAATGGCTCTTTGGAGTATGGTGAGCATATCAGTGAAAATGAAAAAATAATTGACTTTACAAATGGGGCATTAACTAAATTCCTGATTAAGCTATCCGCAGAAGTAGAGGGAAGCAGTGAAAAGGTTATAGGTTCATATTTCCACGTATTAAACGACCTTGAACGTATAGGCGACCATGCCGAGAACTTCCATGAAATCGGTGTGGAAATGTTACGTAAGGAAATATCCTTCTCAAAAGAAGCACAAGATGGAGTGCTCGCTATGCGTGAGAATGTTATGAAGATGTTTGATATATCAAAGAATGCATTTGAGACATTAAAGAAGGATAAGCTTCCTGATTTGACTAAATTAGAAGAAAGAGTCGATGATATGAAGAAGGAACTTCTTGACGGTCACTTTGCTCGCCTTGCAGATGGAAATTGCAGTGTTATAGTTAGTCCATACTATTCATCGGTTATAGGCGGACTCGAACGTGTTGCCGACCACCTTGTAAATGTTGGTTATAGTATTGTCAATCCGGTTGGTTCGCAAAAAGAGGACCAATAAAAATGGAGTCATGACCACCGGCCGTGCCGGTGGCTTGCTCTGCCCCCTTAGGGCAATATGCTGGCCGAGCCTATAGGCTCGTCGAAAGGTCTGCCAACCGCAACT
>JAZULN010000033.1:0-12054 GCA_045603125.1 Clostridia bacterium | reverse complement strand
TTGTGAATTTTATATATATAACTTTAGTCGAAAATCAGCAAATTGTCAATAGTTTTGACGAAAAAAACCTTCGTTAATATATACGAATTTTTCATATTTTTAGAAAGAAATTTTTTAACCTCCCAAAACACAATTAAAAATTACTTTATTTTAAAAATTTCGTCAAAAATTTCCTGAATTTTTATATTATGTAACCCATGAAATGATGGATAAAGTTATCCACTTATCCACACTTATTCACTTTTTCCCCATAACTTGTCCGTAAAAACTGTAAAATTCTTCAAATTTTTGTGGATAACTATGTGGATGGTGAGGATAGTAAACATTCTGTAACTCATTTGTAAACTTCTTATGTAAATCATTGACAAATTTATATAATTTTTTATATTTATCTATGTTTTATAACAAAAATAAGCATACAGATAATTTTTCTGTATGCTTATTAAAATTTCCTTATTTTAGTGCAATAATAGCAGAAATTGTGGTTATCTCCTGATTTTTAAGGCAGGTTTCTTCCCATAAAACCCCGTCCTTTTGTAGTGCCGGGTCGTTAAAATAAATACCTTTATCATCGTAGCCTATTGCAACCATAGTATGGGGCATAGATAAATCCCTTACCATAACCCCCTTAGGATTCCTATCAAGGCTTTCTTTTAGTGCTGAAATTACCGCCTCAGGTGTTGAGTTATCGATATATGTAAGACCTCGGGTGTTATCGTATTCCAAAAAATACGGTGAGTCTTCGGCTAATGCAACATCAAAATTCACATCATAACTTTCCAGTATCTCCCAATGATAACATATCGACGGATTTCCGCCTGCCAAAAGGTTTATGTCGGCAATATCTTTAGGGGTCACAACCTCACCCGAAATGTCACTTACAAGCATCGCGTAGGATGTTACATAGCAATATCCGTTTCGTCCTTCGGTCCACTTATATACTTCATCGTTATATAACTCTAAATATTCAGGGTCATACTGACTATAGAAGGTATTATTAAACTCTTTGTTTTCCTCGTTATCTTTTTTGATGTCCTCGTCGTCAGATTTGGTTTCTTTATCAGAATCTTTGCCGGCTTCCGACTCGGTTTGTGGCTCGGATTCTTTTTTTGGCTCTTCCGCTTTTTTCTCAGTAATAATATGGGTACTGTCATCTTCCGCCACCCATTCTACCTTCGCACCCAGGGCTTCTGCCACTGCACGAAGGGGTATATATGTAACGGAATTATTTATCTGAGGGGGCAGGAGTGATAAAACATCATAGTCGCCCATCAGTTTACTCTGAACCTGAATATTATTGTTTCCAATTGTCATTATAACCTTAACCTCATCGTTTAAGACTATAACCTCCCGCATTGTGCCGTTCCAGATAACAGTATAGCCTGCTTGTTCCGAGAACTCTCTTACCGGCACAACTGTGCTTGACAGTTCTCTTATTACAGGGTTTTTAAATTCAATCAATGTATCGTTAAAATATATGGGAGACTGTTTCTCTGCATGGGCAAATCCTGAAATACCAAGTGCCAAGAAAAGCCCTGAAAGAAATATCGCTCTTTTTTTCATAATTCTCTCCTTTTTATCACAATATCACAAATATTTTATCATAATTCGCACCAATAGTCCATTTTATTTTGACAAAATTTTTATTACATCTTGGTAACAGACATATTTCACGGAGTATCTTGACTATCCCCCACTGATATGATAAAATTACTTTGGTTTTAAACCACAAGGGGGAAATTTTATATGGAATATCTACAAAATCTACATACTCATTCTACCTTTTGCGACGGGAAAGACACACCCGAAGAAATGATAGAAAAAGCAATCGAACTGGGCTTTGATTCTCTTGGTTTTTCCGGACATTCCTATATTCCGGGCGGCGAATACTATTGCATGAAGGATACTCTCGGCTATAAGGCTAAAATCAATCAATTGAAGGAAAAGTATAAAGATAAAATAGAAATTTTTTGCGGAATTGAATTTGAGATGTATGCGCCAAAGGATTTGGACGGCTACGACTATGTAATCGGCTCATCTCACTATATAAAAACCGGTGATGAGGTAATAGATATCGACCTGAAATTGACGCCTTTTATGGAAATACTCCAAAAATACTTTGACGGAAACGGTATGATGCTTGCCCGTGCATATTATGAAAATATTGCAAAAATGCCAGAATATATTATCCCCGATTTTATAGGTCATTTTGATATTGTAAGAAAACACTCGGAAAAGGCAAATATTTTTGATACCGAGTCAAAAGAATATAAAAACTATGCCTTGGAAGCACTTTTTGCACTTTCTGAGAAAAACGATTTCTTTGAACTAAATACCGGCTGTATATCACGTGGGTATCTATCAACCCCATACCCACAAAAATTTATCTTAGAGGAACTAAAAAATCTCAACAAAAAGATTATAATCACCTCCGACTGCCACAATAAAGATTTTTTAGGTATCCATTTTAAGCTCGGCGAAGAACTATTAAAATCTATAGGATTTCGTGAGGTATATGTATTGAAAAAATCAGGGTTTGTCCCTGTAAAGTTATAAAAAATAAGACCCGTCGGGTCTTATTTTTTATATGAGCAATTCTATTAAAAATACTGTCACGCACGCCGCAACCGAAACCACAAAAAGACTTTTTCCCCGCCACGCTAGAGTTATCGCTACCGCCAATGCTAAAAGCCCCGAATAAAAGTTTTCGGTTGCCGACATTATCGACGGGAATGTCATAACCGCTAACGTTACATATGGCACATAATATAAAAATGAGCGAATAGTTTTATTCTTAATTTCCCGTCTTATTAGGGTCAAGGGTAAAACTCGGATTAAATATGTAACTATCGCCATAGAAAAGATATAGATATACACATTATTCTTCATTTTTATCCTCCCCTCTTGGGAATAAAAGACTTGCAAAAATGGATATAAAAACGGTAAGTATAATAATTCTGACCCCTTCCGGGATAAAGGCAAAACCCTTTACATATGTAAAGATAAAGCTCGCAAGAAAACTTACAAATATAAGTCCTAATACTACCTTATCCTTCTTTGCCGCCGGAATAAACACTGCAACAAACATTCCGTATAACGCCACGCTAAGGGCACTAATCACCCCGCTTGGCAAAATTCCGCCCAAAAGTGCACCGGTAAGAGTCCCCAAAGCCCAGCCCGGCATTGCAACAACGTCGGCACCAAAGCTATAGTAAGGATTTAATTTATCAGGCACGGCTATTGATATCCCGAAAATCTCGTCGGTTACATTAAAACCAAGTATCATTCTTTTTAAAAGTGAGGTTTTCGGCTCAAGCTTCTGACTCAACGCACAAGACATCAAAAGATATCTGGCATTTGCCACTGCCTCCATTATCATTACCTCTAAATATCCGGCATTTTGCGAAATCAATGTAAAGCCTATAAATTCACCGGCAGATGCGTTTAAAAGAAAGCTTGCCAATGTTGCCTCCCCCGGCAAAAGCCCTGCTTTTACCGCTGAAATACCAAGGGCAATAGATACGGCAAAATACCCCAGAGCAATAGGGATTCCGTCCCTCATGCCTTTTAAAAACCATTTACCCGACAATTTTTTTCCTCCAATTATATCTGTTTTCTGACTATTGTATACTCATCACCCTGACGGTAATACGGACATTCCGAAAACTTGCCGCTCACAAACTTATAAAGCTCGTCTTCATCTAAATCCATCATACAGGTGTAGCACTCGTAGTCTTCATCGTAAGTATAATATATACATTCCTCACAATTAGACATTTTTCTTCCCGCTTTCACTAAGTTTTGTTTCTCTGCGGTTCTTAACCTCGTCAGGAATCGGTGAAATTTCACCTGCCAAAGTCAGTGCCTGTCTTGTCATAAGAGGGCCGAAAAGTTCATATATTAGCACTGCGAAAAGAGTAATATTTCTAATCAATGCCCCCTGTTCTCCCAACTGCATCGCTGTTGCACACATGCCAAGTGCAACACCTGCCTGTGGGAATAGAGTTACGCCAAGATATTTACAGATTTGAGGTTCACACTTAACTGCCTTTGCACTGGCGTACGCACCAAAATATTTTCCGAGACAACGGAATATTATGTAAACTAACCCAATAATCACTATGGCCATATCTGCAAATACACCAAGTTCAAGCTCTGCACCGCTTATTACAAAAAATAGTGCAAAAAGAGGTGAAGTCCACTTATCAGATCTTTCCATAAGGTCGTGAGATAAAGGACAGATATTGCAAAATACAGTCCCCAGCATCATACATACAAGTAATGACGAAAAGCTGATGTGTACCGGTCCTAAATGAAACTCAATCATCGATAGAGACACTGTTAAAAATACAAATGCAATAGTTAAGTTCAAACGATTTGTGTTTGAATTGAAAAGCTTTTCAAGTTGGGTTAAAATCCAACCCATCACCGCACCAAGTATCAATGAACATACAATCTCAATCAGTGGGTTTACAAGGATAGACACCATATCCACTGAATTTACAACCAAAGTCTTTGCTATTCCAAAGGACACGGCAAAAACAATCAAACCTACAGCATCGTCCAAGGCAACGATAGGTAATAAAAGTTTTGTTAAAGGTCCCTTTGCCTTATACTGTCTTACTACCATCAAGGTTGCGGCCGGTGCCGTTGCCGTTGCGATAGCGCCCAATGTTATAACCTGTGGCAGAGTGAGTTTGTCAGGCATAATTTTATATACGAAAAACAGTGCCAAGTCAACAAACAAGGTCGCCACAAGTGCTTGAAAAATACCAATTGTCAAGGCTTGCTTGCCTGTCTTTTTTAAATCAGATAATCTGAACTCGTTACCAATAGAAAAAGCGATAAAGCCAAGTGCCACCTCTGAAATCAGTGAAAGCTTTGATACTGCATCGTGAGATGTAAATCCAAGACCGCTAAAGTTAAGTGCCCCCAGGCAGTATGGACCTATTAAAACCCCTGCAATCAAATATGCCGTTACCGACGGAAGTTTTAAGGGCTTGAATGCCCTTGTCATCAAAAGTCCTGCCAATAGTGCCACCGAAACCGATAATAATGTACTCATTTTTATTACTTCCTTCTTAGTCTAATTTTTGTTGTCTATAGTTTTTACAGATGTTCCAAACCGGTTCTTATTGCCTGATCAGGCGTAGATTTTTCTTCGAAAATTTTATTTTTATCTTCTAACTTTTTAAATTCGTTATAATATCTTACCCCAAATTCTCTCAACGACTTAGCAGAAAAGTGGAGATTGTCAGAATTAGAACCCAAGCCTTCTGCCGGCACAAAACCGGTCATTTCTCTTTTCTTCGCCACTCTCTTTAGAGCCTCGTTTATGTGAACATAATTTTTATCTAAAATTTCCAAAAAATCTCCAAGTCCGCCAACTAAAAACGGAACATAATGTAGATTCAGTTTTTTACGAAAAGCATCAAGTATAACGGTTAATTTTTCCTCATACAAGGGGTATCGGTCAGGTGCACAGTCCGACTCGCCCTGATGCCATAAAACAGCGGCGATAGTTGATGTTCTTTGTGCCAGTTCTGCCATATAGCATGCATGGTCAAAAAGTAATCCCCCTACCTGCCACTGGTCAATATTTGTTCCACCATCAGCACATGGAATGATGCCAACATCGACATCATGCTCTTTTTGATATAAATCAGCAAAGCTTTCGGTTAAATTCACACCTGCAGTCACCCTGTCAGGGTTTACCGGTGTATACATTTTCCACCAACGTCCGTTTCTCATGACAAATAATTTGTCATTTTCGATTGGTGAAACTTCGTTTGCAAAACCTCTCCCCGCCATATTGGACTGACCTATAATTAAAATCGAATGAATCATTTTACCATTTCCCCCTTAGTCAAGTTTTAATGTTTCCCCTGCTTTTACGCACAGAACTTCTTTGTTATTGGCGTGTTTTTCCACAAACCATACATCTTGATTTGTCGGGTTATGTATAATTTTTTCATCAACACTCGTCTCGAGACTATTATAGGCATTAACGTAATCATAGATTTCTATATTGGTTGCATACCAAATATCGTCTTTTCCGCTTATATATTCTGAAAACTTTTCGATTACATCCCAGTTTTGGTTTCTTTCAAATTCATGGCTATGTCCCCACAGATAAAAAAGATGGTTTCTTGCCTCATATACATCCTTCTTTTCTATAAATTCCTTTGCCAAGTCAAATAGCTTCGGGTTATTGTGGTGGCAAGTCGGATGCCATTCGAGCCATTCCTCCGGCATAGAGAAATTCTCTGTAGAATTTACAGTTCTTGAATAACAAACCCCACATTTTTTAAGGCAGTCCACAACCTCATCGCTATAAGAACCAAAGGCATACGCCATACCCCTTACAATCATTCCTAGTTCAGATTCCAGCTTTCTTCTGTCATCTAACACCTCAGTTAAGACCCGTTCACTTTTTAAAAGTGAAAAGAACGGATGGTGATAGCCGTGGATTGCAAGCTCATGATTACCATTTTTAAAAAGCTCCTTTACCTCAGACAGCTTCATCTTCCACTGACCGTCTTTTTCACCGTCTTCCGGATAGAAGTCTGACGACTGAATGTTAAAGGTTGCTTTTATGCCAAATTTATCAAGAATTTCGACAAGTCTTTTATCATAAATCGCCCCATCGTCATAGCTCAAAGTCAACGCCTTGGACTTTCCGTCCTTAAATTTCATATACATATTTTTTACCCCCTAAAAAAACACTTTCAGCACACAATACCCCAGTTTAATTAAATTCATTATACCACCAATTGTTTTTTATTTCAACAGAATTTATGAAATATTTTCGCACAAAAAAATGTGGCTTTCACCACATTTTTTTATATACTTCTAAAGCCTCTGCCTATAATTTCACTGGATGTTGTGATAATTATAAAGGATGAAGGATCTATCTCTTTAATTCGTTTTCTTAGTTTTATTGCCTCAAATCTCTTGCATACGGTATGTATCATATATTTTTTGTTATTGGTATAACTTCCCATAGCCTCAGTTATCGTCGCACCGTGGTGGAGATCCTTCATAATATATTCTCTTACCATATCAGGTTTATCGGTGATTGCTATAAAATACTTAAAACTATTTAAGGAGTCGATTACAGCATCCACCAAAAACGCCTTGGCAAAAAGTCCAAGCATAGAAAACAATCCTGCCTTTATGCCGAATACGAAAAACGATGAGCCGGCAACCAAAAAGTCCACTACCAAAAGCGACTTTCCAACATCTAAAGATGTGAATTTTTTTAAAATCAAAGCCATAATATCGGTACCGCCCGATGATGCACCGCTATTGAAAATCATGGCAGAACCTATAGATGTCAAAAGCATAGCATATATGAGTTCTAAAAGTGGCTGGTTGGTAAGGGGTGCGGTTAATGGGATAATTTTTTCGCAAACCATGGTTAACCCTGAAAAAAGTAAACTGCAAAATACCGTTTTAACGCCGTTTCCTCTGCCAAGGAGGATAAAACCTAAAATAAGCAGTAATACGTTTATAACGGTCATCCACTCGGCTTGAGTCAGAAAGCTAAATACCACTCCAAAAATCGTACTGATACCACTCACTCCACCTGTTGCAAAACCGTTTGGGATTTTAAAAAAGTATACACCTACTGTTAGAAGTATCGTTCCAAGGATTATCATAAAATACTGTTTTACTGTTTTTTTCATCGTGCTGTCTCCTATTTAAGGCTTATGTGTCCACCGTTTTGCAGGGTTTCTATCATCTCAACATATTTCTCTAAACCGTCTACGTTATTGTCGCAGTATGCCTTAAAGAAGTTTGCCATAAGTTCTGCATGGCTCTCGCAGGTAAATGTATTTCTTACAAATAAAGTACTAAAATCATCAAAGCTTCCGTCGGTTAGCTGGAAGAATTTTTGCCCCTCCCCTTCATACCATCCGTTTGCTGTCCTCAAATACCAAACCGCCCACGCAAGAGTTAGCTTTTCATATAAATCCTCTGTGTTCATAACCTCGGAGATATGATCTATGTACTTTAGGGCTTTTTCCTTTTCATCACCCTTTGAAATCTCAAACTTTTTCCCGTCATATGCCTGAAAATATGGGATTATTTCAAACTTTTTACATTTATCCTTAGTAAATTCAAGGCTTACCATGTAGCCTCGTTCCCAGCCATAAGTCTTATTTTTATTTTGCATATAAAAATTACCCATACCATAGAAAATAGGCACGTTTTCGTAAATTTCATAACCTTGTCTGCAGTGGGCATGCCCTACAACGACGGCATCTGCTCCGCACTCAGCAAAAAATCGGCAAATCTTTTTCATACCCGGTCTTGGAAGGGGGTTATGCTCATTCCCGCCATGGATAAACACTAACACCACATCTGCCTTATTTTTTGCATCTTTTATTATCTTTGATGTATCATAAAAATCAAGGCCTGCCATCCCCGGCTTATTTTTCTGGGCAATGCCGAACTCGTGCTCTGCACAGTTAATAATCCCAAGCTTTATGCCGTTTTTCTCTACAAATATCGCCTTTTCAGCATCAGCCTTGTCCTTTCCGGCACCAACCGTCATCATTCCAAGGCTTTTTATATGCTCTATTGTTTCTAAAAGCGCAGCATCACCCTGGTCTCCCATATGGTTATTGGCACAGGCACCGATGCTAAAATTAAATTTCTTTAAAAATTCAAGATACTCTAAATCGGTTCGAAGATTAGGCCCTGACTTTACAATCGGTGTGTCGTTTTTTGTAAATACAGTTTCTACGTTCATCATAGAAAAATCGTGAGATGCCGAAATTTCGGCAATTTCTTTTGTGATTTCTCTTTGCAAGTTCTCGTCTAAAAGATCCTTATCATTGAATCTTGGGCAAAAATCTCCCGCAACAAGTATTTTTAAATTTTCCATCTTAAATTCTCCCAACTTTTTAAATTTTTGGTTTTAGCCTTTGATTTTCCCCCACAAAACTTTAGAAAATTCCTTATATTTCCCAAATTTCGAGTCCATTCTAACACACATTTTATAAGGTGTCAAGCCAAAATAGTATATATTTTTTTAAAATTATAAAAAGACTATCCTTCCCTTACGAAAAGGATAGTCTTTCTTATTATTCAGTTTTCATCCAGACTGCCATCTTGCTTTCTTCATTCCAGAGTTTTCCTGCCGATGAATAGTCGGTTACTGTCATCTTCTTGCCGTTTTTCAAAGGCACTTTTGCCCCCACAATATACTTATATGGGATTCCCTCATCGGTTAATTCCACATCTACATAACCATCAGGCTTAACATCAACCGTCACCGCATCGTCAACGCTGTAGCCAAGTCTATTCTCCTGTGCAAGCATTATAGGTCCACGCCTTAGAGCAATATGGTTTTTAGCAATAGGGTCCTCTTCATCGTAGGTCGGGATTACATAGTTATGTCCCCAGATAACCTCGTTCATCAAAACCTGATGCCCGTAAGGAATCGGGTAAATCGCCTGAGTTCTCATGTCAAGGGAAATATCTATTGTATCCCCCGACACCCATTCTCTATTTATTATTATATATCCCTTATTTACTTCCACCTTCTCGCCGTTTACCAAAACCTCGGTCGATTCAGACCATTCCGGGTTTCTGATTAAAAGCTCAAACTCTGCCGGTTTTTCAAGTTCTAGTGTGATTTTTATGTCCCCGTTTTTCGGATATTCGGTGTGGGTTAAAAGGGTAACTTTTGAACCGTCAGGAGTTCTTGTTTCAACCTTACCGTCAATAAATAAATTAACTGTTAACCCCGACTTACCTGTTAGTACATTCATCTTTGCCGCCATACCGATACCTGCCGCACCAATACACGCACAACATCCGTAGTAGTGGTTATCAGACATTCTCATAAGTCCGCCAACACCGTTACCACGGGTACCGGCTGTAAGTGGGCTATAACTGTCAAAAGGCAGTGCCTCAATTTCCCAATCAGGATGCAGGTTGGTAATCTGCGGTTCTATCACCTTCTCGGTATTTACCGCACCAAGATATGCATTATATAAAGATGTTTCAAAAGCATCAACATAGCGTGGGTCACCGCTTAGGCGTGTGAGCTGATAAAAGAACTTCATAAGGGTCACGGTAACACAGGTTTCCTGCATGATTTTACCGTTATTTGTATTTGCCTGCCTTACGGTTGAATGGTCAAAAAGCTCATGGGTACAGCCTGAACATCCGATTACTGTAAAATCAGATTCCAAAATTTTATCAGCATACCTTAATATTGCTTCCTTATACCACTCAACCCCCGTGATTCTGTAAAATTCTATTAACCCCTCAAAGCATGAGGTCATTTCATACGCCTTCGTAATCGGGTATTGATAAGGATATAGCTTATCCTCGTGGGCAAGCTTAAAGATATTTACAACGTCTGTGCCGCCGCAATCTACAATATACTCTGCAAAATCAAAGTATTTTTTCTCCCCGGTCAGGTTATATAGTCTTACTATCGGCTCTAAAATTGAGCACGAGTTTAAACCACGCCAGTGTCTTGTGGCAAGGGTTATCTCCTTTTTGCCGTCCTCTGCCTTGCCGATTTTTGAAATTATGTAATCAACCTGCGCCTTCATTGATGTGATAACTTTTTTCTCTAAATCCTCGTCCTCGCATATCTCTAAAAAGTACTCCATACCAAGTAGAACATACTTTCTTGACCACATATCCCAAGCCTCAAACTCATGGTTTTTATAGTAGCTACTGATTCTTCCCTCACCATCGGCACTGTCTATCATATCAAGAACCGTCTTTTTTAAAATCTCATAAAGCTCCGGATTTTTGGTGTAGGAATAAACAAAAGTTGCACCTCGCATAGTCTTTCCCCAATATTCACCTCTCCAGCCACCGTCGTGGTCGGCGTCTTCTCTAAACTGTCCGACAAATCTTTCCCAAAGCTTCGGATTTAAAAGTTGAAAATCTTCTATATACCGAAAAGTTTCATCCAAAAATCCATTAAACTTAAATTTGTTTTCAAAGTCTACAAAGAAAACATCTTTGTCCCCCATTTTTAGTTTTTCCATAATTATCCCCCTTTGATTTATCTATAAACATAAAAGCCGTTTCCGACAATCTGTTGCGATTCCGAATAAATTATAAACGCCGCATCGTCAACTTCTAAAATTTTTCTCTGGAATTCTATAATTTCACTCTCCTTTAGGGCACACATTAAAACGTTTCTGTCCTCCATTGTATACGCACCCAGAGCATTCATGATTGTAACGCCTCGGGGAGATGTTGAAACAAGCATTTTTGCCATTTCCTCACCCTTTTCAGTAACTACAAATGCAAGCTTTGAAACATTTAATTTGTTCATTAAAAGATCAACTGCATAGGTTGATAAGAATAGAGCTATAATGCCATATAATGTAAGATCAACCTGCTTAAATATTATAAGAGAAGTTAAAATTACAGCCGCATCGACAAAAAGCAATAATCTCCCTATCTTCATATGCGGGAATATACACTGCAAGAGTCTTCCCAATATATCTGTTCCACCCGTTGATGCACCCTCAATTAAGGTAAGTCCTATTCCGAATCCGTAAAGGACAGATCCAAAAACTGTTGCTAAAAATACATTTGTGGTAAGTGGCGGAAGATATGAAAAGACTTCAACCAGCACCGACACAAGTCCTGCCCCCACCACCGAATTTACAACAAATTCCTTGCCGATGAATTTTAGTGCAATCAATAGTAAAACAACATTTATAACTGCAAAAGAAAGACCGGGCTGAATCCCAAACTGATGGTAAAGGATTGTAGACATACCCGAAACCCCACCGCTTACGACCTTATTTGGAAGGTAAAGGGTGCTGATAGCATATGCCGTTATTATAAGTCCTAAAAGGATTGTTATGTATTTTTTTAATTTTGTCTTCAAGTCATCATCTCCTATTTTTCTCTCGTGGAAATTATAACATAGTTTAGAATTTTTTTCAACTGATTTTTAATATATCAACTGATAAAAAGAGAGATTTCCAAAAGAAATCTCTCTTTTTATTACTTTTTCAATTTTTCCATATCGTTTTTACGGATTTCCACACGTCTTACCTT
>JAZULN010000032.1:0-20844 GCA_045603125.1 Clostridia bacterium | reverse complement strand
CATTTTTAAGGAATTTTTCAAAAAAATTCCGAAAAAGACTTGATTTTTCAGTAAAAAAATTGTACAATAGTAATTACTATTTGTAAGTTTAATTTTAAGGAGGAAACTACAATGGCAAAAGCTAAATTTGAAAGAAATAAGCCGCACGTTAACATTGGTACAATCGGCCACGTTGACCACGGTAAGACAACCCTTACAGCTGCTATCACAAAGGTATTGGCTTTGAAGGGACAGGCAGAATATTCAGAGTATGGTAATATCGATAAGGCTCCTGAAGAAAGAGAAAGAGGTATTACAATTTCAACAGCTCACGTTGAGTATGAAACAGACAATCGTCACTATGCTCACGTTGACTGTCCGGGACACGCTGACTATGTTAAAAATATGATCACTGGTGCTGCTCAGATGGACGGTGCTATCCTTGTTGTTTCTGCTGCTGACGGCCCAATGCCTCAAACAAGAGAACACATCCTTCTATCAAGACAGGTTGGCGTTCCTTACATCGTAGTATTCATGAACAAGGCTGACCAAGTAGACGATCCAGAATTGATGGAATTAGTTGAAATGGAAATCAGAGACCTATTGAACGAATACGAATTCCCTGGAGATGATACTCCAATCGTTTCAGGTTCAGGTCTTAAGGTTCTTGAATCAACATCAACAGACGTTAACGCTCCAGAATACGAATGTATCTTGAAGTTGATGGCAGAAGTTGATTCATACATCCCAACACCAGAAAGAAAGGCTGACCTTCCATTCTTGATGCCTATCGAAGATATCTTCTCAATCACAGGCCGTGGTACAGTTGCGACAGGTAGAGTTGAAAGAGGTCAATTAAAGGTTTCTGACGAAGTTGAAGTTGTTGGTTTAACAGACGAATTAAGAAAAGTTGTTGTTACAGGTATCGAAATGTTCAGAAAGCTTCTTGACTATGCTGAAGCTGGTGATAACATCGGTGCATTGTTAAGAGGTGTTCAAAGAACAGAAATCGAAAGAGGTCAAGTTCTTGCAGCTCCTGGTTCAATCAAGCCTCACACAAAGTTTACTGGTGAAGTTTACGTATTGACCAAGGAAGAAGGCGGAAGACATACTCCATTCTTTAATAACTACAGACCTCAGTTCTATTTCAGAACAACTGACGTTACAGGCGTTATCTCTCTACCTGCTGGTACAGAAATGTGTATGCCTGGCGATAACGTAAAGATGGACGTTGAACTTATCACTCCTATCGCTATCGAAAAGGGACTTCGTTTCGCTATTCGTGAAGGTGGTAGAACAGTTGGTTCAGGTGTCGTTTCTGAAATCGCTGAATAATTCTAGCATTTTAAAAACGGTTTGCTAAGCGCAAACCGTTTTTTTTACGCCCATATCCAAATCTCTGATTTGGCAAATAAGGGCTATCGGAGAGCGTTCCAAATCTATGATTTGGGTAACGCCACTGCCACGACCTATCCAAATCTTTGATTTGGCGAATAAGGGATTTGTAGGGGTCGGTGTTCTCGACGAACCGAAATAAGGGATTTGTGGGAAATGGATTTGACCATTTCGATGCGAAAGGCTAAATGCCTTCTCTACAAAGGGTTGGTTATAAAAAAAACAATCCCCCATTAGGGGGATTGTTTAGTATCGTTTAGTTTATCAATATCCTGCACCGACAAAGTTTACATTATATAGATACATATATTTGTCGGCACTGCTATTCATTCTAATTTTCAAGTTTTCTTCACCGGCGAGATTGATAGAAATATCTTTAATATCTTCTGTTTGCTTTAAATCTATTCTTTCGAGCAACACCTCGTCTGCACCTGAGTCAGATATGCCATAAAATTCAATATAACCGGAGCCATTTGAACCAACGGCCGTGTAAGGAATAACTGCCTTAGCCTCTAATTTACTGAACTGACCGTCTAAAGCATATATGGTTTCTCCCCATCCATCTATACGAAGATAGTTGTTGTAACTATATTCGTCGGTTTTTAATGTAAAAGTTCCAGGAGTAGACGATGATGCAATACCTCTATTGTTAGTTTTCTTCTTATCCATATCCATTAACGACAATGTTTCGGCAACCGGTTTTGTTCCTATGTAAACTTCTTCGGTTTTTGGGTCCCAATCAACGGTTTTTCCCATTTGAACGCCTATAGCACGAATCGGTACATAGGTTGTGCCCTTTAAACGAATCGGCTCAACTACAGTTCCTTTAGCATCTCTCATATCCATTTCCACGCCGTCCCAGAAGCATTTAATTCCGCCCATAGACGCTGTAATGTTGGTTGGCTGTGATGCAAATACTGCAAGCGCTCCGCTTACAACTGCGGTTACACATACTCCGGCAATAAAACCTTTTACATTTTCCTTTTTAAACATTTTTATGCCTTCTTTCATAGTTTTTCTTCATAATATCACATATTTCCAATAATGTCAACACAGAAAACAAACACCGTGACTGTCGCCACGGTCTGAATCACCTGTTATTGTGTTCCTTAAAGGCTCTGTCCATTCTCCGGGCGGAGTCTTTTTTTGCAATATCCTCTCGCTTATCGTAGAGTTTTTTGCCCTTTACAACTGCCAAAGACACCTTCACCAAAGACCCTTTTAAATAAACCGATAAGGGGACTATAGAGAATCCATCTTGCTTAATCTGACCGATTAGCTTTAAAATCTGCTTTTTATGAAGAAGAAGCTTTCGGTCACGAAGTGGGTCTCGGTTAAAGATATTTCCCTGCTCATATGGACTTATATTCATATGCTTTATAAAAACCTCGCCGTTATTTATGGTGGCAAAGGCATCGGTTAAGTTGACTTTACCCTGGCGTACCGACTTTACCTCAGTGCCGAAAAGTTCAATTCCTGCCTCGATTGTTTCTATTATAAAATAGTCGTGACGTGCTTTTTTGTTTTGCGATATTATTTTTATATTTTCTTCCGGCATAAATATCACCCATCCTGTAAAACATAATCTTATATGAGTATATCATAAAAACGTGATAATTAAAATAGAAATTTAAAAAAATTTGGATAATTTTTAAATAAATACCATAAATCAAAAATAATGCTTGATTTATATGTGAAAATGTATTAAAATAGAAGTAATAAGATATGGATTTTAGAATGGAGAGGGAAAATGAGTAAATTGACATTTAACTACGAAAAAGCAAAAGATTTTCTATCTGAACACGAGTTCTTGGCAATGAGCGACTATGTTAAGGAAGCTCACAAGAAAATCCATGAAAAAACAGGACTTGGAAACGACTTTTTGGGCTGGGTTGACCTTCCCCAGAATTACGATAAAGATGAATTTTTAAGGATAAAGAAGGCGGCGGAAAAAATCCGCTCTGATTCTGATGTTTTAGTTGTGATTGGTATCGGCGGGTCATATCTTGGTGCTCGTTCGGCGATTGAGATGCTGTCACACTCTTTTTACAATATCCTGGATAAGAAGGATAGAAAGGCACCGCAAATCCTATATGCCGGAAATAGCATTAGTTCGACATATATGGCAGAACTTTTAGAGGCGGTAGAGGGTAAGGATATTTCGGTAAATATCATATCAAAGTCGGGTACAACCACAGAGCCTGCTATTGCATTTAGAATCTTTAAAGACCTTTTAGAGAAAAAATACGGAAAAGAAGAAGCAAGAAAAAGAATCTATGCCACAACAGATAAGGCAAGAGGAGCACTTAAAAACCTGGCAGACGCAGAGGGCTATGAAACTTTTGTAATCCCCGACGATGTTGGCGGTAGATTCTCAGTTTTGACCGCAGTAGGATTACTTCCGATTGCAGCTGCTGGCATTGACATTGATAAAATCATGGAAGGCGCAAAAGACGCCATGGTTGAGTATTCAAACCCTAACCTTTCAGAAAATCCGTGCTATCAGTACGCAGTTGCAAGACAGATACTTCTTAAAAAGGGTAAGAATATCGAAATGATGATAAACTTCGAACCGTCGCTTCACTATTTTAGTGAATGGTGGAAGCAGCTATATGGTGAGAGCGAAGGCAAGGACCAAAAGGGAATATTCCCGGCAGCGGCAGATTTTTCTACCGACCTTCACTCGATGGGTCAGTATATCCAGGACGGAATGAGAATGATTTTTGAAACCGGGATTTCGGTTAAGAGCCCAAGGAAGAATATTATAGTTGAGGCAACCGAGGATAACATTGATGGGTTGAATTTCTTAGCCGGTAAGAGTATTGATTTCGTAAATCAAAAGGCGGCAGAAGGAACTTTGCTTGCCCACACCGACGGTGGAGTGCCTAATCTTTTAGTTGAAGTTCCGGAGCTTTCGGAATATTACTACGGAAAGCTGGTTTACTTCTTTGAAAAGGCATGCGGAATTTCGGGGTATCTATTGGGTGTAAACCCATTTGACCAGCCGGGAGTTGAGGCATATAAGAAGAATATGTTTGCACTCTTAGGTAAGCCCGGATATGAGGCCGAAAAGGAAAAATTAGAAAAAAGACTTGGAAAATAAAAGCGAAAATTCGCTTTTAAAATAAATAAAATTTTGAGGAGGACACTACTATGATTAAATTATTGGTTGGAAAAAAGGGAACCGGTAAAACAAAAGTATTGTTGGAAAAGGTAAATGAATGTGCAGCATCTGCTAACGGTAACGTTGTATTTATAAGCAACGACACTAGCAAGAATATGTATGATATAAAGTCAAGCGTAAGAATGGCAGACACTTCTGAATTTGCTATCGACACATGGGACGAATTTATCGGATTTATTTTCGGTATAGTAAGCGGTAACTTTGATATCACAGATATCTTTGTTGACGGAACTCTAAAGATTGTAAATAACAACCAGGACGGTTTTGAAAAGTTCTTAGGAGAGCTTGATAAAGCAGGCGAAAAGTTTAACATAAACTTTATGCTTTCAATTAGCATGGATGCAGCAGACGTGCCTGAATATGCTAAGAAATATATCTAATTTTTGAAAGGATGACATTTTAATGCAGTACCAAAGCACACGAAATAAAGCACTGAGCGTTAGTTCGGCGGAGGCTATAAAAAAGGGGTTATCAGAAGAAGGCGGGCTGTTTGTGCCCGAAACTCTTCCTTCGGTTACCATAGATGAAATAGGGGCGTTAGCCGATTTAAACTACAGAGAGAGAGCGTATAGAGTGTTAAAGAAGTTCTTATGCGATTTTACCGACGAAGAACTAAACTATTGCATTGAAAATGCCTATACCAAAAAAAAATTTGAAACCGAGAACATTGCACCGGTTTATAAATTAAATGACAGTACTTATTTTCTCGAATTGTGGCACGGCCCGACCTGTGCATTCAAGGACATGGCTCTTCAGATTTTGCCTTATCTATTGACAACATCAATGAAGAAGACAAACGAGAGCGACGAAGTTGTAATACTTGTTGCAACATCAGGTGATACGGGAAAAGCCGCATTAGAGGGATTTAAAGACGTAAAAGGCACAAGAATTATTGTCTTTTACCCGAATAACGGCGTTAGTGAAATCCAGAAGCTTCAGATGGTCACCCAGGAAGGCGACAACGTTGGAGTTGCTGCGGTAAACGGAAACTTTGACGACGCTCAAAGCGGCGTTAAGAAGATTTTCACCGACGATGAATTTAATAAGATTCTTAAAAATAACGGATTTAAGTTATCAAGTGCAAACTCCATCAACTGGGGTCGACTTGTTCCACAGATTGTTTATTATTTCTCGGCTTACGCTGACCTTTTGGCAGGGGGCGAGATTGAGCTTGGAGACAAGATAAATATCGTTGTTCCAACAGGTAACTTTGGTAACATTTTAGCCGGCTACTATGCTTATAAAATGGGACTGCCTGTAAATAAGTTCATCTGTGCATCAAATATCAATAATGTCTTAACAGATTTCCTCACAGAGGGTGTGTATGATAAGAACAGACAATTCCATACAACAATCTCTCCGTCTATGGATATCTTGATTTCAAGTAACCTTGAAAGATTCCTCTATGATTTATCGGATAGAGACGATAAACTTATCGCATCATGGATGAATGAGTTAAATGTAAGCGGTAAATATGAGGTATCGGCTGAGATTAAGACGAAAATCAAGGAATTATTCTGGGCAGGTTGCTCTGATGACCAAAAGACTATGGATACAATCTCAAGATGCATGAAGGATTACGATTATACAATCGATACACACACTGCTGTTGGAAAAGCCGTTTATGATAACTATGTTGAAGAAACGGGTGATAAGACAAAGACCGTGATTGCATCAACTGCAAGTCCGTTTAAGTTTAACCAAAGCGTTTTGGCGGCTCTTGGCGGAAACCAGGCGATTGTTGGAAAAGACGAGTTTGAACTTTTAGATGAACTATCACAAAGAAGCGGTATGACAATACCAAAGTCTTTGGGTGAACTAAAGAATAAAACAAGACTTTTCGACTTGGTTTGCGAAAAAGAAGAAATGCCAAATGTAGTTAATGAATTCTTGAATATGTAATTTGGGAAATGTAAAAATTGTCCAGAACGGAAAATCAATAAAAGGGAAATATCTATAAAAGATATTTCCCTTTTTTGTGTGAAATCTTGATATACAGAGATAAATTGTAGGGAAGGGATTTATCAGTTCCGATTTTTCGGTTATTGTTAAATCAAAGATTTCGGTAAGGGCGTAAAAAACGGTTTACCTAAAAGGTAAACCGTTTTATAATGTATAATTTTATCAGATTTTTTTATACATTGGGCCATAAGCCTTACATGCTCTATAGTCTTGACCTTCCTTGTCCATACCAAATGCATTCCATGCAGCCGGTCTGAAGATTTTATCTTCAGGAACGTTGTGCATACAAACAGGAATTCTTAGCATTGAGCAAAGTGTGATAAGGTCAGCACCGATGTGTCCGTAACTGATAGCACCGTGGTTAGCACCCCAGTTGTTCATTACATCGTATGCGGTCTTAAATGGGCTGCCTTCCTTGCCATCGCAACGAGGAGCAAACCATGTACAAGGCCATGTTGGGTTAGTTCTTTCCATCAAAGCATCAGATACTTCGTCAGGAAGTTTAACTGTCCAGCCTTCTGCAATTTGAAGTACAGGTCCTAAACCTTTAACGAGATTTAGTCTTATCATTGTAACAGGCATTTCTGCTGTTGTTGTAAAGTGTGATGAGAAACCGCCGCCACGGAAGTTGTCTTGACCTGCTTCGCACCAAACTGTTGCATCTGTCATCTTCTTAATGTCTTCGTCTGTTACATCCCACCATTGCTTCATTGTAGCGTTGCCGTCAGCGTCCTTACATTCGCCACAAGCGTCAAGACAAGCAGCACCTGAATTTAATAGGTGGATAATACCGCCGTTTTCCTTTGCCTTGCCTTCTAAGTCATAGCCTGTAACTCTCTTTGTTGCTTCAGGTGACCAGTAAGTTCTAACGTCAGCGAAGATTTGAGCACGGTTTGTTAGGAGTTTCATAAATAGCATACCAAGACCGTTCAAAACGTCGTTTTCGGTAGCCAGGATGATTGGCTCTTTCTTACCTTCAAAGTCGAAGGATGAGTTAAGTACAGCTTCAGGATAGTCGCAATTTGGCCAGTGGTCTGTCCATTGTCTTTGACCCTGGAAGCCTGCTGCGATTGCGTTGTGACCAACTTTTTCTTCATCAAAACCGTCAGGAAGATTTGCATTACCCATAATAAGGTCTTTGATGATTATGTACATTTTAACAGTGAATTCCCACTGCTTTTCCTTTTCTTCAGGTGTGAACTTGATGCGGTGTTCTTTACCTAAGAACTGAACGCTCTCTGGGTTATCGTCACGACCTTCTTTGCAGTGTTCCTTTGTCCAAGCGAGGGCCTTTTCGTATTCTGCCTTGTTGTAGATGCCCTCTTCCATTCTTCTTAGGATTTCTACCTCGTCAACAGATTCAACACGCATACCAAGGTAGCTTTCGATAAAGTCTTGGTCGATAATAGAACCTGCAATACCCATACATTGTGAGCCGATTTGCAAGTATGACTTGCCACGCATTGTAGCAGCAGCGATTGCGGCGCGACCGAATCTTAAGATCTTTTCCTGAACGTCTTCAGGGATTTTTTCTACATCGTTAACGTCTTGAACTTCGTGGCCGTAGATACCGAATGCAGGAAGACCCTTTTGAGCGTGACCTGCTAAAACTGCTGCCAAGTAAACAGCACCCGGTCTTTCTGTTCCGTTAAAGCCCCAAACGCCCTTGATTGTCATTGGGTCCATATCCATTGTTTCTGAACCGTAGCACCAGCATGGTGTTACAGATAATGTAATGTCAACGCCTTCTTTTCTGAACTTTTCGGCGCAAGCAGCCGCTTCAGGAACACGGCCTATTGTAGTATCTGCGATGATAACCTTAGCAGGTGTACCGTCAGAGTAACAAAGATTTTCCTCCAATAGTTTTTTTGCAGCCTTTGCTAAGCCCATTGTTTGCTCTTCCAAGCTTTCGCGAAGTTGCATAGGGCCTCTTCTACCGTCAATGGTAGGACGGATACCGATTACAGGATAACCGCCAACAAGTTGTTTGTTTGCCATAATTTTTTCCTCCTTATATTTAGCGATTTTTATTGTTTCGCATAATTTACTTTACTGTGATTGGTGTTGTATCAATGTATAAAGCGTCGTATTCTTGCACTTCGAAAATCTCATTATCCATTGTAAAAAGTATAATGTTATCGAGGCCAAGTGATGTCCTACGGTTAGCTATGCTGAATTCGCCTGCTTCGCCGTTTAGCGATTTAAAAGTAAGCTTTAAAACCGCACCGTCTTCAAGATGCTCATACTCAGCACTTGGTGATATAACAATTACTGATCTTAATGAGTTGTTCATATATGATGGGTTGGTTGCGTGGAGCATATTTGTTTCAACTCTGTCATTTACTATCAATTCAACACCTTCGAATGCGAAGTTTTCTTGGTTATAATAAATAGTGTTTGTGATAGCCTGGAAAAGAGCACTGTCTTCCAATAAATCTGTGTTAGACATATTTACTGCAATTGTAACGGTGTCGCCAGCATCTACTTCTTCCTTGTCAGCTTCGATTGAAAGATTTATTGTGCCTTCCTTTATATCATATACATAATCTTCATTGTCGCCTTTGTTTTCTTCGGTCTTTTCGGCTATGTATTTATTGTAGCTCTTGGAATGAATAAAAGCGGTGTGAGTGTCGTTATCCCAGTCAACCTTACCGTCCATAGCCTCGATTACTGCGCGAAGTGGAATCATGGTGCGGTTATTCATAATGATTGGAGCTGTGTCTAAAGTAACTTCTTCAGTTTCATATTTTACAAGTGATACAGCAGTCATAACCTTCATTGTAGGGTTGTCGATATCTAAAACAACTCTCTTTAGGTTATCTTCAGAATCAACGATAACCTGTCTTTGTTCTGCTCTCCAGTAAACTGTGGCTCCCATGGCTTCAAATACGCCGCGAAGGGGAATGAGTGTACGATTAACAGAAATATCGATAATCGGGGTCTGATCTTCAAAAGCAATCTCTCTGTCGTTTACATAAATTTCCGGGATGGTTGTTCCGGGGATTACTTCGGCAAAAGCTGAACTAATCATTGAAAATGAAAGGATTGCCGAAAGACCTAAGCTAATTAGTTTTTTCATAAGTTTTTCTCCTTTATAAATCAGATTTTTACGGTCCAGCCGTATTCGTCTTTAATCTTACCGCATTGGATGCCTGTGATTGTGTCATAAAGCATTTGTGATACTTCACCGATGCCTCCGTCTTGGACTGTGATCTTTTTGCCTTCCCATTCAAAAGTACCGATTGGTGAGATAACAGCAGCTGTACCTGTACCGAATGCTTCCTTCAATGTGCCGTTTGCATGAGCATCATAAACTTCCTGGATAGAAAGCTTTCTTTCAGATACCTTAAAGCCCTTGCTCTTTAGAAGTTCAACAACTGACATTCTTGTAACACCGGCTAAGATACTGCCCGATAGTTCAGGAGTTATAACCTCGTCACCGATGATGAAGAATACGTTCATAGTACCCACTTCTTCGATGTATTTTCTTTCAACACCGTCAAGCCATAGAACCTGAGTGTAGCCCTTCTTTGCAGCCTCGTCCTGAGCCTTTAGAGATGCTGCATAGTTACCGCCGGTTTTGGTAAAGCCCATACCGCCTTTAACTGCACGAACATATTGGTCTTCAACATAGATATCAACAGGGTCAAGTCCCTTCGGATAATATGCACCAACCGGTGATAAGATTATAACGAATAGAAGATGCTTTGCAGGGTGAACACCAACGTGTGGGTCGATTGCAAAGATAAACGGTCTTATGTATAAAGATGTGCCCGGGTTTGTTGGGATCCAGTCCTGGTCAACCTCGACAAGCTTTTTAACTGCTTCTACTGCAAATGCTTCGTCAATTTTTGGGATACATAGACGTTCGTTTGAAACGTTTAGTCTTGCCATGTTCTTTTCAGGTCTGAAAAGCTGGATAGAGCCGTCGGCAGTCTTATATGCCTTCATGCCTTCAAATACTTCCTGACCATAGTGCAGACACATTGCTGCAGGGTCTAAAGAAATAGGGCCATATGGTACTATTCTTGGGTCGTGCCAGCCTTCGCCTTCGTCATAGTTCATAATGAACATATGGTCTGTGTAGAATTGGCCGAAACCAAGCTTAGATTGGTCTTCGGGTTTTTGTTTTTTGTTAGTTGTTTTTGTGATTTTGATTTCCATTTATACCATTCCTTTCAAATTGTTGCAACAACTTGCAACTATCTTCCTATATTATAATCCAAAACGCTAAAAAAGTAAATAGACTTTACAAAAAAAGTGAGAAAAATGTTACCAAAAATCTGTGTTAAATTTCGTTTGTTTGTGCAACTTGTATAGTAATTGAAATAAAAGTGAAAAAGTTAGTGGAAAAAGTGGAAATGACAAGGGAAAAGGGATATAATAACCATTATGGATAATCAAAAAGCTTTTTAGGTTATCCTTGGGGATATTAAGATTCAAGGAGGTTATAAGAATATGAATGAGATATTGGATATTCTTGAAAAGAACGGACCCAAGACAACTTGTGAGCAGATAGCAAGGATGCTGGGAAAGGGTGAGGAGGAAGTGGCTTCCGCCATTTCAGAGCTTGAGAAGAAGAATGTAATTGTGGGCTACAAAACTCTGATAAATTGGGACCAGACCGAAAGGGAACGGGTTACCGCACTAATTGAGCTAAGAGTAACACCGCAAAGGGGCGAGGGTTACGACAAGGTTGCTGAGAGGATTTATAAGTACCCACAGGTAAAAGCACTATACCTTATGTCGGGAGCGTATGACCTTGCTGTTATGATTGAGGGAAAGAGCATGAAGGATGTGGCTCTTTTTGTGGCACAAAAGCTTGCCACTATGGAAACTGTTGTGAGTACAGCAACGCACTTTGTCTTAAAAAAATATAAAGATGACGGGTTGGAATTTTATAAAGACGACAAAGACTCAAGAGAGGTGATGTCTTTATGATAAATTATGACGAAGTTTTAAATGAAAGTGTGAGAAATATTCCGCCATCCGGGATAAGGAAATTTTTTGACCTTGCTCAGAATATGGAAGATGTTATATCTCTTGGTGTAGGAGAACCGGATTTTAATACTCCGTGGGGAGTAAGAGAGGCAGGGATTTATTCACTTGAAAAGGGAAGAACCTTCTATTCTCAAAATGCAGGACTTTTAGAACTCCGAGAGGAAATCTGTAGATATTTTAACAGAAAATACGGGGTGGAATATAAGCCTAATGGAGAAACCCTTGTTACTGTAGGTGGGAGCGAGGCTATAGATTTGGTTATCAGGTGTCTTGTAAAGGAAGGAGATGAGGTTTTAATACCCGAGCCGTGTTTTGTATGCTATGGGCCTTGTACCGAGTTGCAAGGGGGAATACCTGTCCCTATTGAAACGAAGGAAGAGAATGATTTCAGACTTTTACCGGAACAACTAAAGGAAAAGATAACTCCAAAATCAAAGCTTCTAATCTTACCATATCCCAATAATCCAACAGGTGGGATAATGTCTGAAAAGGATTTAAAGGCTATTGCTGATTGTTTAGCCGGCACCGACATTATGGTGCTTTCCGATGAAATATATGCAGAGCTGAATTATAGTAAAGAGGGACACAAAACCTTTTCTTCGATAGAAGGTATGAAGGAGAGGACTGTGGTGGTAAACGGATTCTCCAAAGCATTTGCTATGACAGGGTGGCGGCTGGGTTACGCTCTTGGTCCAGCACCCATTATAAAAGCGATGACAAAAGTGCATCAATATGGGATTATGTCAGCGCCTACCACAAGCCAGTTCGCTGCAATAGAAGCCATGAAAAATTGCGATGACGAAGTAGAGAAGATGGTACAGGAATATAATCGCAGAAGACGGTTTATTGTAGACGGGTTCAGGGAAATGGGTCTTCAGTGTTTTGAACCGCTGGGTGCATTTTATGTGTTCCCGTCAATAAAGGCAACAGGACTTACAAGTGATGAATTTTGCTCAAGACTTTTGGAGGAAGAACACGTTGCCGTAATTCCGGGAACGGCCTTTGGCAAATGCGGAGAAGGATTTATCAGATGCTCTTATGCGTATTCGATAGAAAGCATAGAAGAGGCACTTGAAAGAATAAGAAGATTTGTGAAAAAATATATATGAAAAAACAGGCTCTTTTAGAGCCTGTTTTTCGTTCATAATGGCATTAGAGAAGAGATATAAATTATTTTAAAGGCAGATTATTTAATTATAACTACTTCCTTGCAAACATCCTTATAAAGCTTTACAAATACTCTGTTTTGTTCGTCTTCGTCAAAGCTTTGGATATCGCCTCTTGTTGCAACTGTGATGTTGTTTTTAGATTTAGTTGTATCTACCATATAAACTGTAATGTCTTCAGGTAATACAATATTTTGAACCGCACCGCCTGAAACTGTCATGTTTATAGAGTTTGCAAATTTCTTTGTAACCTTACCGTAGATTATCTCTAAATGCTCAACAGGAGTTTCTTGTTTTTCTGTCCCCTTTTCATCAATGGACATCAAGACTCTGATAGCCGCAATCTCGCCTTTTGCGTTTAATTTATATTGGATGATATCACCAGTCTTTAAGGTTTCGCCCTTTTCGTTTTGTAGTAAGCCCTGGCTTTCTGCATTTATGGCGATTTCCTTACCATCCTGGAATGCGTGGAGTCTATCCACTGTGTCTTCGTCTTCGTTTGTAGCCTGTGAAACCTTGTCAACAACCGCGATTGAAGATTCAGCGTTTGTTTCAAATTCTGCGCCTGTTACAACGATAGCCTTTGCCACATAGTTTTCACTCATATCGAATACGGTTACGTTATACTTTTGCTTGTCCTCGAACATATCGATTGTAGCCATAGCGTAGTCTTCTACATCGTCCTGAATATCGAAGATTACAGTATCCTTGTCGATTCTTACATTGCCAAGCTTTCCAAGAGTCTGGTTAAACACGGCATCAGTTAAGATATAGTTCATTGTGAACTTGTTTTCGTTTACCGCACCGGTTTCTGTGTTATCAAGTGCTGTGTTTAAAGCGGTAATCTTACCGTCAGAGTTGGTTGAGTAGGTCACAAGTTGTTTTAGTGTCCCTTCTGCATCTGTTAATGTCTTTACAACATCTTCTGCCAACTGACCGGATTTTCCGTTAAATCTGATCTTAGAAGTTGTTTTTAAGGTTACTTCCTTACCGTCTTTTGTAAAGAGTCTTAATGTTGTTTCTTCTGTATCAGAGTTGGTGTACGCCTTGATTAGATATGCGTAGTTGTTAGATACAGTTGAGTCGATATCCACTGCTGCAATCTTACCGAAAACGTCAAGGTAGAATAAGCCCTCGTTGTTTAGGTTTAGTGTCCCCTCGAAGTTATCTGCAATTTGGTAAGCGTTGCCACCAATATAATAACCCTGATCATCGATTGCTGTGATTTTGCCGGAAACTGTCTTTCTTGAAACTTCTATTTCGTAGATTTCCTTGTCAAGACTTGCCGCAACCGACAATACGTCATATTCTTTTAAGTCTGAAAGTGCGATTTCCTGAACACCGTTTTTAATTCTGAATGATAAGTTTTCATCTTCAGGATCAAGCTTTAGTGTTGGTGCACCATATTTATCCACAATTTTGTGAGTTGATGTCACCTCATCTACAACCATGTTATAGTAGTCCATAACAAATACGATATCGGCTCTGCCGTTAGAGTCGGTGTCTAAAAGCCCGATTCTACCTGACTTATCCGTCATATCTACAAGGTCATCAGAGTAAGTTTCGCTCTTGCCGTTATAGATAAGTTTTACGTCCCCTTCCAATGTCGCAAAGGTAGATTTTGAAGATGACGGGGTCTTATAATACTCGATCGCTTTATATGAGTTTTTCTCTGTAATTTTCTCAAATTGTTCTGATGTTATTTCGGTAATAGCGTTGGCATTTTTCTTAGGAATTGCAAGGATTACCTCATCACGACCCTTGTCATTTTCCTTAACGAAATAGTCTACATTGTAGCCTAACATATTGTTGATGTTATATGCTGTTTCGAAGACATCGCTACCAATCTTTACCTGTCCCTTTTGAAGACTTGATTCGCCGTCGATGCTTGTGCTTCCGGTAGCTATAATCTGACCTGAAAGCTTTTTAACGTCTAACTTGTCTTCAAGAAGAGTTTTTTCTGTAATTTCATAGGTTTCGTTAACACCAAAACCCTTTCTTTCCATAAGCTTTACTAAAAGTGCGTTGTTAGCTAGTACTGCAACGTTACCACGGGTAATGCCTTGTTTTAGTGTCCCTGCAACGTCGTCTGCAAGACCGTTTTCGCCGGCTGCTGCGACATAACCGTTAGGGTAACCGCCTTTTGAAAGTGCCAAAGGCTCATAGCCTGTGGCTCTTACAAATATTGTCATAGCTTCTTCAAAGGTGATTCTTGAATCAGGTCTGAACTTGCCTGTGTTGTCACCGATTACCAAGCCATGAGTGTGAGCTACATTGATATAGCCGTTTGCCCAGTGAGAAGTGTCAACGTCGGGGAATTTAGAAACTCCTTTTGACGATTCGGCTAAGTGGTCCATACCCATAGCATGAACAACCATCTTGGCAACTTCTGAACGCTTTATAGTGTCGTCAAGTCTTAAGTTACCGTTGTCGTCACCAACCATAATTTTTAAGGCAGATAACACTTGAATTGGTTCTTCATACTTGGTTCCCACAATTTCCTCCGGCAGAATTGACGCAAAGGCTGTTCCTTGTGCGGCAACTGTTGCCAAAGCAATAACTGAGGCCATAAATTTTTTGTTCATATTGTTCCTCCTTTTACCTCTCGGATGAATTTCTCATCCTTTACCTATACATATTGGGTTTACATAAATAATTACTAATATGCGGTTATTCTAAGGATAATCTGACAATATTAGATATTATGTCAACCACGATTATTATATTACACTATCCAAAAAAGAATTTCAAGTTTAAATATATGGAATATATGTTAGAATATTGTTACATAAAAGTAATTTGACATATTGGCTATTATTTGGTAGAATGTATACGTAAAAATATAAAATAAATTTTTGAGAGGATGATTGTTTTGGACACGTTCCCGGGTCGATTGTTAATTAGTTTATGCTGGGTTTTATTTATCGCACTTTTTAGGTGCATTGAAAATGCCTGTGATAATATCTCGGAGTCGCGGTTAAAAAGCCGTGAAAAAGAGGGAAGTAAGCGGGCTGGAAAGATCTTAAAGATTTTAAAAGATCCAATCAATGTATATAACAGTATGAGGTTTATAATTCTTCTTTTGGAATTTGGACTTGCAGTTTTTGCAACCACTGGTATGGCAAAATTTATTTTGATTTCACCGAGTGTCTTAAAATATCCGGTTTTGGTTTTAGGGATTTTGGTGGTATGTCTTGTGTTTGGGGTGTATCTTCCAAAAAGAATTGCAACCAAGAACCCTGAAAAGACTCTATTTTCACTTGCGTGGCTTTTCTTCCTAGGATATTATTTGGCTTTTCCGTTCGGTAAAGCGTTGTCATTTATATCAGACCTTATTCTTAGAATGGTAGGAATAAATCCCAACGAAATGGTGGAAGAGGTCACAGAAGAAGAAATTCGATCGCTGGTTGATGCCGGAAGTGAGAGTGGAGCGATAGACCCTGAAGAACAGGAAATGATTCATAATATCTTCGAGTTTGATGCAATTTCAGCTGATAGTATTATGACCCACCGCACAGATGTTGCCTTCCTATGGATGGAGGACCTGGCTGAATGGGAGCAGATTATCGACGAAACGAACCATTCAATATACCCTGTATGTAATGAAAAGGTAGACGATATAATAGGAATTTTATATAGCCGAGATTTCTTGAGATTATTGAGGAAAAATGACGATATAACTCCTGAAACGGTAAAAGAAATCCTAAGACCGCCTTACTTTGTGCCCGAGTCTATAAAGGCCAACGACCTTTTCCGGAATATGCAGGAGAATAAGACCCATTTTGCGGTTGTTCTGGACGAATACGGTGGTTTGGGCGGAATTATTACCATATCTGACCTGCTGGAAGAGATTGTGGGAGACCTTGACAGTGAGTTTGACGAAGACGAGGAAGAGGAAATCATCCAGATCGACCAGAACACATGGAAGATATTAGGCTCTGCCGATATTGACCTTGTTTCGGAAACTTTGGAGATTGAGTTGCCGGTTGAGGAGTTCAATACCTTTGCGGGTATGCTTCTGGACCAGTTGGGGTCTATCCCGGACGACGGAACAACTCATGAACTTGAGGCATACGGTCTTGGAATCAAGATAACAAAGATTGAGGAACATAGAATTGAAGAGGCTATTGTCTGCAAGATTGAGCCGACGACAAATGAAGAATAATTTTATTAGGGCTGTCATTTTTGTGACGGCCCTTTTTGGGAGAATAAAATGGAAGGTGTATTTATCTGTATAGGATGCAGACGGAGAAAACGGGTGGAAGATGCGGAGATTTTGGGGAAGTTTCTAGGACTATGTAAAAGATGTAATGAGAGGCTTTTATATTTCCCGAAAAAGACAGTTTTCCCGGGGAGTGAGAACATTGACTCAGTTATTTCTACATTCAGTTATGAGGGACAGATAAAAGACATAATAAGAAGATATAAATTCTCAGGTCAGGTTGCCTATAAGGAAGTGTTTATAAAGGCTATGCTAAAAAATCTTTCGTCGTATCCGCTTTCCAAAGACTTCGATTTAATAACGGCAGTGCCACTGTCTCGGAAAAGGTTTTATGAGCGGGGCTATAATCAGGCGGAACTCCTTGCAGAACCTATTGCCGAAGATTTAGGAATGGAAAGTAATTTTAATTGTATTTTTAAAAAGCGTCATAATAAAAAGCAGAGTCTCACCGGGAATAAAATGGAAAGACGTGAGAATGTACATGATGCGTATATTGCAGATTTTAGTAAAATTAAGGGAAAGAGAATTGTATTGATAGACGACGTTTATACCACCGGCTCGACGATGGAGGAGTGTGCCAAAGAATTAAAAGACAAGGGTGCCCGGGCGGTTTTGGGAGTGACCCTTGCAAAAACCGTAAGGTATAAGAAAAGTTTTTTTGGTAAATAATAGAGACATACCCTTTAAAAAGGAGATGTTTTTATGAAAAAAATCATATCTTTAATTATGGTAGCGGTTATGCTTTTGCTGGCTCCGGCAGAAATCTATGCACTTTCACGGCGTGGATCTAGGGGGCAGGAGGTAATAAATATCCAGACAAGACTTAAAAAATGGGGATACTTAAATGGAAGCGTGGACGGAATTTACGGGGTAAAGACCGAGGAGGCAGTAAAGAAATTTCAGAGAAAGCACGGACTTACCCCCGACGGAATCGCCGGACCTGCAACTTTGGCAAAAATCGGACTTCCAACGGGCGGCGGTGGGTCGAGCTACCAGTCTAATGTAAATCTTTTGGCTCGGGTTATAAGTGGTGAGGCAAGGGGCGAGAGCTATGAGGGACAGGTCGCTATTGCGGCGGTGGTATTAAATAGAGTCAAGCACTCATCATTTCCCAATACCATATCGGGAGTGATTTATCAAGCTGGAGCCTTTACCGCCGTAACGGACGGGCAGATAAATATAACCCCGTCGCAGTCTTGCTATAATGCGGCAAGAGATGCCTTAAACGGTTGGGACCCGACAGGCGGTGCTATATATTACTATAATCCGAGAACCGCTACGAATAATTGGATAAGATCACGACCAATCATAAGGCAAATTGGAAAACACGTATTTTGTATGTAACAATAGGGACAGATTATCTGTCCCTATTTTAATGCTATAATTTGAGGTATTAAGTACCCTTCCAATTCCTCATATGGTATCTCGATTTCCACAAAGCCTTTGGAGTAGTAGGAAAGTTCATATGGCGGAAAATAGATTACAACTCCTTTTGGGGACAGGTAAAACTCCTGGTCTTCTACCACTTTGGGGACTTTCCACAAGCTTGAAAACTCGTTGGGGTCTTCCTTCATTTTTGTTTCGATATATGCATTTATGCGTATTTTATATTCTTCGTCTGTGAATAAGTCGGAAAAGGAGAGTTCCTTTTGGTTTTCAAGGTCTATGTTTTTTGTAACGCGAAAGAGTTGGTTTTGTGACCCGCCCGTAAAGGCCTCTATATGCCCGACGATACTTAGAATATTATTTTTATTTAGCTTTATCTCCTGCTCCATGGTGAGTTGGTCTTTCGGAGTATCGGATTTTTCTGATTCTTTAGAAAAGGTGTTAAAAATCTCATCGGATATCTTAAGATAGTCTGAATTAAACTGCGTCTGATAAGGGATATCGGTTTTAATATTCGGTATCTCCATAGTTATTTTGTAGCTTTCGGTTTCATACTCCTTTTTATCCATCTCAATCTTGACCGATGATTTTGAACAACCGGTAAAAAGACATAAAATAAGTGCCGGAAAAAGAACTTTCTTCAAAAGAAAAACACCTCAATTTATAGAATTTATATATTGTTATGATTAAGAATGGTATTTTATGTGTGAATGTATTTGAAAAGTTAAATGTTTCTTATGATCTTATTGCAAAAAATAGCGAAAAATGTATCGTTTTTCATCATTTCGATGTAGAAATATCTATTGACTATGATGAAAATTTGATGTATAATGAAAATGTATGCTATAATGAGGTATATAATAAGTAGATTTTTTCTGACTGATTGAGTGAAAATAATGACTAAACATATTAAGGAGTTGTTTTGATGTATAAAAAACACATAAAACGTCTTGTGGATATATGCTGTGCATTGGCGGCGTTAGTAGTCTTTTGGTGGTTGTACATAATAATTGCAATACTTGTAAGAGTCAAACTGGGGAGCCCGATTTTATTCAAACAAAAAAGACCCGGAAAAGATGAAAAGATTTTTGAACTTTATAAGTTCAGAACAATGACCGATGAAAAAGATGAGAGAGGAAATCTTCTTCCTGATAGCGTAAGACTCACAAATTTTGGTAAGTTTTTAAGAAAAACAAGTCTTGATGAACTTCCTGAAGCCTTTAATATTTTAAAGGGTGATATGAGTGTAATTGGTCCGAGACCGTTATTGGTAGATTATTTACCATACTACACCGAAAGAGAAAAGCTCAGACATACTGTAAGACCGGGGTTATCAGGGCTTGCCCAGATAAGCGGAAGAAATCTAATTGATTGGGAAGAACGGTTAAGAATCGATGTGGAATATGTAGAAAATGTAACCTTCATAAACGATGTAAAGATTATTTTAAAGACGGCACTAAAAATGGTAAAAAGAGAAGATGTTGCTGAGGATACGAATGCCGCGGAAGGAAATTTCAGAGAGATAAGAATGAAGGCAAACCGAGAAAAAGTTGAGGTAGAATGATGAATATTTTAATATTAAGTGCAGGCAGAAGAACGAAGGTATGTGAGTATTTTAAAAAAGAATTCGGTCAGACGGGCGGCAAGGTAATTGCCACTGACTGCGATAAATTGGCTCCTTCTTTGTATGTTGCGGATAAACACATAATTGTTCCGAGAATTGATGATGAAGGATATGTTGATGAGATATTGAGAATTTGTCGTGAGGAAGAAATTACTGGCGTAATCTCCCTGATAGACCCCGAACTTGAGCTTATTGCCCAACACAAAGAGGAATTTAAAAAAATCGGCGTCAAACTCTTTATTTCGGATTATGATACCTGCAGACTATGTTTTGACAAATACGAAATGTTCAAGTTTTTGGAAAAGAATAATATACCTTGTGCAAAAACATATATCGCTTTGGAGGACTTTAAAGGTGCCAGAGAAAAGGGCGAGGTTGATTTTCCGGTATTTGTAAAACCACGCTGTGGCAGTGCGAGTCTTGGAATAAATGTTGTTGACAACATAAAACACTTAGAGCTTTTATTTGAACTTTCGGATAATCTTATTATTCAGGAATACTTAAAAGGCCAGGAATACGGTGCGGATTGCTACATAGATACAATTTCGGGCGAGACAGTGTCCATCTTTGTTAAAAAGAAGATACGTATGAGAAGCGGTGAAACAGATAAGGCAGTATCCTTTAAGGACGATAATCTTTTCGAAATTTTGAAAGATTTTATAAAGAAATTAGATGCCAATGGCACTATTGATATTGACATATTTGATGTAGGTGGAAAATGGTACATTTCAGAGGTTAACCCAAGATTTGGCGGGGGGTACCCTCATGCATATGAATGTGGATGTAATTTTCCGCAGTATATATTGAAAAATATGCAAGGAAAGGAAAATACCCCGAGTATTGGAGAATATGAATCCGGGATAGTGATGATGAAACACGATACCCTTACAATGATGAAGGAAGAAATCAAATGAAAAAAATTTTA
>JAZULN010000031.1:0-6012 GCA_045603125.1 Clostridia bacterium | reverse complement strand
TAACTCTATATCTGCCATGTTTATTCCTCACTTTCTACCTTGTAATCTGCATTTATCCATCCAACTATGTTATCCATATTAATTCTTGCAATTATGGTTCTGCCATTGATTAGTTTTATCGTCCTAGATTTCTCACACCATTCTACTTCGGTTGCATTGACATTTATAATCTTTCCATCTGTCAGCACTATGCTATACATTTATTCCTCACTTTCCTGTGGCTCAAACACATATCGCATCTGCGATACTAAATATTTCTTTTAAGGACTCTTCTGTTTTAGTATCTGCATACTCATCTAAATGCATCTCCTCAATCTCACCTTTCAGAAACTTTAATATCTGTTCTTTGTTATTTTCCGTAGCATCTAACCTTATGCAACTATTTACAATTCCGTTAGTGTGTTCGATATAAATAATCTGCAAACTATCCTCGTTGAATTGTGAAGGTTTAGCCAAAACGAAAGTTCCGTGTATGCTCCCTCTTTCACCCTCTGCGAACAAGTCACACTCGACATCGGGTTTAAAACAGTTGAAGAAAAATCCCGTTATATCATAAATTTCATATGGACAATAGCATCTGTTTTCTAAATATTCTTCCATATCTGCTATATCTTTTAGTTTCATATATCCTCATTCCTCACTCTCCTTAATGATTAAATCTGCGTAATAGTCACCTATAATACCTCTTAACTGTTCAACACACCATTCATCTATACGTTCAGTTGCGTTCTTTATATCTCCACTCTCTATAATTTCCTTTGTCAAAACTTCATAAGACTTGAATAAATTATCCCATGTTTTTAATGCCTTGATTGCCATATTAAGTGCCTGCATAAGATAGCTTTCGCTCTCGTCTATGTCATGATTCCGCATAATATCGTGACTTTCTTGTAATTCCTTTATTGCCTGTTCATTCGTCATCCTTAATCACCTCGCATATCATCTTGTACCGAAACACATCCTCTTGGATGGACACGGGAGAATTGATTATGTATTCTATCTTCTGTATCTTCTGTATCGCATCTATCCCCACGTCAATTGCCTGTTTCTTTTCCTCGGACAGTGAACCATATAACTGCATTAACTCTGACTTGGCTTGTTCGTTAGTTATCTGCATTCCCCCACCTTTCATCATCTTTCCTGCCCATAATCTTCATAAGGCTTTCACGATATGCCAATAACTCGGGTGACATATGCTTGCGTACATCGTCAAAGTCTGGGCATCCATCAGGACACCGATACTTTATCCCGTGTACACGACATCTGTTGCAATCCTCGTCTGATATGTCGTTCGTGCATAGATAATTAAGTGTACTCAATGTTTCCTCCTTCCCCTATATACCCAACGCTCCCTTCGGTTCACACGGACAATGTGGTTTATCTTCTTGTCTATCTTTTGCTTCACTTCCTCGATGATGTCTCTAAATTTGATTTCTGCCATTACGATCCTCCTTATTCGTACCTCTCTCCGGCGATCCGGTAGGCTTCTTTAACCTCGTTTATAAGTTCCTGACGTGTCTGGCCCTTTCTTATACCTACAAGACACGATGGCGGCAATACCATTTCTTTGTAGTAACACCTCCATAAGTGCAAGCAATTAGGCATGTTATTTACATACTCTTCTTTGGGTGGATGTATCTGTATCACAGCTTCGTCATCATAAAAGAACAATTCCTTTACTTTGCACATATCATCCCATGAGGGGATAACCCTCTTGCTTTCCGGTGATACTGACACATGCTCCCATCCTGCACCGTAAGACCATATAACCGTTCCCTTCCATCGGGGTAATGATATAATCCCACTACCTCCATCCATGCTTAATTGACAGATAATCACACGTTTGGTCTCTTTTATCTCATCAAGCGTTTTCATTGTTTCCTCCCGTTTATTCCTAGTAACCAATCCGTTGATACCCCTAATACAACCGCCATCTTGCTTAACATATGGCATGAGGGCATTTGGTTGCATACTGTGTATTTATAGATTGCGGAACGGCCCGTAAGCCCCATACGTCTTGCCACTTCTGTCTGTGTAAGACCCTTCTTTTCAATCGCTTCAAGCAACCGATCCCCGAACCCTTGAATGTATTTGTCTGTCCTCATACCTACCTCCCTAAGAGATAATCCGTTGTAACTTCCAGATAATCAGCTAACTTTACAAGGTTCATGCAACTTGGCATCTTCTGCTCGTAGATATATCCGTACATGCAACTCCTTGATATTCCTGTCTGCCTTACTACTTCCTCGTAAGACACATTCTTGTCAAAGACCGCCTTATCTAACCTCTCACTAAACCCATTAACGTACATTGTTCCCCTCCTTTAATCTCACTCCGTATTTTTCCTGCAAAAATTTGATCCTCTCTAACTTCTCAAACTGTGTCAGTTTGGTGCATGGTGCAATCCTAACAGCACTGTAAAATGGTTCGTTTTTGGAGATTATGTTTTTCTTAACTTTCTCACGCATCTTGACTACCGACCTTGCTGTTCGACCCGTCAGTTTCATAATCTCCCAATCTTCCATGCCAAGTTTAAAGTAACCTATTTCTTTTTCTGTCCATGGCTTTCCGTTCATGTTCACACCTCACTCTTTATCAATAACTTGCCGTGTTCTTTTTCTAACTCTTCCTTGTTGTCTAAGTGTTCTGCATATTCGATATGCCCGTCTTGGAAGATATATCTATATGTCATCTTCGGAGTCTCGTTCGTTAATTCCATACGTTTTCCTTCCTTGCTATGAACTCCCTTACGGACTCTTCGGGGAAGTGGAGTACAAACGACCTCTCTTTAATCCTGTTGGTTATCCGGTCATCATATTTCAACTTCTCAAGGTCGTAGTTGCTTGTAAAAAATGTGACTTTCTTGTTGATGTATCTTTTATTGACTATCTGATAGAATTTTTCTCCGGCCCAATCTGTTGCTCGTTCCGTTCCAAAATCATCTATCACCAAATATTCTGCTTTCGATAGGTCGTTTAATAACTTGCTTTCGTTATCTTCATCATGTCTACCATAGGTAGAACGTATCTCATCCAATATGTCTAAGGATGTGGCAAACTTGACGTACTTCTTATGCTCGTTAATCAACTCGTTCGCTATTGCGGCGGCTAACATTGTCTTTCCCGATCCTTTAACTCCTGACCAGAAATACAATCCTTTGCCTTGTTCTGTATAATCATCTATGTTATCGAGATAGTGCTTAATCTTATGTGCTACGACCTTATAGATTTCCTTACTTTCGGTTTTTGTATAACAGGATGTCTTTAAATCTCTTAATGTAACGTTCTTATATGTTTCCGGTATTGAAGCGAACTGTAACTTGCTCTGCATCCGTTCCCTGTCAAGCTGACCGCATTCGCATTCCTTAACCGTGTTGTCATCAACAAACATCCATCCCGTTCCATTACACAAAGGGCATATCGAAGGGGCTTTCATCTTCTCCGTTGAGGTATTCGTCTGACCGGAGGTAACGGTCGATTTCTTCTTCACGTCTTTCTTTATCTGATTTAATATGTTCTGTATCTCCCCGTCCATCTTCGTCTCCTTTCAAGTAATCAAGAAAAGGCTCATTAACACTTAAGAATGTTGCTCCATGTTTTATGTACTTCTGTTCTGTCCGGTTCTTCTCGCATTCTTCCGCATAGTTTTTACATGCGGTTAATAACTGCTCTTCGGTATACCCGTCATTGAGTCTTGCTTTATAACACTTGTATGCTTTTGCTTTATCATTCTTCCTTGGATATGTTTTCCAGAACTCATCGAATGAGGGTATATATTTATCATTCTTTTCATTCTTATCATTCTTTACATTCTTGTTTGTGGCGGGTGAGTGTCTGCTTACTGTCTGCTCACTGTCTGCTAACTGTCTGGTTACTGTCTGGTCATCATCATCCTTTGCTTGATAAACCTCATAGTTTACTATGGTTAGGAGCGTCCTGCGACTGTCTGACTCTTTTATAATCATTCCACACTCTTCTAATAATCTTAAAAAAGATAGTGTCTTGTCCTTGCCCCATTGCCACCTTGTCGCTAACTTCCGGACACTTGTTAAATACTGTCCTCTCTTAACCACTGTCTTGTGTCCGTCGAAGATAATGTCCTTGTCTGAATGGTTAGCTAAAAGGAGTAATTCGATCCATGCATCCCGTCTTGTATATGGTTCGTCATAATCCCAAATATCACATTCAAGTAATTTCCTGTGTATCTTTATCCAACCTTGCTTCATAGTTACCTTTCCTTCAATCTCTGAATAGCATTAAGGATTACCGTCTTACGCATGGGGTCTAATTCCTTCTTCAACCAATGAGATAAGGTATTGCCCTCTATGCCTATTTCCTTGGCAATCTCTTTCTTAGAGAAGCGACTCTCAAAGATTGCTACCCTAATGTCCTCGTTGTTCATCTTTCTCCCTTCCGGTGGAATGTATCTTTATTGATACATATACCACATTTATACGATTGTGTCAATATTGATACATTATTATCCACCTATTATATCCGTTACGGTGTACCGACTACCTTAAATGTGTTTTGAAATGAAAATCCTGACTACATCCAGAACCAACGCCTGTAAATTCTCTTCTACCGGTGTTCCATCGCCGAAACTCAAGCCCTTATCCTCGGCCGTACCAACAAACTGTAACAAGGCTTTCGCCCCAAACTGCTCTATCATCTTCCCAATATCACCCATAGTTTGATCCTCCTTTAATGTATTAACTTGTATCTTGCATATGTGCATGGCACACCGTAACGGTTCTTCTTTGTCTCGCTCTCGGTAATGATGGGATAACCCATTTCCCTTAAGTCAGATATCCTTGCGGAAAGTCGGTAACATCCGAACCTTTCAACCGCATCCATCTGCGTTATACCTGATTTGTGTGTCTTTAAATGCTTGAGTATTCTGTCGCACTGTGTCGTCCTCTTCATTGTTAATCACCCCCATAATCTCTTTGATGTGTTCATAAGCCTTGCGTTCTTCCTTGATAATCTCTGCTTCTCGGAAGAGACATTTTTTGTTTTCTTCACAATCCCGAATTGTTGATAGTATCTCGTTGATAATCAGACTCATTTTTTGATTTACCCCGCTTACCTTACCGATTGCACCCTAAGCCCCGTAGAATGGAAATTTGACTCTAATTGTCCGCATAATTATCGGCGTGGAAAACATTTTTAGCCCTCTCACTCATGATGGCTCTCTGTTCATCTGTCAGTTCCCTGTCGGGATTAATCTTTATCCATGATGTCGGGATATGTGCTACTATCGACCCGTCCTTGTTTACTGTCATGATCTGGCACTTATCAGGCTTTTTCTCGGCCAACTCCCTAATACGTGATATATACCTACCCTGTGTAAAGGTTACTGTTGCTGTGTTAGAGTTCTGGACGAACTCAATAACATTTTCATTAACATCCATAGTTCTTACCTCACTTAATCTTTATATGTTTCCCACGTTCAGCAATGTGGGCGAAATCTAACTTCTTGCCTGCTTCTAAGGCTTCCCTTATCTTCTGCTTATCCGGTTCTAAGATGACCTTCATATATGACTCCGGCACTTCCTTGTCTTCTTCCAGAACCAAGGGTGCTTTACCGCCATTGCCCTGTAACTTTATGGTGTAATCACCGGCCTTGAGTTCATCCTTACCCATCATCATCATGGCCTGTGCCGCCCTGTCCTTAAGACGTTTGATACCGTTCTCATATACAGAAACCTTGTTATCCCAAAACTCTTTCTGCTTCTTACAGGCTTCGTACTCCATATCCATCCTGTTAAGGATTGCTACATAACCCTCTGCTTTACTTTCGATTGCACCCATAAGTCCTTCTAAGGTGTCTCTTGCGACATCACTTTCAGGGTCTTCTTTAAAGATTTCATAGACATCGTTAAATTCACCCGCCAGAGTGAATAATGACTCTCCCATGTTTACCTCCTTCCTCCCCGCACAAAGGCGGGGCAATGAAATGGCTTATAACTGTTGTGATACAATTAGCCGGTACTAGCGGTTTCTTTTAGGG
>JAZULN010000030.1:0-53086 GCA_045603125.1 Clostridia bacterium | reverse complement strand
CCCGGAATGAAGGGCATTGTCGGAAGCTCAGGCGACAGCGATTCATTTTTCAGCAAGAATTCAGGCCGCACAAAGGCTTCAATGCTGGCTAAGGTTACAACTGTTATTTCAATCTTATTCTTAATAACAACTGTAGCTCTTGTATTCGTTGCAAAATAATTAAAAGAAAACCACGATGCTTTCTGCATCGGGGCTTTTTATTTTCTTGAGGGGCTGAAATTTTAACCCTTACATTTAGCAACATTCATTGTTGCAACAATCATTACTGCAGCAGTTGTTACCACAGTTATTACCGAACAATCCGCCGTTATCTGAGCAAGAAACTACTAAAATAATAATGATCAAAACCCAGATCCACCAGTCGTTACCGTTTCCACAGTTGCCGTTTCCACCAAATAATGCCATAAAAAAATCCTCCTAAAATAATCTTTCGGGAAATTTCTCTCCCTTCTATAGATTACGCAAGAAGGATTAAATGTGTTACATTTCTGTTGGACTAAAAATAAATCCGCTGCCGTCATTTTCGACTATGTAGATTATAATATTTTGTTCACCCCATAGGATATTACAGCTCCAACCCGATTTAAAGGGCACAATTTCACCAATTAAAGCGTCAGGGTAATGGGTATCAACATAGCTTTTTAACGCCTCAAACTGCCTTTTAAAACGAAGCTTATTAAAAGCACCTTTTCCCTTATAAAAACTATACCCCAAAACCGCACCGGCACTAAGGGCTAATAACAGTTTATTCTTATTTTTCATCAATACCCCTCCCTACTCTTTATGGTATTCGTTATAAACATCTCTTTTGGACATTTTCCTGTCCCCCGCCACCTCTTTTATGGCGTCTTTTTTTGTTAGTCCTCTTTTTATATATTCCTCCACATGCTCTTCTAGCGAAAGCTCCTGCCACCACTCATCCTTGGCATCTTCAGTTTCCTTTGCACCCTCGACTACAATCACATATTCGCCCCTCGGCTGAGTATTTTTAAAATACGCCAAAGCCTCAGAAAGTGTGTATCTTTTAACTTCTTCGTGGAGCTTTGTCAATTCTCTTACCAAGGCAATTTTCCTGTCCCCAAACACATCTTGCATATCAGCAAGCGTTTGGACGAGTTTGTGCGGTGCCTCGTAAAAAATCAGGGTGTGTTTATCATTTTTAAGACTTTCCAAATGTTCCTTTTTTTGTTTTTTCTGCACCGCCAAAAAGCCTTCAAATGCAAATTGCCTTGTGGAAAATCCCGATAAAATCAGGGCATTTATCCCGGCAACCGGCCCGGGGATAGATGTTACATCAACGCCATTTTCAATACATAATTTCACCAAATCCTCACCGGGATCGGATATTGCCGGAGTGCCGGCATCTGATACTAAGGCGATGTTTTTTCCCTCTTTCAAAAGCCGAATCAGATACTCGCCCTTCTCCATTTTATTATGCTCATGGTAGCTTGTCATTGGTTTTTGAATACCTAAATGATTTAAAAGCTTTAGTGTGTGGCGAGTATCCTCAGCGGCAATCAGGTCCACCTCTTCTAAGGTTTCTAAAAGCCGTCTTGAAACATCGCCCAGATTACCGATTGGCGTTGCACATAGATAAAGCATAACTATTCCCTTTCGTAAATTTTCTTTAGTTTCTCCGACTCTTTGCCGTCACTATCATATAAATACAATGGCTCGAGGATTTTTATGTCCCTATTTGCACCTCTCATACCATCTACCAAAAAGAGTATCGGAGGTTTTCCGGAGGATGGATGGACAAACCGTATCGTCTTTGGCTCGATAGAGTGCTCTCTCATTCCCGCAAGAACGTCCACTAATCTATTTGGTCTATGTACCATCACAAGATGCCCCATAGGTTTTAAAAGTTTTTCTGAAATATTAAGGATATCTTCGAGGGTACACATAACCTCGTGACGGGATATGATTTTATTGTCAGTCTTATTTAAAATTGCCGAGCCCGTCTTCATATATGGCGGATTACAGGTTATTAGGTCAAAACTTGCCTGCGGGTAAATATCCAGGGCATTTTTTAAGTCACCCTCGGTAATTTTGACACGTTCCTGAAGCGAATTTAACTCTACACTTCTCTTTGCCATCTCGGCAATTTCCGTTTGGATTTCCAGGCCGCAAATAGTCGGGGTATTGGTTTTTCCGGCTAAAAGTATCGGTACAATACCTGACCCCGCACATAGGTCAAGAGTGTTTTTTGAATGAATCTTCTTCGCAAAATCCGAAAGCAAGACCGCATCTGTGCCGAATCGAAAACCCTCTTTTTTCTGTATGAGTTTAAAGCCCCTAAACTGTAAATCCTCAACCGATTCATCGGGTAAAATATCAGTTGTTGGCAGCATTTTCAATCACCGCAAAGCTAATTTCACCCATAGCCGCAACAGCACCGTCAACTGTTGCTTTAACGTTTGCCTTGCCCATACCGTGACGGTATTGAATAAGCTCGGCCTCCAGCATTAGTGTATCTCCCGGTACAACCTGCTTTCTGAACTTAAAGTTATTGATTCCGGTAAACACGCCGAGCTTTCCCTTGTTTTCTTCCATAGATAAAAGCATTATCGCTCCGGTCTGTGCAAGGCTTTCTGTGATTAAAACCCCCGGCATAATTGGGTTTCCCGGAAAATGTCCTTGAAAAAATGGTTCATTTGCAGTTACATTTTTAATAGCAACGATTCTCTTGCCTTCTTCAAGTTCTACAACTTTATCCACCAAAAGCATTGGATACTTGTGCGGTAAAATTTTTTGAATATCGATATTTGTTAACATTTTTATGTCCCTTTCTTATAAACTCACATTAGGAGTCTGATTTTGTCTGATTGTTGGTATCTGAATTTTTTCAAGCTCTTTCCCCACACCCATAACTGCACAAAGTGCCAAATCGGATGCTAAGAAAACCTTGATTCCAAGTCCCATTCTTATTCTACGGTCAAGTCCGTAAAGGCTTGCACCGCCGCCGGTTAAGAGTATTCCGTCTTCCACAATATCCGCCAAAAGCTCAGGCGGTGTATCTTCCAATGCAGTTTTTATGGCGGCGATAATTGGCGGAATTTCCTCCTCATATGCCTCCCGTAACTCCTCTGAGGAAATGGTGATAAACCGTGGCATACCTGTGGTTGCATCAGCCCCGTAAATCTTACGGCTCTGGGTGATATCGAGGGAATATACACACCCGATTTCCTCCTTGAGTTTTTCCGCACTGACCCAACCTACATTTAAATCGTATTTATTCTTTATGTACTTTATAGTCGCCTCGGTAAAGGTATTTCCTGCCGATTTAATGGAATGGGATATTACCGACCTTCCAACCGAAATTGCGGAAATGTCGGTTCTTCCGCCGCCGATATGTGCAACCAGCATGCCTCTTGGGAGCGATACGTCGCAATTTGCACCCGAGGCTGCGGCGATTGTTGACTCCAGTATAAATGTGTTTCTTGCACCGGCAATGGTTGCCGCCTCTAAAATCGCTCTTTTTTCAACTTCTGTAATCGGATTGGGGACAGTAATTATAACCCTTGGCTTTATGATATTTTTCGCACACGCCTTTAAGATAAATGCCCGCAAAAGCTCCACAGCATTATCAAAATCCGAGATTACTCCACCCGACACCGGCTTTATAATCTCAATGGAATCCGGGGTTTTTCCTTCCATTTCACGGGCCTCTTTTCCCACCGCTATAACCTCATCGGTTTTTGTGTCCCTCGCAAGAATGGTAGGTTCATAAAGGGTGAGCCCATCGCCCGCCACAATAATTCTTGTATAGCAAGTCCCCATATCTATTGCTATATCCTTTGAAAAAATATTCTTACTCATTGTATTAAAACTCCATTTCTGCCTCAATATCCAAAATCTTTAAAGCATTTTTATGGGTGATTTTTTCAAAATCTTCCTTTGAAAGGTTTAGATTTTCTAAGGCAATAAGCATATCCTTTGGTCTTGCCCACGGGGAATCGGATGCAAATAAAAATTTATCCGCACCGTGAGTTTTTATTAGCTCTTTTGCCAAATTTGGCTCAAGCTCCGGAATATAAAAGGATATATCCATAAAAATTTCGCTGCCGGCTAAGTTTTCTAAAACACGCTCTGCCATTTGGTATCCGCCCATATGTGCCGCAATTATGTATTTTCCCGAAACATGATTTAACGCATCCTTTAACTGCTCCGGAGCACAGTGAACAGGTTCCGGCATCCCTAAGTCACGCCCTGCATGAAGCATTGTATATAGTCCCAGGCTCTCCGCAATTTTTAAAACATTTATTCCTTCGGGTGAATTTATGAAAAATCCCTGATACTCTGGATGAAGCTTGATTCCTTTTAGCCCCATTGCCTTTATATTCTTAAGTTTTTCTTCAATGTTTTCTTCCAATGGATGAACACTTCCAAAGGAATAAATTCCGTCTTTTCCATTGATTTCCCCGGCGAAGCGATTAATGGATTCCGACTGGGTGAGTGTAGTGGCAATAGGCATAACCACCGAAATATCCACGCCTTCTTCCTTCATCAAATCCTTTAGCTCATTTAGTGTCCCTCTCGTGTATGCCTTTGAACGAGATTCATCTTTTGTATATTCCAAAAGGTTTCTCTCCAATGCCTGAATTGCTCTCTCAGCAATTTTTTCAGGGAATATATGTGTATGAAAATCTATTATCATTTTTAAACCTTCTTTTTTAAACTTTTTGCCAACATATATTATATAACATTTCCGATAAAATGTAAAGATGATTTTTATGCACGCTTGGTCTATTTATTCAAATCGTTTACTGTTAATTTCAGGTATTTTCTTGTTATGTATGGCAAATTTTTACGAAAATCATTTTATTTTGCTCATCTTATGATCCTTTTTCCTAAAAAGGACTTGATTATTTCCTCATTTTGTGAGAAAATATAGGTTAGGATAGTTTTAGATATTGGAGGTGATTTCTTGGATAAATCGATGAGAGAGATAATTTCTGTCGAACCCGATTCTTTAGCATATGATGCAGGGATTGAGCCGGGCGACATACTGTTGTCGGTAAACGGCGTTGAGGTTCACGATATTTTAGAGTATCGGTATTTAATGTCCGAATACGAAGTGACCGTCACTATAAAAAAACGAAACGGCGATATCGAAGAAATCATCATGGAAAATGACTATGAAGATATTGGGCTTGAGTTTTCGTCGGGTCTTATGGACAACGCAAAAAGCTGTACCAATAAATGCATCTTTTGTTTTATCGACCAGCTCCCAAAAGGTATGCGTGAAACCGTATATTTTAAAGATGATGATTCAAGGCTATCTTTCCTTCAGGGAAATTATGTCACCCTTACCAACATGAAGGAAGAGGACATAAAACGGCTTATAGATTTAAAAGTATCCCCGATAAACATTTCGGTTCACACCACCAACCCGGATCTTAGAGTAAAGATGCTTTCTAACCGCTTTGCCGGAAATATCCTAGATATTATGAAGCGTTTTTCGGAAAACGGGATTCATATGAACTGTCAGGTTGTTTTATGTCCCCATATAAACGACGGCGAGGAACTAAAAAGAACAGTTTTTGATATAAAATCGCTATATCCATATGTAGATAGCCTTGCCATTGTTCCGGTAGGCTTGACCGCACACCGATGCGGACTCTATCCGTTAGAGGAATTTGATCCTCTCAGTGCAAAGGCGGTAATAGAGCAGGTTTCGGCGTGGCAAAATGAATTTTTAGACGAACTTGGAACAAGGCTTTTATATCTCTCCGACGAGTTTTACTTAAAAGCTGGACTTCCGCTTCCCGCCCCCGAAGAATACGAGGGTTTTCCCCAGATGGAAAATGGCGTTGGGCTAATTGCGAGCATGGAAGAAGAGTTTTTAGCAGCCCTCGATATGGTAAAATCTAAAAACCCAAAAAGACATGTGAGTTTAGCAACAGGCGAGCTTGCTTACCCATTTATTAAGGGATTATGTGATAAATTATCAGAAAAAACCCAAATCATAATTGATGTTTATGCCGTAAAAAACGATTTCTTTGGCGGAGGGGTTAATGTAGCGGGGCTTGTGACGGGGGGAGATATTATAAATACCCTGAAGGAACAGATATCCACCGACGAACTCTTTATCCCCGACTGTATGCTACGCCAAGGCACCAAGCTTTTCTTAGATGATACCACCGTATCCGATGTAGAAAAGGCCCTTAATGTAAAAATAACTGCTGTATCCAACGACGGGTATGAGTTTATAGAAAATCTAACCGGCGAGGAACTTGAATTTTAACGAAAGGATATAAAATATGAAACCATTAGTAGCAATAGTAGGCAGACCAAACGTTGGTAAATCTACTTTATTTAATAAAATTTCAGGTCAGCGAATAAGCATAGTAGAAGATACACCGGGCGTTACCCGTGACCGTATCTATGCCGACGCATCCTGGCTTGATAAACACTTTACCCTTATTGACACAGGCGGTATCGAGCCTTCGGGTAAAGACGAGATTTTAGTGCAGATGCGTCGTCAGGCTGAGCTTGCAATCGAGATGGCAGACGTTGTGGTTTTAATGGTAAATGTCCGTGACGGGCTTACTGCCAACGACCAGGACGTTGCAACAATGCTCTTAAAGGCACAGAAAAAGATTGTTCTTGCGGTGAATAAGGTTGATAATTTAGGCGACCCGCCATTTGAGTTTTACGAATTCTACAATTTAGGTCTTGGCGACCCTGTTGCCATCTCTTCAACCCACGGACTTGGGGTTGGTGACCTATTGGATAGGGTTTGTTCAGAGTTTCCGGAAGATGCCGACACATCAGAGGACGACGAGGAGATAAAGGTTGCAGTAATCGGAAGACCAAACGCCGGAAAATCGTCACTTATAAATAAAATCTTAGGTGAGGAGCGAGTTATAGTTTCTAACGTTGCCGGAACCACACGTGATGCTATCGACTCACACTTTGAGAAAAACGGTGACAAATTCCTCTTTATCGACACCGCCGGCATGAGAAAGCGTGGTAAAATCGACGAAACCGTCGAACGCTACAGCGTTGTCAGGTCCCTTGCAGCAGTTGACAGAAGTGACGTTTGTGTCATTATGATAGACGGCGTCGACGGCTTGACCGAGCAGGACACAAAAATTGCCGGCTATGCCCACGAGCAGGGAAAAGCGTGCATAATTGCAATAAACAAGTGGGACAGCGTGGAAAAAGACGATAAAACCATGAAGGATTTTAAACTTCGGGTTCAGGAGCACTTTGCATTTATGTCTTATGCATCAATCATCTTTATTTCGGCAAAGACAGGCAAAAGAATTGATAATCTTTTAGAAGAGATAAAGGAAGTAAATATCCAGCATAAGCGAAGAATCACAACAGGTATGCTAAACGATATCCTAAACGAAGCAACGGCAAAACAACAGCCGCCTTCGGATAAGGGAAAGAGGTTAAAGCTCTATTACGGAACTCAGGCGTCAATTGCACCACCTACCTTTGTGTTATTTGTAAACGACTCGGAGCTTTTCCACTATTCGTATCTCCGATATATCGAAAACCAGTTAAGAGCCGCCTTCGGCTTTGACGGGACTCCCCTTCACTTTATTATAAGAGAAAAAACCAAGGACAAGTAAAGGAATGATTGTTATGGAAAATTTTATGGTAATACTTACAATTTTAGCCGCATATCTTATCGGTAGTATTTCCAGTGCGGTGATAATTTCAAAAATCATAAGCGGCGAAGATATAAGAGAACACGGCTCAGGCAACGCCGGAGCAACCAATATGCTAAGAGTTCACGGAAAGCTTGCCGGAATCCTAACCCTGATATTCGATATCCTAAAAGGCGTTATTGCAATCGGACTTGCAATGCTATTTGCACTAATTCTATCCGGAATAAAGCCTGATAACACATATGGTGCATGTCTTAAATATTTAGCCGGACTTTTTGTGGTAATCGGACATGATTTTCCCTTGTTTTTCAAGTTCCGTGGCGGAAAAGGCGTTGCCACAAGCCTTGGTGTAATACTTTTACTTAACTGGCAGATTGGGGTTACCGTTTTAACTGTTGCAATTATCATCATGGCAGTTTCCCGCTATGTATCCCTTGGCTCGGTAATCGCCGCTATCATCTACCCCATCCTTTTAACAGGCTACATCATGGGTGCAAAAGGCTTTGAAAACGCCAAAACCGAGAGTCAGTATGCAATCGTAACCGGTATAATCATGGCGTTACTTTTAATTATAAAACACAGAAGCAACCTAAAAAGGCTAGCTAAGGGTACTGAAAACAAACTATTTTCTAAAAAGAAAGGGAGAGCCGACAAATGAAAGCATGTGTAATTGGAGCCGGCAGCTGGGGAACTGCAATGGCAGTACATCTTGCCCGAATGGGAAAAGATGTGACTGTCTGGAACAAATTCCAGGAAGAGATTGACGAGATTAAAAAAGCGGGAGAAAATAAAAAATTCCTGCCGGGAGTAAAAATCCCTGAAAATATAGAGTTTACAACCGATATGGCGGTGGCAACCCGCGATGCAAAAGTTATAATCTTTGCCCTTCCAAGCCCACTTACCCGTATGGTTTCGACCGAATTATCAAAGCATGTAAAAGAGGGCACTATCGTTGTAAATCTATCAAAAGGACTGGAAAAAGATAGCCTAAAAAGACTCTCTGAAGTTTTAGAAGAGTCTATCCCACAGGCAAAAATCGTGGTATTGAGCGGTCCATCTCACGCGGAGGAAGTGGCAAGAAAGCTCCCTACAACAAACGTCTGTGCATCCAAAGACGAGAAGGCTGCAAAATATGTTCAGTCCTTTGTTATGAACGAATTTTTCAGAGTCTACACCTCTACCGATGTGGTTGGCGTGGAGCTTGGCGGTGCTTTGAAAAACGTCATCGCCCTTTGTGCCGGTATATCCGACGGGTTAGGCTATGGTGATAACACAAAAGCCGCACTTATGACCCGTGGACTTGAGGAAATAAAACGTCTTGGAATATCAATGGGGGCATCTGGCGAAACATTTTTGGGTTTGTCCGGCATGGGTGACTTGATTGTTACCTGCACAAGCCGACACAGTCGCAACCGCTCGGCAGGATTTTTGCTCGGTCAGGGCAAAAAACTCCCCGACGTATTAGCCGAGGTCGGAATGGTGGTAGAAGGTGTAAATACTGCAAAAGCCGCCTTAGAGCTTGGCAAAAAGTATGGAGTGTCAATGCCGATTGTTGAGGAGGCAAACCTAATACTCTTTGAGGGAAAAGACCCGAAAACCGTAGTTTATGGGCTAATGACCCGTGACAAAAAAGCAGAACACAAATAGGAGATATTAAATGGGATTTATAGATGTATTTGTATACGCTCTTACATTAGCATTAGACGCCTTTTCTGTTGCAATAACAAGCGGAATCATATTAAAAAAGCCGACCCTTAAAAATTCAGCAAAAGTAGGACTTTTCTTTGGCGGGTTTCAGTTTATAATGCCTTGCCTCGGTTATTTTTTATGTTGCTTTTTTGCCGATCTCATTAAAAGCTATGACCATTGGGTTGCCTTTATATTGCTTGGCTTTATCGGAGGCAAAATGATTTGGGAGGCGGTATCAGAAAAGGAAGATGATGAGAATGAAATTAAAAACCCCCTCGACAATAAGCTTCTTGTAATGATGGCTATTGCAACAAGCATCGATGCTCTCGCCATAGGAGTTATTTTTGCAACTCTTGGGATGGGCGTAATTACAGTAACAGCCTGCTCCCTTTCTCTTCTTGTTTCATCAGGTATTATTGGCGTGGTTGCATTTATACTCTCCACACTGGGCGTACATATTGGTGCAAAATTCGGTAACCTTTTTGGTAATAAGGCTGAAATTGTCGGCGGATTGGTGCTAATTTGTATGGGCATTAAAATTTTAATAGAACACATTTTTATTTAAGGTAAATTGATATGAAAAAAGTAATGATTGGAATGTCGGGCGGCGTTGATAGTGCTGTTGCGGCACTTCTTTTAAAAAATCAAGGCTATAGTGTTACCGGTGTCACAATGAAACTCTGGCGGTATTCCCCGGACGGCTCGGACACCCAGATTGCCGACACCATAAACGATGCAAAGGCGGTCTGTGACACCCTGGGGATTGAACATCAGGTTTTAGACCTTGAAGAAACCTTCAAAAACACCGTTGTAAAAAACTTTATTTCGGAATATACAAATGGAAGAACTCCAAACCCGTGTATTGTCTGCAATAAGCTTCTTAAGTTCGGGGTTATGTATGACGAGGCAATGCGCCAAGGCTTTGACTATATCGCAACAGGGCATTACGCAAAAGTTATAAAAGACTTGTCGGGCTATCACCTTTATATGAGTGATGCCAAGGCAAAGGATCAAAGTTATGTCCTTTATAACTTTACTCAAGAGACTCTCTCAAAAACCCTTATGCCCCTTGGTAACTATACCAAAGAGGAGGTAAGGCGGATTGCCGAAGAAAATAACCTGATTGTTTCAAATAAGCCCGAGAGTATGGAAATCTGCTTTGTGCCGAACGACGACTACAAAAGCTTTATAACCGATTTTAGCGGATTCACTCCAAAAGAAGGGGATATCTTAGACTATGAAGGAAATATTTTAGGAAGACATTCCGGTGTTATGAACTATACAATCGGTCAGCGAAAGGGAATCGGTGCTTATGGCAGACCCATGTTTATAATGAATATAAACCCACAAAAAAACACTATCACCCTTGGCGAAAAGGGAATGGAATTCTCAAGCGAGCTTCGTGCAAAAGATGTAAATGTAATATCGGGTGGAATTTTACCAAAAACCTGTTATGCAAAGGTAAGATATCAAGCCCTACCGGCTGAAGCCGAAATTTCATACGAGGGCGAAAATATTTTAGTAAAGTTTAAAACCCCTCAGCGTGCAATCACCCCAGGCCAGGCGGTCGTCTTTTATGACGGAGACGAGGTTTTAGGCGGCGGCACCGTTATATAGATTAAGGAGAAAATTATGAAAGATACCCTAAAAAAGGGCTCATCGGAGTTGGGAGTACCCCTAACTGACGAGCAAATATCAAAGCTTTTAGAATATAGTAATCTTTTAGTTTCGTGGAACGAAAAAATCAACCTAACCGCAATCACCGACGAATTCGGGATTGCAACCAAGCATTTTTTAGATAGCCTAACCCCCCTTTTAACCGAGAAGGTCAAGGGCAGGGTCATAGATGTAGGAACAGGAGCCGGTTTTCCGGGTATGGTTTTAAAGATTGCAAAACCCGAAATCGAGCTTTCACTTTTAGATTCTTTAAATAAACGAATCAACTTCTTAAAAGAGGTTGCAGAAAAATTGGAAATCCCCGACATCTCCTTCATTCATGCCCGTGCTGAGGACGGAGCAAGACGGGAGCGAGAAAAATACGATACAGTAGTTTCCCGTGCTGTTGCCAACATGACGGTTTTATCGGAGCTTTGCCTTCCGTTTTTGAAGGTGGGCGGGTATTTTTTAGCCCTAAAAGGCCCAATGGCGGAGGAGGAGCTTGAGAGTGCAAAACGGGCAATAAAAATCCTCGGCGGCGAGGTTTCGGAGATTTTCTCGGTCGAAATTCCATTCACCGACCTCTCTCACAAGATAATTATTATAAAAAAAGTACGACATACTCCGATTGGATATCCGAGAAAAGCGGGTATTCCGTCAAAAACGCCTATCGATACTTGTTATAATTTGAAAAAAACGGCAAAAGCATAGAGCTTTTGCCGTTTTTCGTCGAAGTGTTTTTCTTCCCTTTTTAAAAATTTATGCTATAATTGAAATTGTAGAACAGAGAAAATAATTTTACAGTATCTTATATAAACTCCCAAATATAACCTGAATACTGTAAAACCAAAGATTTTTCTGTTTTGCACCTTCCACCACACCGTGCAATAGCCGATAGCGAAAGCTATCGGCTATTGACAAATTTCTTTAGAAAGGGACATTTTTATGATTGATATATTTAAAAAAGACAAGGAAAAAATCCGCGTGGAGTCTATCCCAATAGCCCTTATAAAACCAAACCCCAACCAGCCGAGAAAGAACTTTGACTCCACAGGCCTTGAAGAGCTTTCTGCCTCCATCTCGGAAAACGGAGTTTTGCAGCCAATATCGGTAAGACGGGTTCGCACATTTTACGAAATCGTAGCCGGTGAACGAAGATTTCGTGCCTCTAAAATGGCGGGGCTAACCTCCATTCCCTGCATTGTCCTTGAGGCGGATGAGAATAAATCAGCACTAATCGCCCTTTTAGAAAACCTCCAGCGAGAGGACCTGTCTTTTTTTGAGATTGCACAAGGGTATCAGCGTCTTATCCATGACCAGGGCATCACTCAGGAGGAATTGGCAAGACGCCTCGGCAAAAGCCAGTCCACCGTCGCGAATAAATTAAGGCTTTTGAGGTTTACAAAAAAGGTTCAATCACTCATCTCCGACTATTCCCTCAGCGAACGCCACGCCCGTGCACTTTTACATCTTACAAGTGAGGAGCTCCAATGTATGGCAGCACAGACAATCCACGACCAGCAGTTAAACGTCAAGCAGTCGGAGGATCTTGTAAAGGAGCTTTTAAACACCAAGACCCAGACCAAACGGCGTTTGAAAATTTCTGCCTATCACGATATGCGGATGTTTACCAACACCATAAAACAAGCCATCGACATAATGCGTGAAAACGGCGTTCAGGCAGATATGAAGGAGAAAAACTTCGACTGGGGTGTTGAATACATCATAAAGGTGCAGAAAAACTCGAAGGAGACGGAATAAAACTATAAAATAATGCTAAAAAAAGGAATATTTTTATTCCTTTTTTTGTTTTCTTAAAATTCACATTTTTATTGATTTATCACCGATTGTATGCTATAATTGACATGTATGAAAAATTAACTCTGATTGATAATTTTAAGGTGGATTATGAATATAATCGAAAAAGATAACAGTATAATCCTAAAAAACCCCGATTCTTTTAATCTTACCCACATTTTCGAGTGCGGTCAGTGTTTTCGGTTTAATGAAATATCAAAAAATTGCTATCGGGGTGTAGCAAAGGGTCGGGTTTTAACAATAACCCAGTCGGGTGATGAGGTGATATTAAAAAATACCTCTTTTCAAGACTTCAAAGCTATATTTGAGGATTATTTTGACCTTTTGACCGACTATTCAGAAATCAAAAGAAGGCTTTCAAAAGACCCGGTTTTAAAAGAGGCAATCGCCTTTGGCGGCGGAATCAGGATATTGAGGCAAGACCTTTGGGAAGCGGTTATATCCTTCATAATTTCTGCATCAAACAATATCCCGAGAATTAAAAAGATAATCGAGAGCTTTTGTTATAACTTTGGCGAAAAAATCATATCGGAGGGTATGGAGTTTTACACATTCCCCACCCCCGAAAAAATTTCAAGCATCACCCTGGAGGATTTAGGAATAATTAAGGCGGGGTATCGCGACAAATACATCCTGGATGCCCGGGATAAGTTTTTATCAGGCGAAATCTCGGAAGAAAAGCTAAGATCCCTTTCTTATGCCGATGCAAAAAAAGAGCTTATGAAAATTAAGGGAGTGGGAAATAAAGTTGCAGACTGTATCTTACTTTTCGGGCTTTCAAAACGAGAGAGTTTTCCTGTCGATGTCTGGGTAAAGCGGGTTATGGAACACTTTTATTTTGACGGTGAAGAATCAATTCAAAAAATCTCGGAATTTGCAAAAACCACTTTTGGTGACCTTGGCGGCTATGCCCAGCAATACCTGTTTTTCTATGCAAGGGAAAATAAAATCGACTAACTATTTTTTAAATTTCACATATTGAGTGTAAAGGATAGGAGAATGATATGTTAATGAATTCTAACCGCATCGTGGCGGCAACCTGCCCCGAATGTGCGGAAGTATCGAAAAAACAAATTAACATCTTCAGTTTTTCGGGTGGAAAACCGGTTTCTAATATTTGCCCCGATAACGATTGCCATACACCAATGTGGGAAATCCGTGAAATGAAGGATAAGTATAAAATCTCGGTAAACTGTCCTGCCTGCGACGAAACCCACACATACACCTTGACAAAGCGTACCTTCTGGGGCAAGAAATATTTTGCCTTAAATTGTCCGGCTTGGGAGGTGGGTGTCCTTTATGTCGGCGACAATGAGGAATATATAGACTCGCAAATGGACATACAAAACGACAACATCTCGGATATGCTCGAGGGAATTGCCGAATTAGACGACACTTTTACCATTATGTATGACCTGATTGAATGTATAAATGAATTGGCAAAGTCAGATAATGTAGAGTGTACCTGTGATTCACCCGATGTGAAAATGCTTCTTGAGGAAGACAAAATCACCCTTATCTGCAAGTCTTGCGGCAACAAAAAGGAATTTTTCGCAACCGAGGAAGACCTGGATTTAATTATGAAAGCAAGCACCATTGTGCTTTCTGATAAATTTTCAAATAATAACGAGGAGGATTAGAACTATGTTAGTTCCAGCAACAGAAATGCTAAAGAAAGCGGTAGAAGGGAAATATGCCGTAGGTCAATTCAATATCAATAACCTTGAATGGACCAAATCAATTTTACAAACAGCAGAAGAAAATAAGTCACCTGTAATCTTAGGAGTATCTGAAGGTGCAGGTAAGTATATGACAGGCTTTAAGACAGTTGCCGCAATGGTAAAGGCAATGATTGAAGATTTAGGCATCACCGTTCCTGTGGCACTTCACTTAGATCACGGCTCATATGAGGCTTGCTTAAAATGTATCGAGGCAGGTTTTTCATCGGTAATGTTCGACGGATCTCATTACCCAATCGAAGAAAACATCCAAAAGACCAAGGAATTGGTTAAGATTTGCGAAGAAAAAGGTATTTCACTTGAGGCTGAAGTTGGTTCAATCGGCGGCGAAGAAGACGGAGTTGTTGGTGCCGGCGAAATCGCAGACCCGAACGAATGTAAGCAAATCGCAGATTTAGGTGTAGGCTTTTTAGCAGCAGGTATCGGTAACATCCACGGCAAATACCCGGCAAACTGGATGGGCCTAGATTTCGATGCTCTTGCAAAGATTAAGGAATTAACAGGCGATATGCCATTAGTTCTTCACGGTGGCACAGGTATTCCGGCAGACATGATTAAGACCGGCATTTCTCTTGGAGTTGCAAAAATCAACGTAAACACCGAATGCCAGCTATACTTCCAGGCAGCAACAAGAAAATACATCGAAGAGGGCAAGGATTTGGAAGGTAAGGGCTTTGACCCAAGAAAGCTTTTGGCTCCTGGTTGTGCTGCAATTAAGGAAATTGTAAAGGAAAAGATGGAACTTTTCGGTTCTGTAGGAAAAGCGTAAAATACGTGCTCATAGACAGCAATTTCAAAAGGCAGAAACGATTACTTCGTTTCTGCCTTTTTGTAGGGATAGGAAAAAATGATTCAGAATGAAAAAATATAGCAAAAGCAAGGCATTTGCCCTGCTTTTGGTTATCCGACAGCGTACGAAGGTACGCCGAGTGACTATATTTTTTTATAGCAAAACAAATAAAATTTTAAGAAATTCAAAAATCTGAGATTTTTCTTCATTATAATTTGTAATCAATGTATTTAATATTCTATATTCTCTATATATTTATTTTGTTTTGCGTTCTGGACTTTTTTTACATCCCTTTTTATTTGACAAACTCCAACATCTATGGTATCATATGCCTTGTGGGAATTTTTAGCACGAGGTGGAAAAATGGTAGGTTTTTTAAAGAAAAATGCGGTTATTCTAATAGCATTTTTAGCCGCTTTGATAACTTGTTTTTTTGTACCCCCCGACAGGGAGTATCTTGGGTATTTTGATTATAAGACACTATCCTGTCTTTTTTTGGTGTTGGCAGTTGTAGATGCTTTAAAAAACATAAATTTTTTCTATATCTTAGCCCAGAAAATTGTAAAACTATTTAAAACGGCAAGAATGAGTATTCTGGGTTTGGTTTACATAACATTTATCGGCTCAATGCTGATTGCCAACGATATGGCACTTTTGACCTTTCTTCCTTTAGGGTATTTTGTGTTAATATCAACGGGAAAGAAAAAGTATATGGCCTTTACCTTTATAATGCAAAACATTGCGGCAAATCTCGGTGGAATGCTAACCCCCTTTGGGAATCCACAAAATTTATACATATATTCTCACTATAACATTCCAACTTTGGAGTTTATGTGGATTATGCTTTTCCCGTTTTTATTCTCAATCGCCCTCATTACCATGTGCTGCGTAATTTTTGTAAAAGAAGAACCCCTTGAGATTGACGATACAGTCTCTTTTCTTCCAATGGGGCGTGCGTTTTTATACCTTGCACTTTTTATTTTGGCAACGCTGATTGTTTTCAGAACTATTCCCTATCAGCTGGGGCTTATTATTATCCCCCTTGTTCTATTTTTTGTAGACAGAAAGGCATTGAAGATGGTGGATTACCCCCTCCTTCTTACCTTTGTTTTCTTCTTTATATTCTCAGGGAATATGGCAAGAATCGGGGCGGTAAGAGAGATTTTCTCCTATTTACTCAATAAAAGTACACTACTATTTAGCATCCTATCCTGCCAGATTATAAGCAATGTCCCCTCGGCAATACTGCTATCCCAATTTACCGAAAATTACCGGGACCTGCTCTTAGGTGTAAATATCGGCGGTGTGGGGACATTGATTTCGTCGTTAGCAAGCCTAATAACCTTTAAAGAATATACAAAACATAACCCGGGAAAAGCTAAATACTATATCGGTATGTTTTCTGCCTTTAACTTCGGATTTTTAATAATTCTGACCGTTGCGGTAATGTTGGTTAAATAAAAATATAAGTGCCAAACTTAAAAGTTTGGCACTTTTTTATTATTTAATTTTTATAATCCCAGAAGACATAACGCCGTTATTCCGGCTATCATGCCGACCCACTGTCTGGGCGACGGTTTTTCCTTAAAGAATATTACTGCCGCCAAGAGTGACATAAATATAAGTCCGCCGTTTAGGGCAGGAAATACTATAATTTTTGATAATCCGCATCCTGCAAGGTAGAGGTTTAACCAGTTTACAACACCCATAAACAATCCCGATATCACAGCAAATACCGTGACTTTACTCTTTATTTTATATGTGGATTTTTCCTGGGTTTTATTTGTAATTAAGTATACTATGTAGTTTCCCAAAGTGGTAAAAATAAAGGTATACACCAAAAACGGCATAATCTCGCCCTTAAATTCCGATTCCTGATGCACAGCCTGAATAACCCCAATCAATCCGGTAAAAACAAGGGTCATCAGGGCTGAAAAGAGCCATTTTCCTGTTATTTTAAACTTTTCTTCCTCACCTTTTTTGGGTGCTAAGACTAAACCCATTGCTAGTAATAGCAGCGGAAAGGCTATATATTGCGTGATTTTCGGGGTTTCGCCCCAAAAAAGGATTCCGCAAATTGTGGGGATTATGAGACCTGAGCCCATTAAAAATGTACTGTATGCCATAGACCCGTGCTTTAGTGCCTTTAGGTAAAATATCTGGCAAAGCGATGTGACCGCGGCAAATGCCACCGCCATCAGAAGGGAAAATGATGACACACGGAATGTCCCGATCATAGGCAAGAGTATTAGTGCAGATCCTATATAAAGACTTGTGTTGAATTTATAGATATCTGCGTCGTTTTTCGGACCATCTTTTGAAAAGCTATTTAAAAATATATTTTTGCATGTTTCCATGCTGATTGACAAAAGTATCAGTAGGTAGTTCATTGTCTTTTCCTTTTATGTCGTTATCTTAATTCGCTAAGTGAAATGTCTTTTTTTATTCCGGCTTCAATCTGCTTTCCAACTTCTTCTGAAAGAAGATATTTCTTGCCACAACAGGTGGTTTCTAAATACCACTGCTTTTTATACTTAAAAAGCGGTATGAAATTGATAGAAAATTGTCTGAAAGACTTAAACGCTCTTAGGCTGCCCGGTCTATTACAGTTAGGGCAATCAATGTTCTGACGAAAATTTAGTTCCTTTGTTTTAGTTTTTCTACTGTATAAAGTCATAGTTTTATTCCTTTCTTTATATAGGGTTTTCCCTGATTTTACACGATTATTATAAGTTATCATAACCCTTTTGTCAATCTTTTTTTGTTTATTGTCGGATTTCGCAACATAAATTCATTAGTTTTGCGGATTATTTTGCGGTCACAAAAATAGCGGGGCAATATAGCCCCGCCTTTTATTTGGTTATTTCCAATTTTCCCACTTGTATTCATAGCCGGTATTATTCAGCCAATAGTTATGAGTGATTGTCGCTTCCAATACATCTACATAATACCACTTATTTTCATATAAGTCATTAAATGGATTGAAGTCCAGAGATTTTACATAACTTTCAAGGGGCTTTCTTCCCAGAATTTTATTTATAACTGTCATAACTTCTGCACGTGTGATATTATTTTCCGGTCTGAATGAATTATCCTCATATCCGTTTATATATCCCTTAGCACAAAGCGATACAATTTCATTATATGCCCAGTGCCCGTCTGAAAGATCTGTAAATTTGTTTTCTGCTGATATATTGCCTAAATTTACAAAGCGATATATAATGGCTGCAAACTCTGCTCTTGTTAATTTAGCAGTTGGCTTAAATTCTCCGTCAGGATATCCGGTTATTACATTTTTATCGGTCATATATTCTATATCACGTACTGACCATCTTTGAAGCTCAACATCAGGGAAAACTGTACCCGTAATTTCAAACGGTGATTCATAGTCATGGTTCTTAATTCTATAAAGAATCGAAACGACTTCTTCACGCGAAATAGCACTGTCAGGTTTTACGCTTCCGTCAGGATATCCGTTTATGTATCCAATATGAGTAGGATGTTCATATCCGAATACATCAACTGTATATTTCCTTGTTTTATTGCTACCGCCGGAAGAACCGCCTCCGCCACCGCCACCAACAGTTTTTTCTATAGAATACTTAAATTCTCCGGGTTCGCCCCAGATTCCGTGAGTACAACTCTCAGCATTTTGGCACAAACCACACGCTTTATAATAGACAGTTTTGACTGTCGTGGTAGTTTCTGTCAGTTCAAGAGATTCATCTGTAGGACCATAAACTGTTGAAGTACCGCTCGATATAGGGTCTGTTCCGTCAAGTGTATAATAAATAATTATATTATCTTTTTCATCATATATACTATCGATTGTGTACTTTGTTCCGCTGGCAAAGATTGTCTTATTTTCTTTTTCTAAAGACGGTGTCGGGATTCCCAAATCGATAAATTCATATTTAAATACACACCTTGAATCTTTTATTTCGGTCCCATTTTTGTCTATCAAATATGCCTCTATAACAATATCCTTCATAAAAGAATTTACTATTATAGGCGAATTTTGATCATACACTTGAAAATCTTTTCCGGCACTCCCGCCCGAGACTTTATTATATGTGTATTTATACATAATTCTGTTTCCCGATTTGGTAAGAAGTTTAATTCCCTCTCGGTAGCCTTCTTTATCCAACCAATAAGAATCGATATATAAAGTTTCACCATCGGCAACCGCAAAGCCGTCGGTTGTGTATATTTGTCCGCTTTGTGCCCCATCCGACTCCACAACGTAATAGCTTATTGCATTTTTACTACGCTTTCCCGTTTGTGAATTAACAGTATATGCTTTATATGAGGTTGAATCCGTAATATAAAGTTTTGTTTGAATATCAGTTCTATATTGTGCGAAGATGTCGGTTTTTCCATCTCTATAATAAATCTCGTATTTGTCCTGTTCATTTTGGGGGATTGAAGACGAATAATTTATCACAGTATGTGAGGGTGGCTCCTTAATATATCTTCCGGATTTTAGCGATATAACCGGTGATGGCGGAATAAACTCATATATATAGCTGGAAATTTTGCTTTCTTTTGTTCCATCGCTTGCCCGAAGCTGGAGCACTATATCTGCCATAGATTTTCCTTCGGGAGTATTTTCATCGGCAAGAATTATTTCATCGCCTTTATTACAAGTCTTCCATTCTCCACCGTTAATTCTATAGGAAATCGTATCTTGTAAGTTTAGAGAATCTAGTTTTACCTTGAAAATTCTGTTTTTTCCATCTGAATATTCTTCATATATACCCGAAGGTTTATCGGCGTATGGCGGTGCAAGTTCGTCTGATGTCATACTATATCTAAAAACAGCCTTTTCACTTTCAATGCCGTCAAGCTTTGCCGATAACTCCAGTAAAACATTCTCTGATTTGTTTGTTATATTGCTTGTCTGGTTAGGATCGAGCTTGTTTTTTCCTTCAACATCTTTATATGCTAGACCAGTTTCCATGTCAATATAAAAGGTTTCCTGTGGTGCTAAAACGCTGCCTATGTAATCTCCCATCTTATAGTTAACAATGCTTTCTTCTACAGCTTTAACCGGAATATATCTTGTTTTTGTTTTTCCTTCGGTTGCTGCCTTTGGCGGTTCGGGAGTCACGATGTACTCAAAAATACCCACTTCGCTTTTAGTATTGTTATTCACATCTACAGCTATGGCTTTAATTATTGTCCGTCCCTTGATGTCAATAGGGGTATTTTTATCGTAATAAACCGGTTTTCCGCTTACAGGGTCTGCCACAAATTTGCCGTCATAAGAAACGGTATAATATATTTCTACAACACCGTCTTGTTCTGCCAAAAATCCTGTGGAAAAACCATTTTCTCCGATTTTTTGGGTATAATATCCGGGGTTAAGTGTAGGTACCGGTTCTGCCGGACGTGTTGGATTTACATTATATGTATGCTCCACAACTCTCGAAAAATCACCGTTTTTACATACTATAGCCTTTATTACCGTATAATCTGTAATTGTAACAGTAGCGGTATCAAGGACATTTTTAACCTCTATTGCCTTTGAAATATCTGTCGGGTCGTCACCATTTAATGTATAATAAAGAGTATACTCATTCTTACCAACACTGTCTGTTACAGAATCGGGACTATAGATAGTTACCGTATCGGTTGCAGAAAAATGGGTGCTTTCGGGCACAAATACCGGTGCTGTAGGTTTTATGTCATATATGAAGGAATATTTCTTGTCTGAGTTCTTTTTCTTGGCAATAATTGTTGTGTCTTCTTTGATTTGAATAACCTTTTTATAAGTTTCCCAGGACTTCCCGTTATCGATGGAGTATAAAATTTCATCATCACTGTCGGTTACAAGGGTTACATTGCATTCGCCCTCATATTCACCTGAAGGAAGATATGCCTCGATTGGCGAATCTTTAGAATTAATTTTATAGAAAAATGTTTCTACATCACCGTAAATACCGTCTTTTAAGCCAACAGCACGAATGGTTGTGTCTTTTGTGACAGTAATCATTCCTTCGGTGTATTTTATACCGTTTTCACGAGGGTCACTTCCGTCTAAAGTATAATATATCTCTGCCTCAGGGTTCTTTTTACATTCAAGAGTTACCTTTGTAGGCTCTGTAAATTCGCCGCTTGTAGGGTTAGCTGTTATTTCACCCGGCATAATTCCCAAAAGATAGACCGACACATCACTTATCTCGGCTCCGTTAAGGCTCTCCTTCACAGTTATCAGGCGGACCTTTTTGGTGCTGTCAATTTCTAGCGGATTTCCGTTATTCGGTGTAAGTTTTACCCAGTCTGAGTCTTTAGAATTATATTCAGACACCTCGCTATCGGTAAATGTATAATAAATATATGTACCTGCCTCTAAAATGCCGTCATATTCTAAGGCGTTGTCGGCATATACAGTGAAGGTATCTTTTTCGTTGTGAACGTTTGTAATAAGCGTTTTTTCGGTACCGTCGCCAATAAATAGTAGTGGTTTATCGGGCAATATCTCATACTTGTAACTTACGGTGTTACTTGGATTTTTCTCCTCGGTATCGGTCTTTTTAACACAGTAGCAGTTTATAACCGATGTTGAATCAATGGTGAAAGGCTTTGTGTAAAGTTTCTTTTCGCTGCCGTTTACAGTATAATAGATATTGTAGTTTTCCATATCATCACATTTAAGAGAAATACTGTCACCCTTCACAAAGTCGGCAGGGGTAGGTGTTGCCCATGGGGCATTTGGACGTACACTGTCCTTTATGATAATTGTATGTTTTCCGCCATTTTGGGCCTGTGCCTGAAATGTTGGTAAGGATTCACTATCGTGCTTTGCAAAAAGCTCCAGAGTGTATTCGTCGGCGGTGTTTATATCAATATAAACCTGTGTAGTTCCGGTTTTTTTTGGTTTTAGCGGAAGGGCACATAAGTTAAACCAATTATCGGGATTTTCTTCCTTGGGAAGAAAAGTTCCGCTGAAAAATACTCTTACGTACGCACAGCTTATGTTACCACTGACAACCCCGCTGCCTTCCTGCTCCGGATAATAGCCAATAGATTCAGGAACCCCGATTCCGTTGATTACACCTTCAAAGTCACTCGAAGTTATATTTTTGTTAGGAATGGTATAATCAATTCGTTTTGAGGCGTTTGTTGTTTCTGTATCGGCAAACTCAAAAAATGTATTATCAAAATATATCTTTACAGTATAACCATTTAAGTCATCCCAAGGCTTTGTGTGGCGTGCCATCTGCTCGCCCCGGTATGCCGCAAGGTTACGCACCCCTTCAATACGATCTGAAATATATTTATCTATGTATTCCTGTTTTTTTGAATCATTTTCAAAAACCAATTTATCACTGGAAGCTTTTGCTTCTAATCTGAGATTTTCCTCTGTATCACTCACAGCCTTTTTAATGGCATTTGAAATATTGGGAGAAGTAATATCAGAATCATCATAATTTTTCAAATTGTTAGGATCATCAATTGCAAAATAGAGATATGTAGTTTCATCCTTCAAAACCTCTGAAAAATCATAGGTTCCCGCAGGATCCTTTCCACGTGCATGAAGATACACTCTCCTTGGAGTCTGCTTCTTTGACTCTTCCCCTAAAACAGCCTCAGGCGATGCTATCGAAAACATCATTATAAATGCTAAAATTAAAGAACCAAGCTTTGTGTATCTCATTATTCTTCCTCCACTTCAATGTATTTTAAAACAAATTTTCGTTGTTTTTCTTTAGTTTAAATGTAAGCAGTATTATAATACCCTTTCAAATAGAACAATTTTTTAATTTTAAACACATTTTTCCAATTATTGTTCTATTTGAAAGAGGGCGGAAGAACTAATCCTCCGCCTTCAATTTAAAAATTTATCTTCCCCATGATTCAAGAAGGATTGAAATATCTCTTGAATTGATGTTTCCGTCACGGTTAAGGTCATACTGAGCAAGAGAATTCTTTTGTGTGAAATCAGTTACCTTTTCGTCAAAATATGAAACTACTGCAGAAAGGTCATAAATGTTAATTTGATTATCATTTACAATATCTCCTGCAAGGAAGTTAACCTTAGCTAAGCCTTTCTTAACTTCGCTGCCGTTTTCTTCGTAAATTTCCATTGCATCTTCATAGTCTTTCGCGTTGTTCCAGAAAACAACAGTCTTGTTATTTGTCATTGTAACATTGTATTCTGCACTTCTGTAGCCTGCGCCTTCAACAGTTACTGTGTAATCTCTGTCAAGAAGAAGGTCGGCTTCAACAGTATAAGTGTTATTTGCAAAGTCAACATCTACACCGCCGTCTCCCAAATTGTATGAAAGATCCTTTTTAAGGTCAACACCGCTGATTGTTACAGTCATATCCTGATACTTCCAGTTCTGGTTTGCTACGTTGTGGTTAGCGATAACCTTAACAGTTAACTTTCTTTCAGGAACAGGAATATCAAAGTGAGCACTTTTACCTGCCTCTGTTTCGATTGCTATTGGTAGGTTTTCTGCATCACTTGTGATATCGTGCTTGTTCATAAGGATACCATTTTCAAAAGCAATGTAGCCTTCTACACCATAGCCTTCTACTGTAAGAGTACCAAGAACAAGATTTTCATCTGTGATGTTTGCTGTCCATGAATTTACCTTATCCCAAGCCTTTAAGTTTACAAGATACTTTCTTGTGTTACCATTCTGGCTTTCAAGCTTGATGTTTGTTTCATCATTTATAGCCTTAATATTCCAACGTGCTATTGCATCAGATGCGGTTACTGAAAATTCACCTGAAGTAAAATATTTTACAACGTTAATATCTGAACCTCTTAAAACAAGGTCATAAGTTAAAATTCCATCTGTGGCATCTGTATCATTTGGAACAAATTCTAAAACTGCCTTACCTGTTTCAGGCTCAGCGTCTGTGATAATTGATACTTGTGAGAACTTAACCATTGTAAATGCGATATAGCCATTGCCCTTTGTGAATGGGATGCTTTCAACCACACCGCCATGGCAGTGGCGAACTTCTTTAACAAGTGAAGAATCTGCAACAGGAATCTTTACAAGTACAGGTGCATCAAGAACACCTAAAACCTCTGATCCGTTTTCAAATGCATCAATATCATAAATAATGCCTTCTTTTAATGAAGTGTGATCTGCTTCATCTTTAGAATTTTCTTCTACACTTATTGTAATAGTCGTGTTTGTTCCTTCGATTGTAGAAACTTCTGCACCGGTTTCACCTTCGGTTGGAACTGTAGCAGCAAGCTTTTCGATTGTTTCAACCGAAATAGCCTCTTTACCTTCCTCATCAAGACCCTTTATAGCCTCTACAACGACATCTTTATTATATTCATCTGCTATTTCGTTGATGATTTCAGCCTTATCTACATCTGAACCTGTTTCATCAAGACGGGTTGTTAGTGATTCATATGGGTAATCTTGTTCAAATACTGTGTGTTCAACACCATTTGTTATATACTGAACGTGACCGTTTTCATCAACAGGACCGCGTTCTGCTTCGTAAAGACAAAGCTTTAATGTAATGTCAACGTCTTTGTTGCCTGTCACCTTAACACCACAGTTAAAGGTTTTAACAAATGTTACAACATCGGTATAAGTGAAGCTTTGGTTCGCATTATATTCCTTGAAGATAGGAGCAAAAAATGTTTCCATAATCTTTACTGTTTCGCCCTTCTTGAATTCATAACCTAATTCTGAAAGACCTAACTCTTCTTCAACAAAATTACCTATAACCCAATCTTCGTCGTAATTGTCATACTGACCTGCAAGAATTGCGGTAGTATCTTCGCTGAAGGTGATTTCATAATCAACCAACCAATCTGCCACAGGATTACCAATAAGATCCTTTACAGTATCATTTGTAGCAAATGTCATACCGAAATCAAGTGTAAAATCATCGGTGATCTTTAGAGCATCACCTGTAATTTCACTTGCCACACATTGTGGTAATTGTACCTCTTCTTCTGCAAAAGTTACAACACTTACTGCTGAGATACTCATAGCTGCTGCAACTATGCCTGCTAAAATTTTCTTAATCATAGCACGTTCCTCTTTTCTTTAAAATTTTTATTTTTTATATATTTAAACACCGGATATCTCTATCACGATGGATTTTCCTCTAAGGGAAAATTATTTTAAAAGTTCATAAAGTCTTTGACACATAACCGCAACCTCTGCTCGTGTTGCCAAGCCCTTTGGGTTTACACCGCTTCCGCTACCCTTTATTATCCCTGCCTTTACCATAGATGCCAAAGGTATCAGTGCGTATTCAGAAATTGCCGCCATATCGCTAAACTGTTCTAAAACAGTGGTTTCACTTTCTTCAAGAATATATCCCGCATTTAAGAAAGCCCGGTAAGAAAGTGTTATTAAATCCTGACGGGTTATTGAGCTTTCAGGCTTGAAGTTTATGCCGTCACCTGTGGCAATGCCAATAGCCTTTGCCTTTCCGATTGCGTCATAGTAGTAACTTCCTGCCGGAACATCGGCAAAATTTTCTTCAAAGGCATTTTCAAGTTTTAACATCCTTGTAAGTATCAATATGAAGTCACCACGCTCTATATTCTTTGCAGGTGAATATGTATTGGCACTTGTACCGCTTATAATTCCCAAATCTTTTAATTTGTATATGGCATCTTTTGCCCAATCATAGCCGGCAAGGTCATTGAAAGCTCCGGTGTTTTCCTGATTTTGGTTATCTTTATTGGTATTTCCTCCAATCGGACCTCCAAAACCGCCACCACCACCGCCACCGGTGCTGTCGGTTTTAGCACTTTCCATAGCAGACATTTCTCCGACACCTTTAGCATTTTTAGCCGCTACAGTTACATAATACCACGTGTCGGCGCTAAGGTCGGTTATTTCGGTTTCGAGAACATCTTTTCCGGTAATTTCCTTTGTTTTGTCTAAATTATTCGCAGAGTCGCCATATTTAACAACATATCCTGTTACCGATTCATCTTCAGGTTTAACCCATTTTACGGTGATTTTTCTGTCTCCGCCGGAAACGGTAGGAGCGGTCATTCTAGCAGGAACTATTTCATTATCTTCCATTACCGACTCTAAAATAGCCAAATCCTTACTGTCCACTCTATTATCACGGTTTAAATTTGGATTTTCAAAAAGCCCTTCAACATCGCTTAGTGACTCTGCATCAATGGCTTTTTCCATCAACACTTTATCCTTATTATCAACCTTATTATCTCCGTTTAAATCTCCCGGAATAAGCTGGGCGTTTGTAATTTCAATTACATTGTCAAAAGTAACGCCCGTTATTTCATAATCGGTATATCCGTCACCTGCAACTTTTACAGTATATGTATCCTCAGAAAGAACTGTATTTGTTACGGTAAAGGTAGGTATTACCTCACTTTCACGATGACCGCCTTCAATTTTTGGAATATCATTTAAGGTGGTATGAATAGTATAACCTGATGTTTCACTTATAATTGTAAGAGTAATTCCGCTATCTTTATACTCCTCGGAACCGCCTGTTGCCGCAAAGGAAGTAACTTTATCCATAATAAGTTTTACTGTTGCATCTTTACTGCTCACCGTCTGGGTGCCGGCTGTAAACTTACATGGTGTGGTTTTTTCTGCCTCATATTCCTTTTCGTCTGTAACGCAGAAGGTTTCGTCGGGAGATGTGATTGCTGAAATCTCGCCTGATTTACCGCCTTCTCCCTTGAAGGTGAGGATAAATAGCTCCTGACCTTCCGGCGAAAACTCGATTGCATTTTTCGAATTGGTTGCAATAAACGGAGTCATTACCTTACTTATATTGGTGATTGACGTATCGGGTGTGAATGTAACACAGCCGTTGTCAGGGTCGTTTTTCCCTGTGAGATACTCAATTCCTGTATATTTTAAGTCCCCTGAAAAGGCAAGCTTTACTTGAAAATTCTTCACCTTCCCGCTTACACCCTTAACACTTACCTTAACCTTTGATTCACCTTCAAGAGTTGGTGTAGCTTTCGTGATATCTTCAATCAAAAGCTCCATCTTTTCCGGTGAAGCATAAGCAAAAAATGTTGGAAATGCTCCTAAAACAATAGAACAAGTAAGGATAACCGAAAATATTTTTTTAGTTATTTTTTTCATTATTCTGTTTTCCTCCTGAATCTTTAATCTAAAAGTATAATCTTATTTTACCAATGGTACATATCGTTCTGCCAATATTTCGATATCTTCCCATGTAAGCATTCCTTTACCTATAGCAACCTTTAAAATGTCGCCGTTAAAGGCTTCAAATACAATTTCAGGAATTAAAGCTTCGAAATCCTCATAAGAGAATAATCCGTAAGACTGGATATCCTCGTTCATCTTTTCAGAGTCGTAGCACATTTTATCCGTATCCACTTCGAATATGTTAAACAATCCTTCAATTCCGCCCGGCATCGAAAGATATCCGTCAACATAGTAGCATAAATGCTCGAAGGTAACAGGCGAATATGCCTTTGTAACTCTCTTTTCAATCTCAACATCTGTAAGTTCTACATTCTTCCAGGTGTTATTTTCAATATCGTCTTGTTTTACAAAACTGTGTCCGATAAATTCGTTGGCATTTTCCTTATCTATATACACATATTCTCCAAGGTCTATATCGAAATATCCGTGTTCATAGATAAGTTCTGTATAACTGTCGTCTGAGAAGGAAAGTTTTACAACTTCATACTCCTTGGAATTTTCAGAATCAACAAAGACTATCGGAGCGGTGTCGTATGCACCCTCCTTAAGATTCCATACTAATAACTCCTCATCGCCTGTAAGATACTGAACCTCTTTCTGACTTCCGTCTGCAAGAGTTATAAGGGTTTCAGGGGTTACACAGTTGCCGCCACCACTACTGCTATCAAGCAAGGTCAACTTTCCGTCGCAGAAATCCGAGTACTTATATTCAGCATCCTGATTTTCCGCAACACTCCATGTGTGACTGAATTTAAGAGCAGTATCTGTAGCATTATCCTTAAATTCATATGAAACAGGTATAGTTCTCGGATCGTTGCCTGTATTAACCAAGCCATTTGAGCTTGCCGGAACAAAATATAATTTTCCGTCACACACAACCGGCATAGCGTAAACTTGGTTACCCGAATGTACCTGACCGCCTGTGAGGGTCAGAGTGAAATCATTATCGGTATGGGTATATGTCCATGTTTTATTTGTTCCGTTCAGCTGTCCTGCAGTTGTAGGAGTATAGTCAGAAAGGGTAATGGTTTTATAAGCCGATTCCTTAACACTCCAATATTTTATCTGTATTCCTTCCAATGCTGGTGCGGCTCCATGCCATGTTCCGCCCTTACTTGATGCAACACATAATGCATCTGCATAGTTTGCAGCAACAAGCTCCGGTGAATTTATAGATGTTTTTGTTGCAGAAACAGTAAAGTTCAGCGTATATTCTTTTCCCTCTCCGTCTATAGCTGTAAGGATATAGTCAAGATTTCCTACTCCTAAGTTTACAGCAGTTAACTTATCTACACTATTTCCATTCTTATCTGTTACAGTAAATTCAAGCTTAGTGCCGTTCTTAATAACCTCGAGCTTTCCGAAATCAAAGGTATATGCTCCGGCATCAAGATCTACCGATAACTTGTTTATCCAGCCTCTTGTAGCATCAAATTCTTTAGAAAATACTCTGTTTTCGTTGGTATCCGAATAAGATACCGCCGGCAGAATTTCATTATATTTGTTAGGTGTAAATGTTGGTTCAACCGTAAGACTGCTATCTGTTTCCACTGAATTTTTAATTGAATAAACATATGCAGCCGTCGAACTCAAAACTGTAACATTATCAAGCCCATAAGGAACGGTGTCCTTATTGGTTCTTTTATCGTTTATTGTTGGCTCCTTCAACGCACTTCCTACTGCAGACGCCATGCACGCAATACCTAAATTTAAAGAATCCACACCATCTATTTGATGAATATATTCTGTTTTTGCCAAAAGCGGGTCAACAAGCATTTGTCCGTCTTCTGGGATATACTCTTTATCACTTTCATCTATCCATGCATACTGAATGAGATTTCCCTCTAATGTAACCGGTGCCGACACACCCGAATCATCCGCCATTAAAAGAACACTAAAGCCTAAAAGTGTATTTTCGGTATTATTAACATTTGCCTGAGTCGGAACCTGCACTAAGGTTGCATCCTTAAACACAACTCCTGAGGTAGCAGGACCCACCTGAACATTTGCTACAGCACCGCCCTTTACCGTAGAATTATCAAATACTGTAGTTCCCGAGGTTACATATACTGCGGCTCTTCCTCCCGAAACGTATGAATTAGCTATAGTATTGTTTCCTGTAGCCAAAATTGCACTTCTTACATTATAATAACGTGTTTTATTGTTTGCGTCTGTGTATGACTGATTTGCTGAATCCTTCATATTACTGCTATATAAAACTGCATGGGAGAAATTCGGGCAAATAATCTGAACATTATCAAGTGTTCCGTTATTTAATGTCACAAAGGAATAACCCATATCCGATGCATAGGAATCGCTTGAACAGGTTAATTTAAAGCCGTTTCCGTAAAGTGTGTATCCGTTTGAAACCTCAAGGCTACCAAAACCGCTGTCATTTAGTAAAACAACATTTCCCTTGGTTGCACTTGCAGCACCCGTCGTATTCGTTGCATCCACAACCTCAAGAGTAACAGTCTTCGGAATACCATAGCGGCTGTCTTTTATTGTTACATCAACAATACCTGTACCGCTAAACTGAACAGTACCCTTTGTCCAGTCAGATGAGTCTTTCGAGAAAACTCCCGCCGCATCGCCGTCAACATTCTCAACCAAAACCTCTACACTGTCGCTTACAATTTGGGCACCCGCTACTGCATTAAAGAGACTGCCTACCGAAACAGCGTTTAAATTACCTACGCGATAGGTATATTTGTCTGTATTTTTAAACAGAACTTCATATCGCTCTACCGGGTCAGGCTCTATAACCGTAAACTCAATTTCTGCATTTTGGCAAAGTCTGTTATCGGTAATTGTTACCGTTGCAGTTCCTAAAGAATCCACGAAAAGAGTAGACATTTTCCAGTCTTCTTCATCCTTTGTATATGTATACTCTATACCCGACACATTAACTGAAACTTCACTGCTCTTTATTGGATTATTAAGTTCTTTTGAACTTTCTTCAAATAAATCACCGAGAGTTACTGTATCCCAAAGTTTAACGTTTTCTACGGTTTTTGTTATAAACTTTTCTTCTAGTGTGCCTATCTTATGAATTATATAAGGGTTTGTTAAGATAGGTGACAAATCTTCTTTATCCCAAATAAAGACCTTTACAAAATCTGCCAAGGTACTGTTTACTGACCTTGTTGAGTGTTTAACAACCTCTCCGGCAGTCATATCCACAGGATCGGTAACAACCGATAACAGCGTTCCGTCTGATTGATATGCCGCAGTAGTTATAAGTGCTTTGCCGGTCTTTGGTGCTTCAAAGCTTATGTCGCCATATAGACCTGTAAGGCTTTGAATCTCCAACGCTTCATTACCGGTAACTGAATCACGGATTACAACGCTATTTGCAGAACCAACAGAGGTGAATGTTACAGATGTTATAAGCGATGTAAGTAAGAACTTTTTAAAGAAACCCTTCATATGAACTCTCCTTTTTTAATTTGGTTAATTGAAAATACTATATTTTGCACACAACACACCATTGTATCATAAAAATTATACTATCATATAAAGTGTATCAAAAAACGTTTAATTAGTCAATAAAAAGTTTACGACATAAATACCCCAAAAAAGACATTGATGATATTTACCCATAATCATTATTCCAACAAATTAATTATTTGTGCATATATGCTATTTAAAGAAATACCCTTTATGCATTAGAAAAGAGCAACGGAGTTATCCATTGCTCTCTATAAATGATAGTAGGTTTTTTCCTACGCAAAAACTTGCGTAAATTGGTGTAGTAAGGTATAGTAAAACACCAAAAGCCTTGATTTTACGCCATTTATTTATCCAACGGCTTCATTGTTGGGATTTCAATTCCCACAATCACATAACTTATTATAAGTCTTCATAACCCTTTTGTCAAGCCGTTGTTTTCTCTTCGCTCTTCACACAAGTCTTCATAACTCTCCATAAAATGTGTTCCATTTGGCGTAAGTTGTGGCGTAAATGGCGTAAGGTCACATTTTATGCCCATGCAAATCTTGTCTCTAATGCATTAACTTCCTGTCGCTTTTTCGCTTCGGTTACATGGGTATAAATCTCTAATGTTGTCTTTATTTCTTTATGTCCCATGACATTTTGTATCACCGATAGATTTATATCTGCTTCGCACAGTCTTGTGGCGAATGTGTGCCGAAGATTATGGCAACTGAAGTTGGGGATTAAAACAGGATTTTCTTCTTTCAGCAATGCTTCATCGTTGTAGTCACGGACAATTCTGCGAATTGCTTTGTTGACAGTTCCGTAATGTTGCACACTGCCAAATCGGTTGACAAATATGAAATCTGTGTAGCAATCAATGGTTGCCTGACAGGTGATGCCTGTTTCTTCCTGATTGGCTTTTTCGAGGAGGAATGCTTCCTTTACAAAGTCCATCATCGGAATTTTACGGTATCCCTTTTTCGTCTTCGGTGTGTTGATTGCAAACTTGCATTTCTTGCCTTTGCCTGTGCTGTAGTAAACGAGAGTGTGATTGATGTCAATAATACCTTCTTCAAGGTCAATGTCACACCATCTAAGACCTGACACTTCACCAATTCGCATACCACTGCCGAACATTACAGCAAATAGCGGATACCAATGATTATACTGTGGTGTTCTTTTCAGAAAGTCCAGAAATAATCTTTGCTCATCTGCCGTTAATGCTTTTCGCTCTTTGATTTCGAAATCGTGAGCTTGTTTCAGTTCTTTGAGCATCTTGTCAGTGGGATTTGAACGGATGCAGTTATCGTCTACCGCTAAATCGAACACCTGATGCAATACATTGTGAATGGTATCGATGGTTGATATAGATAACATTCTTTCGTCTGCGAGGGTGTTATAAAACCTTTTCACATCTGATTTCTTTACATCTGCAATCCTATTCTTGCCGAAACTGTCTCTGACATAGTTGTTATACATATATAGATAGTTTTTAAATGTGTTGTCTTTTAGACCTCTTTTTAAGTCGCACCAGGTATCAAACACATTGTTAATCGTCAGTTTTTTGGTTTCGGTTTTGATTCCATCGTGTTCGTCAATCACAATTTCTTTTTCAAGTTCTCTTAATTCTTCCAGAGTGGGTGCATATACAGCATGTCTTACTCCGTCAGGACCAACCCATCTGTAATCGTAGGTTCCGTTCTTTCTCTGCGATTCGCCCTTTCGAAGCACTCTTCGGTTACTGTCAAACCGTTTGTTCTTTTTACCTTTCTCTATATTCATAATTAACTCCTTCCTAATGGCTTGCACCGGAAGGAACCTTAACTATCGATATTCATTATACTATATTTTAGCTGTGTAGTCCAGGAATTTCAGTACAAGCCATTGTAAAATTTAATATAATTTTTCATATCGAGTATTGCTCCTCTATGTATTTAAGGAATTTATTTTTCTTGATAAGTCGTTTGGATCCAATCCATAATACAAAATCGCAATCCTCGTTATCGGTTAGGTCGCGTAATTTCTGCTGTCCGATACTAAAATACGCTGCGGCTTCCTCTAAGGTTAAATTCGCCTTTTCCCAAAAAGGAATTTCCTTCATATTACGCACCCACCTTTCCGATTCTTGCAAATCTCATGTGAGTTCTCCTTTCGATTTACTAAGTCATATATTTAATACTCAAATCACCGAAAGTTTGAGTTTCTCCTTTCTTCTAGATTTTTGACCGCCGTTCATTAAAGATAATCGGTGAATGTGTAAGTATTATCAAGTTAAGTTTGTTTTACATCAAAACGGAAGCAGCAACTTCCCACAGGAGTTTCACCTCAGCCCATTCTGATGGCCTGCCGTCCAATTCAGTGACGAGTTCAAGACGGGAGTATCATTATCAGCAATAATGGTCTTCGCATAGCGGTTTGCAAATCCGCCTTATTGCATGAAGTTTATCGCTCGCTTCTACGGAGTAGAGAAGGTCTTCGCGCCTTTGCAAAATTGCTCGTATTATTGCCTGTGTGTTTTGATGTTGTTATTCAATTTTCAAGGTTCAACACTTATATATTTCAGCTAAGATTTTCTACTTGGGCTATTATTATAGCGTGTGAACCTAGGGGTCTGTCAAGGCCTTTTTGCCCGCGTCACGAATTTTTAACAAAAGTGCAGCGAACGCGCAATAATTAAAAATTTTTATAGTTGATATTTTGCTTCTTGAAACCGCTTTATATATCGCATTTTTTATTAACAAAAGAGCAGGTGGGGTAATTACCCTACCTGCGTGAGTTTGGTCTTTGACGTCCTTTAAGAGCCTTTGTAACTCGGCCTCAAAATCGATTTTATGAGTTAGTCTTCATCGTATATGTCGCTATCATTCTCAAAGCATGCAAACACAAACCTTGCCCCAAGTTTGAATCCCTTAATAAATGTTTGACACTCTGTAGTCTGTATCATCTCGTCATAGCAAGCCTTATATTTTTCAAACACCTCTTTTTCTTGTTCGTTTAAGTTTTCAAGTAACTTTTCTTCATTTTTAGTAAGTAATCTGAAAGCTTTATCAAATCTCCTTTGCTTTTGAAATGGTCTTTCCGCCGGATTGATATTCCCATACCAGAATTCTTCAAGTATATCCATTATTTTTCCTCCTTACGCAAAGAGAGCGACTCAAGTTCCGGTATATCCGAAATTGAGTCGCCCTCTTCAATCATTCTTTTTGCTGTCAGCAGTGCGTGCTTGACGTAAATCATATTCAATTGTTCTCGTATTGTTTTGGCATCAACTTTTTGATTGACCATTTTGAACACTTCTACAAACACAGCACTTTCAATTCCATATTTGTCGCCATACATAATTTCTTCTAATGTATATCTCGCCATACGTGTCACCTCCTTTGGCAACACAAACAGTACCACAAGAAATGATGGAAGTCAACGAAGGAATCAAAATAATTCGATAAGATTACTTTAGCACATCTCCAAGTCTTGATTTAGATAATCGAATATATGACAAAGCAGCAGACCGACGGCCTGCTGCTTTACTTTTACTGTTCAGAGCACAATTTCTCAGCTTGCTCTATTATGAGATTTACGGCATCTGCTTGTTTATCTGGTGGATATTTATACTTTCTAAGTAATCTTTTTACTGTAATTCTCATTTGTGCTCTTACACTTTCACGAACATCCCAATCAACTTTAATATTGTTTTTGATGCTGATAGTAAGTTCCTTTGCAATTTGCTTTAAAATATCATTTTCATAAAATTCTCTAGCAGATTCATTTGATGAAATAGCATCATAGAAAGCTAATTCATCGTCTGTTAAACCTAATTCTTCCCCGCGTTTATGAAGTTCGTTCATATCCTTAGCCATATCTACAAGCGCTTTTATTACTTCGGCGGTTTCTAACGAACGTTTTTCGTATTGAATTACAGAATTTTCAAGTAATTCAGAGAATTTTTTAGCCTGAACAACATTTTTTCTTGAGACAGCTTTAATTTTACCTGCTAATAATCTTTTAAGCAACTCCAAAGCAAGGTTCTTTTGAGGCAACCCTTTTACTTCCTCTAAAAACTCATCGGACAAAATTGAAATATCCGGTTTGTTTAAACCTACCGATGCCAGAATATCTACAACCTCTTCAGAAATAACAGATTTTGATACTAATTGACTAATCTCATACTCAATTTGATCCTTTGTTTTCTTAGGTTTATCTTTAGGTAATATTTTTATAATTCCTGATTTTATTGCCTTAAAATAACTTATTTCTACGTTGATTTTTTTAGCTTCTTCTGATGTGGAACATAATGCGTAGGCTTTTCCAATTTCAACTACAAAATTTAAAAATTCTTTTTTCTCATCTTCGGTTTTACCAAGAACAAAATCAACACCACTTACTATACATTGCATTCTTTCTGATGCTGTCCCAGCAAAATATAAGCTATAATCTAATCCATGAAGTATTCCTTTAATTTGCTCATATTTTTCAAGCATAAGGTCAATCGCTACTTGCGGATCTATACCTGTAGTTTTTCTGTCTGATGGTGTATATTGAGCCAAGGCACTTCTAAGATTGTCTGCAATTCCAATATAATCGACAACCAAACCACCAGGCTTGTCTTTGAACACTCTGTTTACACGAGCGATAGCTTGCATCAGATTATGTCCGCTCATGGGTTTATCAATGTACATCGTATGTAAGCAAGGCACATCAAAACCAGTAAGCCACATATCACACACAATAACTATTTTCAATTCATCGTTAACATCTTTCATTCTTTTAGCTAACAATTTCTTTTGTGCAGCCGTTGTAGAATGAGGCTGAAATTCTTTTGGATCAGAAGCTGAAGATGTCATTATTATTTTAATAGCTCCCTTATCTAGCTCGTCGCTATGCCACCCAGGGCGGTATTCAACAATTTTTGAATAGAGCTTTACAGCAATTTTCCTCGACATAGCAACCATCATCACTTTACCATTGATGGCTTTCTGTCTGAGTTCATAGTGTTCGAGAAAGTCTTTTACAACAACATCTATGCGGCTTTCCGTGCCCACAATCGCTTCCAACCTTGCCCATTTATGCTTTTGGCTTTCTGCGTATGTTTCTTCTTGCCCTTCTAAAATATTGTCATATTCTTCGTCGATGACAGGCTTGTATTTTTCCGCGATATCCAATTTTGCTATACGGCTCTCATAATAAATCGGAACAGTAGTTTGATCCTTAACTGCTTGAGTCAAATCATATACATCGACATAATCGCCAAACAGTGCCGGAGTGTTTTTATCACTTAATTCAACCGGTGTTCCTGTAAAGCCAATAAAGGATGCATTTGGTAATGCGTCTCTCATATATTTTGCAAATCCAAAAGAAACTTTGCCGTCTTTTTCTTTAGCAACTAAGCCATATTGGCTTCTATGTGCTTCGTCAGCAATTACAACTACATTTCGTCGAGTTGTAAGCGCTTCGACAGATTGGTCACTTTCATCAGGCGAAAATTTCTGTATAGTTGTAAAAATAATTCCTCCTGATTTTACACTAAGCATATTTCTCAATTGACTTCTATTCTCTGCTTGTTTAGGAGTCTGTCGCAGATAGTCTGAACTTTTAGAAAAAGTCGCAAACAATTGATCATCAAGGTCATTTCTGTCTGTTATGATAACAATGGTTGGATTATCAAGTTCTAATACTAATTGGCGAGCGTACATAAGCATCGAATAGCTTTTTCCACTTCCTTGTGTATGCCATATAACGCCCGCTTTGCGATTGCCATTTTCTGCTGTTGCCAAATGTGTAGTATACAACGCCTTATTTACTGCAAAAAATTGATGATATCCTGCCAAAATCTTGAATGATTTATCTTCCTCATGCACATAGAAACTATATTTTGAGATAATGTCCAGAATCCTTTTTTTGTCCATCATTCCATACAGCATAACTTGTAGTTGAGAAAACGACATATAATCATCTTTTACACCATCAATACTTCGCCAAAACATAAAGCGATCTAAGTCAGATGTTATTGTGCCTACCTTTGCATTGATTCCATCACTTGTAATCAAAAAAGAATTGTAGTTAAAAATGGTAGGTATGTCTTCTTTGTAAGTTTGAAGTTGATTGAATCCATCAACAATATCTACATCTTCATTTGTAGCACTTTTAAGCTCAATAACAGCTATTGGCAATCCATTTATGAAAACAACGATATCCGGTCTGCGTTCCTTTCCATTTTCCACAATAGTATATTGATCAACTGCTAAAAACTCGTTATTCTCAATATCTTTGGTATCAAAAATATATGCTTTTTCCGTTTTTATCGAACCGTCGTTTTGACGAATCTCAACATCAATGCCGTCTGTTATCATTTTTTGAAAAGCAATGTTATTATGGACAATGGATAAACTTTGTTGGCGTGTTATCTTTTTAACTATTTCTTCAATTGTATCATTTGAATACTCACGGTTAATTCGTTTTAATGCACTATGCAATCTACCGTAGAGAACAACATCGCCAAAACTCTCTCTTTCAGCAAAACTGCCACCGGGAGAAATGTCGGGTCCGTAAAGTGTCTGATATCCTAAATTTTGAAACCACTCTAACGTTGCTTGCTCAAGATCGTTTTCAATAAAATTTGACATATCATTCACCTTCCTTTATACTATGTTTATTTTTTATGTATGAAGCCTGATGTTCTAATTCAGGATATACAAAAGCTTCATTAATTCCTATAATATCAAGTTCTTCTAAAATAGTGTCCTTGCAATCTGCTGGTATTGTCAAATACCTGGGTATATTTTCTAAAACATATGCACTTAATTCATTTTTTAAATCGAATGTATTCTTTAAATAATAGTTTGGTTCTTTAACTTCTATACCTAATATTAAGAATGCCCCATTTTGTCGCCGTATTCTTTCATTATTTTTAGGTGCTACTACAGGAACATACTTACTACTAAACAGCAATTCTAACTTGCTTACTTTTTCCTCATATGTTGAAGCAGTGTCATCAATTAGACCTTTTTTAACAAAGTATTCTACAAAATTTCCTTCGCTTTTGCCATCATATTCTGCCAAAGCAGAAAAAAGTTTAACTTCTTTCTGAGTCGGTCTTTTTAATGATTCCAAAAACAAAACCAATTCTCCGTCTTTATCCTTATGTTCAGAACAAGCGAAGTAAAGTGCTATTAAGGGATTTGTTGTAACATCTAACAATCTGGTCGGGAGTCCATAATGTTGCATTTTAACAAGCTGTTCAAAATCACTCATTTGATTTCCAAATTCATATGGTTCTTGGAGAATCAAATCATTGATTATAGTAGTTTCTTTTTCAATTAGCCCATCCCTAAATATGCTTGCATCTACTGAATAGCTCTCATTGGCTTGTCCTCTAAACAAAAGTACTTCATTAGTTTCGTTATCGAGAATTATATTGTTATATCGTGATAATTTATCAAGAAGGTCAGCAACACTAACGACACAAAATTCTGATTCTAATTCTTCCTGCATATACTCATCATATTCTGACATTATTTTTCACCTTCTTCCAAAGAAATTTCACCATTCATTAACTTTGGTAATAATGTATCTCTAATCTCTGCTAAAACTTCGTTTTCTTCTTTAAGTTTTGCTATTTTTTCTTCTATAGGTTTCGCAATTTTTTCAAATTCTAATTGTAAATCCATAGGAGGTACAACCATAGGGAACATTTTAAATGCTTCAAACGGAAAATTTTGTCGAGTTGTGCCTATCGCATGATGCTTAATACCTTCAAGAAACATAGGCTGTTTCATATAATAGTAGAAATATGTCGGTGTAATTGTGTCTTTCATTTCGAAAACAACATATATTGGACTTACCAAACCTGCATTATGATCTTTCAGCATTGCAATGGAGCCAATATTTGCTCTCGCCGGATTGTATGCAACTTGATTTTTCTTTACAATTTTATAATTTATTGTACTTTTACTGTATACCTGTTTGGTAAATACTTCTTCTGAAGGTCTAAATTCTCCTTCTTTAACAACCGAAAGAATGACATAGTCTTTATTATCCTTATTTTTAGTTTTTATTTCAACGACTTGATCAAAAACATTGGAAATCATCCAATTCGATGGAATGCTTTTTGATAATTCTTCTGTATTATTATAAACATCTATTTTGTTAAAAAAATTATCGTAAATACCTGCTATCACTTCAGTAAGATTTTGTATATGCAGAATATTGTTATGTATTTTTTCACAATATAACCAATACATATCTCCAATTTGTTTTTGCACTGGAAAGTCACATATTGGCAATAATAGTTTTTCAAAATCACCTTTTTTAAAATGTGGTATCAATGTACCAACATGAAGTGCAGATATTTTATCTTTGATTTCTTGACTTCGTAACAACGCAAAAAGATATTTATTATATATTTTCTCGTTGTCTGTTCGTAAAGCAACCATATCCTGTGCTATGCAAAACTCAACAGGATCTGGTACCATGCATACCTTTCCCGGGGTTCCCTTATTGACAAAAATAATATCGCCTGGAATCGGATGCCCACGAAACCATGTATCATAAGTATCCTTCGAAACATATCTAACATTTTCATATACCGGATAGATATCATCTTCTTTGATACAATTTGTTGCTATAAGAGGAATTCCTGATTCTACAACCGGGGCAGTCTTCCCTCGATTATCAATTATTTCAACAACACACTTCTGCAAAGAAATATATTCAAATTTTATAGATGAACTCATAAAATTCCCTCCATATTGATCCTTGAAAGCTGTGAGAATATCTTTTCATCTAACTCTTTTGATTTTTCAGAAATATCAGTTAGTTCTTCTATCAGTCGCTTCATTTTCTTTTCGAATGGCTCTACATTTTTTACTATTGGAGCTATCCCAACATAACCTGCAGGTGTTAGATTATAATCCTTTCCTCTGATTTCCTCCAATGTTGCAACTTTCCAAAAGCCTTGTTTATCTTCGTAAGTGATTTCTGTTCCATCTGATTTTATAGCTTTCTTTTCATGATTACGGAAAGCATGATATGCAGATGTAATTTCATCGATTGTTTTTGCTGACAATCTGCGCTGTGTTCTGCTATCTTCAACGGCTTCTGTTTCCATATTACGAGCATCAATGAAAAGAATTTCTCCGTGACGATCACGGTGTCCGTTCTTGAGTTTATTTCTTGCCATAAACCACAAACAAACAGGAATTGAAGTGGTAGAGAATAAGCCTCCCGGTAGAGTAACAATACAGTCAATTTTGTCATCTTCAACAAGGTTTTTACGAATTGTATATTCACTGATGGTAGAAGATGAAAGAGATCCATTAGCGAGAACAAAACCAGCCGTTCCGCTTGGTGCTAAATGGTATAACATATGCAATATCCATGCGTAGTTGGCATTTCCTGTTGGAGGAATACCGTATTTACCCCAACGCGGATCATCAATAAGACGTTCACCGCCCCAATCGCTAATATTGAACGGGGGATTAGCCATAATATAATCTGCCTTTAAGCTTTTATGCTGATCATTATGGAATGAGTCTGCATTCTGTTGTCCAAGATTTGCATCAATTCCCCTAATTGCAAGGTTCATCATACAAAGTTTCCAAGTGTTATAGTTAGATTCTTGTCCATAAACTGCAAGTTGTCCATCTATTCTGCCTTGTCTTTCTTCTACGAATTTTTCGCTCTGTACAAACATACCACCAGAACCGCAACATGGGTCATAAACTCTGCCATCATGTGGTTCAATCATTGCAACGATAAGTTCAACTACGCTGCGAGGGGTATAAAACTCTCCTCCAAGTTTGCCTTCCGCACGTGCAAATTTTTCAAGGAAATACTCATATACCTGTCCAAGTGTATCCTGATTATTGTTTCTGCCAATTTCGATATTTGAAAGTAAATCTACTAATTCTCCAAGTCTTATTTTATCCAGTGATTCACGAGCATAGTTTTTAGGCAAAATGCCACGTAGCTTTGGATTCTCTTTTTCAATTTCATACATCGCATCGTCAATAACTTTGCCTATCTCTGGGGTTTTAGCCTGACTTTTGACATCTTCCCATCTGGCCCCCTTTGGAACCCAAAAGGCATTACGAGCTAAGTATTCATCACGATCTTCAACATCTGAATACTCTTCTTTTAAAATATCAAGTTTTGTATTTTCAAATTTGTCGGATATATATTTTAAAAAGATTAAGCCCAAGCATACATGTTTATATTCTGCCGCATCCATGCTTCCACGAAGCTTGTCAGCCATTACCCATAAATCTTCTTTTCTTAAATCAGCCATTTTATATTACCTCCGTCGATACATTATTCAATAATTTTTCAACAATTTCCCCGTTGTTTGGAGCGTCCTTTAATTTTCGAATTAAAGTTATAACCTTGTTATCTCCCATGATATAGTCTTTAATATCACAAGATACTTCGTTTCTTTCTTTTGCTGCCAAATCAAACAGTGTATTTTTAAGTTTTGGGGAATAATACTTATCAATATTCAAAGCAACAACTATCTTTTCTAACAGTTCTTTTTCAGGGGGCTTATTATTACGGTTTTCAATGTCACTGATATATGTAGGGGTCTTATCAACCTCTTTAGCAAGTGTTCTTATTGATATGTTTAGTGCCTTGCGGATAGCTCTTAAATAGGGACCAAAAAGAAGCTCTGATTTGTTCAGTTCTTTTTCCAAGGCACGCTCACTAATAGGCACGGTTGTCTGCTTTTTCGCCATTTTATCACCTCAAATATATACGTTAGTTAGCTTACAAACTATATTATATGCTCAAAAATTAATTTTGTCAATATTTACCGAGCATTTAAGCACTTTTTAATATAAATGTAATAAAAAGCCTAATCCTTTTAAGGTATATGCTTAATTTATAATTCTTCGATTAATTAGTCTTAAACACCACCTAAAACACCATCCAAACCGCTTAACAGTCGCAAAAACCAAGTCATTTTCACCAAAACAGCACCAATTGCTATTTTTTGACACCACCCGAACGGCACTGCCGGTCGGGGCTTGACCGCACTGGTGGCGCTCTACGACACCAGTGCTTTTTCCTGCTTCAATTTATTTTGACTGATTTTCGGCTAAATTGAGACCATTCTTACCTCGACTTGTTTTATGTTTTTTATACAAATTTTTATTTGGTTATTGGAATAAAAAAATAATTGATTTGCAACCTTCTGTAAGAGGAGCCAATCAATTAAACGATCGTTTTATTTTATTGCTTATATTATTCTTTTCCAATAACCCTATGTTATTATTAACTTAGTATTATTTGTAGCCGTTTTTCACACTACCCAAGTCAAAAAATAACCACCATTTATTCAAACACTTTATCAGTCAATCGATAGAGATTAGATGTGGAACATCCGTTACTCTTTTTGCGATTAACTTTGATTATGTAACCTGACTTAACCAATTTCGGTATTGTATTTTTAACGGTTGATAAACCAATTCCCGTATCTTCATGTATAGTATCGAGAGAAGGGAAACAGGAGTTGTCATTCCCTGACCGCATACAGAGATAACACAGTATCTTAAATTCGTTTCCGCTGATACTTTTATCCGTAATAATTTTATTGAGTATAGTTGTAAATTTACCTTTTAGTTTTTTCATTTTATGACCTCCTTTTCTACAAACAAAAAAGCCGTACCATTTCTGATACGACTTTAATATTAAAATTAAATTTATTTTTCATCAATATTGTAAATTGCAAATATCCTTTTTAAAATCATAATTAAATCTAAGAAAAACATAATCATTGAGAACCATATTATTGTGATTATGATCTCATATAATATGCCTTCTGTGCATGTAAGCATTGATGTTATCCATAACAATATTATAATAAATACACTTAAAAGGTTAGCGAAGGAGACATTATAATATGTTTGATTAATGCATTGCATATATTTATCTTTATCGAATTCATATTTAGAATTCTGTTCTTTCAAAATTGCGTTATCCTTTGCTTGTATTATCAACATTAAAAAGTTAAATAGTAGTGCAGCAAATATAGAGAAAACGGTTAACAAAACACTTATATCTTCAATCATTATTTTGAATTTAAATGTTATAAGTATAGCAGCAATTAGTGGTACAATCAAAAATGTTATATAATCATATGGTGAAATTCTGTTTTTATTATCATTTTTGAAAGTCGAAAAATGACCCGATATGATTTTTATAACTCGTATCTTCGGATTAAATAAACAAATCAGAGTCACGATTGAAAATATGATAGGTAAAACATTTTTCATTATATTGATCCTTTCTCTTTTTGCAAAGAATAATAAGCATCAGCTTCGCGAGATATTGTAGAATATGTCGGCTCCTTTTCTGCATCATATTCTAATTTTGTGGTTATATCACATTCGCATAACATTTGCCCTATTTGTTCTAAATTAATTGTCTTGGTTTGATTTCCTATTTTCATCTCAACTTTTGTTTCGTCATATTCAAAATTATCCGGAATTTCAAAAACTTCACCTACAGTTTTCCTACCCAAAAGGACATCATTAAGGTTGCCTAATTTGTCTTTGATATTCTTATTCTTCAAGTTTATAGTTAATTCCATTTCGGTATTATTATTCATTCTTTTAGACGGATTGAGGTTATCTGCAATATCGGTAGCAACTTTAACTTTTTTCGTGTTTTTCAATAATCTCAGCTTTGTCTTCTCGCCTTGTTCAATGACGCTTTCCTGTTCAGGACTAACTAATGCAGACATCTCTATTTTCAATTCCTTTTCTGCAAGAAATCTATTAAATAGTTCTAGAAAAATGGTTTTACAACCACCTCGACCATAACGATGAAAAATACATATATTATCGAGCTTACCATTTTCTATGTAAAAAAACACATTGTAAAAGTGACAAATAGCATTATCGGTTCCCAACTCAGTCTTGGAGTTATTTTTCTTTATGTTTATAGCTACAGTCCGTTGACCATATCTGCCTGCGGTTGCTCGAAAATGAACGCACTGTTCAGCAACTGTAGATGTAGTGTTTTTAGTTTTTTCCAAAGATAAAACTTTTTGAGAATAACTCGATAACTGAGTTCTTTTCATAAATGAAGAAAACTCATCTAGTAATTTTGCTATATCAACCGTATCATTTGTTCCATCACCAGATGTTATTGGTTCTTTTGTTTTGGTGTTTATAATTCTATATTTATATGCTGTAATAGTTTGCATAGACATATTATAGTATCCCATAGTACATACCTCCAAGTAAACTTTTGTATTATTATACCATATATTGTCGAAACTTACAATACGGGATATATTATTTGGCACTTTACACAAAAACTCCTTGCAACAATACATTTGCAAGGAGTTTAATAGTTAAGGTTCCTATTTAGTGCATAACCTTTTGCATATTATGGCGTAAGTTTGGCGTAAATTGGCGTATTTTTCAATTTTACTAATTCGTCAAACCCGCTATTTTACTGCACTTTTTTGATTATTTGTTGTCAAGTGGTTTCATTGTTGGGAACAACAACACATCACGGATTGCTGCTGAGTCGGTTAAAAGCATACACATACGGTCGATACCAAAACCGATACCACCCGTCGGAGGCATACCAATTTCCAATGCGTTCATGAAGTCCTCATCGGTTGTGTTTGCTTCTTCATCACCCAATGCAAGAAGTGCCTCTTGCGCCTTAAATCTTTCCCTCTGGTCGATTGGGTCATTAAGCTCTGAATATGCATTTGCCATTTCCCAGCCGTTCATAAAGAACTCAAATCTCTCAACATAGTCAGGATTTTCAGGCTTTTTCTTAGTAAGCGGTGAAATCTCAACAGGGTGGTCCATAACAAATGTAGGCTGCAACAAGTGCTCCTCTACATATTCTTCAAAGAACAAGTTTAAAATATCGCCCTTTGTGTGATGTTCTTCATATTCCACGTGATGCTCTTTCGCAACTGCCTTTGCTTCATCTGTCGACTTAATTTCATTAAAGTCAACACCTGCATATTTCTTAACCGCATCAAGCATTGTGATTCTCTCAAATGGCTTTCCTAAATCCATTTCGATTCCGTTATATACGATTTTTGTTGTACCTAAAACCTCGGTTGCAACATGGCGGTAAAGGTTTTCGGTCAAGTCCATCATGCCGTGGTAATCGGTATATGCCTGATAAAGCTCCATAAGAGTAAATTCAGGGTTATGACGTGTATCCAGGCCTTCATTTCTGAAAACTCTGCCTATTTCATAAACTCTCTCAAGTCCGCCTACGATAAGACGCTTTAAATATAATTCCAAAGAAATTCTTAGCTTAAAATCTTCATCCAACGCGTTAAAGTGTGTTTCAAAAGGACGGGCTGCTGCTCCGCCGGCATTCGATACAAGCATCGGTGTTTCCACTTCCAAGAAGCCCTGACCGTCAAGGTATCTTCTGATAGACGCAATAATCTTTGACCTCTTGATAAAGGTGTCCTTAACATCATTATTCATAATAAGGTCTGTATATCTTTGACGGTATCGAAGATCGGTATTTGTCATACCATGGAATTTTTCCGGTAGGGGTTGCAAGGACTTTGATAAAAGTGTAATCTTCTCTGCCCTTATTGAAATTTCGCCGGTCTGGGTTGTGAAAACCTCACCCTCAGCACCTATGATATCGCCGATATCATACTTTTTAAAGATATCATATTCTTCATCGCCCAGGATATCCTTCTTAACGAAGATTTGAATCTTGCCTGACATATCGGCAACATGGCAAAATCCAACTTTTCCCATACCACGCTTTGACATGATTCTGCCTGCAACTACCACTTTCTTTCCGTCAAGGGCAGAAATATGTGCCTTTATGATTTCCACCTCGTCAGAGCCACGTTTTTGTAGTTCTCTTTCCTCTTCGGTGTAGTTTTCTGTGATTTCAGCCGCCTTGTGGGTGCGATTGAATTTTGTAATCTGGAACGGGTCTCTGCCGTTATCCTGAAGTTCTTTTAGCTTGTCTCTTCTGACCTTTAAAAGATCTGAAATCTGAAGTTCGTTCTGTTCCATCTTAATAGTTTCCTTTCCCTTACTTACTTAACGGAATATTTCTTATTCCGATTACGATTTTGCCGTTATTTATACCCATATTAACACGGATTTCGGTTGTATCTGTCTCCCAAACGGTTCTGAACATTACCATCTGCTCGGTTAAAAGTTTTGCAATTTCTTGTTCGTCCTCTGTCTCTTTTCCTTCGGCAAACTGCTTTTCCTCTAGGACTGGTTTCCCGAATCTCTCAACATACTTTCCAACAAGTGAGTTATAGTCTCTTATATACTGGGTTTCATCTTTATATGCCTGGTCGGGCAGGATGAAATATGTTGCTGCAACTAACTTTCCGTCTTTAAATTCATATTCTGCGTCGGATGCAAGCTCTTCAATTCTGATTCTGTCGTATCTGATTTTGTCATCAGAAATTTTTGTGTATCCACCGCCGTGGACATTAGTAACATCCTCTAAGGTCATTCCCCACTTAAAGTTGCCAAAATCTGCCTCTTCTTCAGGTAAAATATTAACAGTTTCCACCTTTTCATTGGTTTCGAAGTTTACCTCATTGTGACCACGGTCACCTATATGCTGTTTTTCTTCCGGCTTTTGACCACCGCACGATGTCAGCATCAATGCCGCCGCCAATAAAAAAATCAGTTTTTTCATAAAATTTCCTCCTTACATCAGGACATAACATTCTATTTTAGATTATACTAAAAACTTCATAAAAAATCAAGTCAAATATAGAACTTTTATAAGGCTTTTATTTATTTTTACACATTTCGTTATAAGAAACATCCGCCGCCTCAGGGTCCATATTGCAAAAAAGTCTAAAAACCGGCACTTTTTTAAGTAATCTGTCTATGATATTTAAAAGCTCAATCATAGCCTCCGCGTCGTTTGGTCTTGATGTCTGCTCCATAAGTGACGCTATTGCCTCATCCGACTTAACCTTCGCTATTTTATTAACCTCGCCACGGCTCAAAAGACAAATCCCCTGAATCGGCACAGAAATATTTTCGTTTATGCCCTCTTTCCCGCACCAGGGCGTGCCATAAACCCGAAATTCCCCTGAAACCTCACGGATAATCGGCTTGTCGCCGTTAATTACCCTTGCCCGGTCGCCGAATTTTTTAAGCCAGAGATTTATGTGAGTGGTCTTTCCTGTGCCGCTAAGAGCCGAAAAAAGATACCCCCTCCCGTCAACCGATATGGCTGCCGAATGAATGAGCATAGCTCCAAAGCCGACAATTTTTTTACAAATATCACGATATACGCATAGACTCTGAAGGTAATCGTCGGCGGCATCGGGGTAGAGTTTTCGCTCGTTATCTATTGCTGATTTATCGTATTTTATAAAAATATCGGGGGCTTTTTCTCCCTCATAGACATAATTTTTACACAGGTCTTTCGTGTATTCACCTGCGTTTTCAATCTCTATTAAAAGTCCTGCCAGCTCGATTTTCATATTTTTCTCCTCAATTTTATTTTATCAACCTTATTATATACTATCCACCCCCAATTTGCAACATTTTAATTGTAAACTTAATATTATATTATGGAGGTGATTTTATGATTTATAATCGTGAGGAGGCTTTTCGCTATGCAAAAAGGTGGGCATTTGGGCGAAATCCCAGGTATTTTGATTTTCAAAACCTTGGTGGCGACTGTACAAATTTTGCATCCCAAGTCCTTTTTGCCGGCTCTGGGGTTATGAACTATACCCCCACCTTCGGGTGGTATTATAATTCTCTTAATTCCCGTGCCCCTGCATGGACAGGAGTCAATGAGCTTTATAGGTTTTTAGTTTCAAACCGTGGCCCCGGCCCACAAGGGCGAGAGTCTTTACTTTCTGAAATAGAGGTGGGGGATATTATTCAACTCCGATTCGGGTCATCGGGTGGATTTGACCATTCGCCCATAGTGGTAGATGTAGGAAGAAGGACCCCCGAAACTATCCTTGTGGCCGCCCACACAAATGATTCATTCATGCGACCACTATCGAGTTACTCATATAACGCCCTTCGTCCGATTCATATATATAATGTGGGGGAATAACGTGGGCAATAAAGATTTTTAAATTTTAAAACACAGCCTTCATCCCTGACATCAGGGCAAGACTGTGTTTTTTTATAACTATTATAATATTTTAATTCCTTTAACAGACTAAAATAATATTCATTTTTCCGAATATGGCTCAATACGTGTTACTCTACCCCATGGTGGCGTAATTTCATGATTATTTATAATCCATAAAACAGGAATTCCCATCGTTTCCGATTCTTCAGGATAAGGACCAAATCCGTCTGTAAATATAACCACACACGCCGGCAGTTCTCCCATATAATTTTTGCCGATATATTCAAATATAACTCTAAAATCTGTACCACCGCCGCCATAGGGAATAATTCTCATCAAATCAGCGACATTTTCAAACAGTAACGGATGAGTAACTCCAGTATCAAAAAACCCCAGTTTCCCTGTCAGTTTTCCGCCAAACTGCTCAATCGCACCTTTAATTTCGGAATATACTATTGCCAAATCACTATCTTCTACCGAGCCGGAAGTGTCTACCATAAATAACACTTCTTTTGACACAAAATCTTTTTCATTAAAATCCGGTAAAAAGAACTCCGTTTCAGAAAACCTCCGGTCTGGTGGAGAAAAAGAATAATCACAAGTACGCTCCTGAATGAAATTATTTAAAATCCTTCGCCAATCGATGGTAGGTTCTTTCATCTTCTCAATCATTCTTCTTATAAAATCAGGAACACCGTTTGCACCCCCACCATTTGAATCCATCGAATTAACAGCAACAGCTACCCTACCCTGCCATTCTTGTTTTAATTTGTCATCAGAAGAAAATTGTTCTCCATTGATTTCAGGTCTTAGAAGACTCTCCTTTTCAGGAATGTCAATAATGATTTCACCGTCAGTTCCCCTGTCTTCTTTTTGACTCCACCAATTATCGTTATCCACCAGAAACTTGCTTCTTGTTTTTTCATCAAACATATAAAGATTATATGGCAAAATCTCAAATATTTCTCCTGCAGACATTTCTGTGACATTTATATCTTCACCCGGTATCTTTAGATATATCTCACCAAGATGAGGAAATCTCACATCTTTAAAACCGCAATTGTGAAGATTTGAATTTATAAGTATCTCACATGCAAAATGATAATTATCTCCCTCTAAGTCATATGGTCGCCATATATGTTGGTAAATTATGTGCATTATCTGATGACAAAGAATGTAGTCAAGTTCATATTCATATAACTTGTCTACAAAATCCGGCGAAAAATATATACAACGTACATTTGTTGACATTTTCTTCATTCCCGGAATAGCTACAAATTTTAAATACATTAACAATATGGCAAAAACTGGCTGTGATTCCATGAGTCGTCCTCGGGATTGTTGAATTTTATGTTTTAATCGCGATTTTCTCTGTTCAGTCATCATAAGCTATAATCTTCCCAATCTCTGCCCGACTTTAAAAACCAATGATTATATTCATCAATTTTCGATAACTCTCCCCGTAGTCCTTTTATTTTCAGAAAATCAGTAAAAATTCTGTTTTTAAATTCCGGCGGAAGTTTAGAAATATAACTAACAGCATTCACAACCTCAACCTTTGAATGATGTTCCCGTGCATAAATAACGATATTTGAAGAAAGAGCAAATAGAATTTCAGGACGGGTTGGTACACCACTGGTTTTCCCCTCAAAAATAGTTTCAACATCAGGAATTTTACTGTAAATCTCACTCCAAGACCTTAACTCATATGCCGCAGCATCACCAACACATCCTACTATTAAGGGATATACTTCTGAGATGTCTTCAGATACATGATTTAAAATATTACTTACCATTTCCCATGACCGTGGCGTAGGAAACGCCATGCCATCTGTCATAGAATCAAACTTCATTAACATGCTTGGGTTATAGTCTAAAAATCCAAGTACAGTTGGATTCACGCCGACACCAACCGCCCAATCATGCCAACTCTTACTATCACCAACGATTTCAATATGACAAAGTCTGTTTACTAAAGCCTTTGGCATAGTATATGCAACACTTCGGTCTGTAACTCTGTTTCCGGCAGCAATAACAATGCAGTTATCAGGCAATCTATGTTCTCCGACGGTCCTGTCAAGTGTTATCTGATATGCTGCCGCCTGAACAGACTGAGGAGCAGCAGAAATTTCATCAAGGAAAAGAATGTTAATTATTTCCTGACTGTCATTCATCTGAAATATTTTGGGTTTAAGCCATACTGCCAAGGTTTTATCTTGATTTGCGGTAGGTATACCTCTTAAGTCAACCGGATTAAAAAGCAGAAGCCTGACATCTGTTACTACAACTCTCTTTTGGGTTTTGTCCTCAATTTTTCTCGCAATCTCTCTGACGCCCTGAGATTTTCCTACACCGGGCGGTCCCCACAACATTACCGACGGGAATTTCCGAAACGGAGTGTTACTGTTAACTAAAGATATGTATGCCTTTGAAAGAATATCAACCATATTATCTACATTTATTTCCAATGCACCTGCTTCTATTATACTCATCCCTTTCCTCCTTTTACTATTCATTTTATCTATTTGAATAGTTAAAGCTCCCGTTTATTATAAAATCAATTCACACACTCTTGGGAATGTTAATATCTAACGTGTGTTACTCAATTTTAAAGTGGTATCTGCTGTCGGTACTGATTTTAATTTTAGAAATCAAACCTTGGTCATTTACATTTATAAAAGCAATAGATTCATAATTACCTTCTTCGTTAGCAAGAACAATACACTTTGTGCCAACAGGATATTCCGGATTATCCGAATCGACATCTGTAATGGTAGCATAGTATATGATGTACTCACTATCACGGTTATTATATACATAACGGAATCTGTCGATAATTTTTTCGGCTCCAACATACTTTTTCCCTGAGGTTTCAGTTTCATATATAGCATCCGGCGTCAAAACGTCTTTAAGGCGCTCAGAAAAACCTTTACTCATGGCATATCTCAACAATTTAAGGTTTCTGTTATGAAAACTTCTGTCTTTACTACCCGTTTGATTTACTCTCATGGTTCTATCACCTGCTTCAAATTTAATGATTGTATTTTATCATGAAAGCAATTTAAATTGGTCGCATTTAAGGCGACTTTTTAAAACCGACCAATAAGTTTTTCCTCAAGTTTATAAAGAACACCATTGGCATCTATCAGATTATATATTTTATCGATGAAGAAAAATTCAATTATAATGTCACGCTTATTGCTGTGAGAAAGAGTATAGCCGGCACGGGATAAAAGGTCATTTGCTTCTGCCAGAGAAAGTTCCAGGGCTAACGCCAGAGCAATAACAGTATCTTTCGACGGTTTATATTCCCTATTTGATACCATCTTGGAAAACAAACGCTTATCTATGTGTGCCGCCTTATATACTTTGGGTTCACGTATTCCTTTTTCACTTATGTAATACAACAATCTATCAACAAATGTTTGATTAGTGTTTTCCTCTAACGTCTTGATAATTTCATGATTGTCTGCTATCAAATGATTTCGCAAAACACGTATTACCTCGGAAGCAATGTATGGGTCGTCAGGTTTCTTTTTCTTCAGGCTATATTGTATATTATTATCAGATGTACTGTGTTCACTTTTATCGCTATCACATGATTTAATTTTTGTTTCTGCCTCTTCATTTTCCACGCCTCGCACTTTTTCATCAGACATCATGCAACACATTGAGTCCCACCGGACTTCATATGTAAATAAAAAATAAGACTCTGCCTCTTTGGCATATTTTTTTATTTTTCTTCTTTTGAAAAGATTAAACATCTTACGGTTCTCCTTAAAAACAAACTGTTCTTAACCAAAGTATAGCATGTTTCACTAATCAATTCAAGTTTTCCTTCGGATAGTCAGATAAAATTCTTGACTTTTTTAAAATTTTTGAATATAATATGTATGTCACATAATCCTTAATATCGAAAATCCCACGCAAGTGTGTATTTTTATTTTTGGTAAAAATGCATGCTCTCTTTCTGCATACTTGTTTTGGGATTTGTATGAGGATTTATGTGACAATAAACGGGAGTTATGCATTTTTCGGTGCATCGGCTTTTGTTGGTGCACCTTTTTTACGCCCTTATCCAAATCTCTGATTTGGCGAATAAGGGCTATGCAAGAGTGTTCCAAATCTTTGATTTGGGTAACACCACTAAAATGCATTCTCTCCGAGTTTGATGGTTGCTAAACCAATTACAGAAAATCCACCCTGCAGGGTGGATTTTTCGTTGAAAACAAAAAGGGAATAAATTTAAAATTTATTCCCTTTTTATGGTTTTAATATCTTTTAATACATTCCGCCCATGCCCGGATCCATTGGTGGCATTGGCTTTTCAGGTTCAGGCTTATCTGCAACAAGGCTTTCTGTGGTAAGTACCATTGCCGCTACAGATGCAGCATTTTGAAGTGCACTTCTTGTAACCTTAACCGGGTCAACGATTCCGGCAGATAACATATCAACATATTCTTCTGTCAATGCGTTATAACCAACACCTGCATCTTGCGACTTAACCTTATCAACTATTACAGAACCTTCCAATCCTGCGTTCTTTGCAATTTGCTTAACAGGTTCTTCCAAAGCTCTTAATACAATTTGAATACCTGTCTTTTCGTCGCCTGATGCATCATCCAAAAGTTTTTCAACCTCAGGGATGATATTAATATAACTTGTTCCGCCGCCGGCAACGATACCTTCTTCAACTGCAGCCTTAGTTGCAGCCAAAGCGTCTTCAATTCTTAATTTTACTTCCTTCATTTCAGTTTCTGTTGCCGCACCAACCTTGATAACTGCAACACCGCCTGCCAACTTTGCAAGTCTTTCCTGAAGTTTTTCCTTATCGAACTCGGAATTTGTGATTTCCATTTCGTTCTTGATTTGAGCAACTCTTGCCTTTATAGCCTCTGTGTCGCCTGCACCGTCAACAATAATTGTGTTTTCCTTTTGGATCTTAACCTGTCTTGCACGACCAAGCTGGCTAACCTGAGTATCCTTTAATTCAAGTCCGAGATCTGATGAAATCACCTGACCGCCGGTCAAAATTGCGATATCTTCAAGCATTGCCTTTCTTCTGTCGCCAAAGCCCGGGGCTTTTACCGGAAC
>JAZULN010000029.1:0-20425 GCA_045603125.1 Clostridia bacterium | reverse complement strand
GGTCATTGATGAAACCGTGTATTACTTCAATTACATAAAACCAATGCGTAAACTAAAAAGAAAACCGCCTGTTCAATACAGACTTGAACAGGCAGCTTAAAATATTCTTTTTTTGTGTCTACAAAGTATTGACTACTTCACCTTCGCCCTGCTTTTTTTACTTTATAATCTCACTATTCTTTTTAAAATCCTCGGCGAAGTTGAATTTGCCCACCATCTCGGCGGTCTTTCCGTCAAAGAGGAATCTTACCGACCCGATGTCCTCAAGCTCAAGTAAGCTGTTTACAACCGAATAAACCGCCAACTCACTCTCAAAACTATCCGGCTTGGACATATTCTTCTCGATGAAGTTTTTAAAAGTTATATGGCAGGTGGATTTTGCAGTTTCAACCGCCATAAGCTCGGTATCCTGAGATAAAGTCGCTGCGAGGTCCTTATTCACCGGTCCTTTAATAAGCTCCGCCACCACATACCACTCTATTGGCTTTGTGTCGGTAATCTTAATTGTTCTTACCTCTTTTGCAAGACCCGAGCCGTCTTTTTTCGCAAAATACAAGGTGATATGTTTTGAGTCGTTAGTGAAGGTGTCATTTTCAAGGTTTATATCGTTATTTTTCAAATATCCAATAGTTGCACCGTCGGGGGTTTTTACTGGCTCGCCCTCAACCGTCACCATAACATCGGTCACCTTCTCAACCTGACAAAGTGTCCGGGCTATTGCATAGACAGATAGCATATTCTCGGTCGGGGATTCTCTCAAAAACTCTTTTGAAAAGTCGATTGTAAGGTAAGTATCGGTCTTCTTCTTTGAGATAACCGTTGTATTTTTCCCAACAACCGGCTTATTTTTCCCCGAATCCGGACCTTTTAAAATTTCTTCAATTAGTGCATCTAAAAGCTTATCACCCTCACCTTCTACTGCCCTCTCCTCTGTCACAATATCAGTAGAAGTTTTATTCAGAAAATAAATTTTCAAAACCTTTTCAGAATTACTTTTCCGAAATCCCGTATATATGCCAATCCCCGAGGCGACCAAAATTATCACCACCGACAATATGGCAAGTATTACCTTTTTATTCATATCTAAAAATTCCTTCCGTCCTGAAATAAGACTAATTTTCTTCAGTAGCCGTAATAATCGGGATACTGATTGAGAATATACTTCCCATCTCGCCCTCGCTTGAAACCTCGATAGTTCCGCCATGGAGTGCCACTGCTTCCTTGGCTATGGCAAGACCAAGACCCGTTCCGCCCGTATCTCTTGCACGCGAATCGTCAAGGCGATAGAAACGTTCAAAGATTCTGTCCTTTTCCGATTCAGGGATTCCGGGGCCGTTATCCTCTACCTTTACCACCGCCAACTTCCCGTCACGGACTAAATCCACCTTTACAAATCCGTTAATCGGCGAATATTTTATGGCGTTATCTATAATATTATATATTGCCTCCCAGATTTTATCGTGGTCAAGCATAATTTCTTCGTAAATCTCTGCCGAGAAATCAGAATAGATAACTATCCCCTTTTCATTTGCCTTAGGAGTCAGGTTTCTTACGATTGAGTGAACCATAGCCGCCATATCCACAGGCACAAGTTTTGCAGAGGTTATGCTTGACTCAAGCTTTGTAAGTGCTAAAAGTCTTTCTACAATTCGGGTTAATCTATCAACCTCATTACTCAAATCTCCCAAAAACTCCCTTAACATTCCCGCATCAGGGTCAGGCGTCGAAACAATGCTATCACATATTAGTTTTATTGTCGCAAGCGGAGTCTTCAGCTCATGGGAAACATCAGACACGAACTTCTTTCGTTTTTCCTCCAGGTCGGCAAGTTCACTTGTCATAAAGTTCAGGGTTTCCGCCATCTGTGCAAACTCATTATGACCTTTTACCTTAATCTTTTTATCAAAATTTCCCTTGGAAATCTCCTTTGCAACAGCAATAAATTCGTCAATTGGAGATGTTAAGATAAAAGACATCCCAAGACTCAGCATCCCAACCAAAATACTGATAAGTGCCGAAACAATCAACAGATTTACCGTAATAAAAGATATAATCTTATCAATATCATCAACCGTTTCAATTAAGTATATAACGCCGGTTGAGTTTCCTGAAATCTTAATGGGTACAGATACGCTCAGCATGCTGTTTCCCTGCTCACTTTCGGTTATAGCGTAGGCTTGCTCACCTAAAGCCGCAGTTGATATTATATCTCTTACATAGATTTTATCCACCAATTCCTCATTACTGTCGTATATTACCCGATAGCCGCTATTTACAACAATGGCACGGATATTCGTACCCGTGAGAAGGCTTTCCACCTCGTCATTTGCAAGGCTTGGTGTTTCGTTTTCTATATAGGGCTTTATGGTATCTGCTAAGATATTTGCCTTAGAAAACATCTGAACCCTTTCATTTTCAAAAAGTCTTTCCTCCAAAACGCCTAGGATATATATACTCATAAGGCTCAGGGTTACCATGATGATAACAAAATAAGTTGCCATCATGCCCCAACGCATGGAGGAAAATATTTCCTTAATCTTTCTTATAATAGTAACCCACTCCCCACTTAGTTTTTATATAATCCGGCTGAGCAGGATTTTCTTCAATCTTTTCACGAAGTCTTCTTATATGAACATCAACCGTTCTTGCATCTCCCGGATAGTCAAACCCCCATGCAATATCCAAAAGATTTTCTCTAGTATAAACCTTTCCCGGATTTTTCAAAAATAGTTCCAATAAATCAAATTCCTTGCCCGTCAGTTCAATAATCTTTCCTTTTATTGTGGTTCTTCTGAAATTATAGTCTAAGGTAATGTCGCCGGAAACAAGGATATCCTTTACTTGCGTCTTATTGCCAGCCGGCTTTGTTCTTCTTAAAATCGCCTTAATTCTGGAGGTTACCTCCCTTATGTTAAAGGGCTTTGTGATATAGTCATCAGCCCCGTACTCAAGACCTAAAATTTTATCTATATCCTCGCTCTTTGCGGTAAGCATTATTATCGGGATATCAGAATATGCCCTGATAGTTCTGCAAACCGTCAATCCGTCCATTTTAGGTAGCATCAGGTCAAGTAAAATTAAATCTATGCTCTCGTCGTGGGAAAGTCTTACAGCTTCCTCCCCATCAAAAGCAGTCACAACCTCATAACCCTCCTGCTCCAAGTTATATTTAATTCCTTTTACCAGCAATTTTTCATCGTCAACAACCAAAATTTTCATTTTCTTCCTCACCTTTTCTAAATTATTCTAATATAATCTTATCTTTAATCTTTTCAAAAGTTTTCTCACCAATGCCGTCAACTCGCAAGATGTCTTCTTTTACCTCAAACACGCCCAAACTTTCACGAAAACTTACAATTCGCTCTGCCATTTTCGGCCCGATATCGGGAAGGGCGGTCAGCTCGTAGATGGTTGCGGTGTTAATGTTTATATACCCCTCCTCCGGCATAGGTGCTTTTTCTTTATAGTCTAAAGTCACCTTTTGAGGGTTTTCATAGATGTATTTTTCAAAAACGCCCTCACCTTCAGGCTTTTCGTATAAATATATCCCGCAATAGAGTGAGGCTATAAAAACCAAAATGTATAATATAATCTTTTTCACTAAAATCTACCTCAAATTTATATGTCTTACAAAATGACACATCCATATTGGTATTATAACATAAGGGGATATAAATTTTCCATAGTTTTTTTAATTTTTATTGCTTTTTTTCGGTTTTTTTTGTATAATAAAATAGATAGTTGTTTTTTGGAGGTAAATTATGAACAAAAAATCCATTTGCTCATTGATTCTGGCTTTGATTTTATCGTTCTCTTTAGTACCCGGTTCTTTTGCGGAAAAGGAATCCGACAAAAAAGAAAACGAAAAAACCGAGACAGTTGTAAATAAAAAAGATTCAGACAAAGAAGATTCAGATAAAGAAGAAAACCCATTTCCCGAACTCCACACCGACTACTATATGTTAGCAGACCTTGAAACGGGAAAGGTTTTAGCATCAAAAAACGGTGATGAAAAGGTATACCCTGCATCTACCACAAAGATTTTAACCGCAATCATTGCCATCGAAAAGTGTAACCTTTCAGATACGGTTACAGCATCAAGAGAAGCAATCGAGCCAATCGGTTCTAATCACTCAAATATGGGAATTTTAGTGGGTGAAGAGTTGACTGTAAAAGACCTTTTATACGGGCTTTTAGTCCACTCGGCAAATGACGCGGCAAACGTTTTGGGTGTACATATATCGGGAAGTCTTGATGATTTCTCCACTCTTATGAACGAAAAAGCAAAAGAGCTTGGCATGACAAACTCAAACTTTGAAAACGCTCACGGCTTTCACGACGATAATCACTACACCACCGTAAATGACCTTGCAAAAGTTACAATTTACGCCATGAAAAATGAGCTTTTCAGAGAAATTGTAAAGACAGCAAGATACGAAATCCCGCCAACCAACAAATACAAAGAAACAAGATATTTATCAAACACAAATATGTTTATCTCGGGCAACAAAACCCAAAAACATCTATACAAAAACTGTATCGGTGTGAAAACCGGCTCAACCGAGGAGGCAGGAAACTGTCTTGTATCGGCAGCAGAAGAAAACGGCACAACTCTTTTTGCGGTTGTGATGAAATGTAAAAACGACGGTTTAGGAGACGGTGCATATTCCACCACCGATTCAAAGGCACTTTTTGAATGGGGTTTTAAGAATTTTGCCTATAGAGAAATCCCATCTCCCGACGACTTAAATGTTATTGCCACCATAGACGTAAAAGAGGCAAAAGATAACATCACCGCCTCGCTGGTTGCAAAAGACTCATTGGGAGTGTTACTACCCATAGCTGTAAAGGATGGGGACATAAAAAGAACGGTTAAATTAACCGACCAAAAGGTGTATGCACCAATCAAAAAGGGAACAGTTTTAGGTGAGGTTACATATAGCTTAGACGGCGAGGTTTTAGGAACTCTACCACTAATTGCGTTAAATAACGTTGAACTAAATTGGGTAGAGCATATACTAAAAAAAGTCCTTATAATAATACCTATTATACTACTGGTACTGCTCATTTTCGGATACTTAGTAGTATCTGCAAAACGCAGAAAAATGAGAAAACGCCGTGAAAGGCGAAAGAACCTTAACTACATTCATAAAAATCAAAACAATAAAAGAAGATAAAAAAATGAGTTGTCTTTTGACAACTCATTTTTTTATCTTTATTTACTTTACTATCAAACTATTTCCTGTCATTTCCTCAGGTTTTGACAGTCCCATCAAATCAAGCATTGTCGGTGCTAAATCCGCAATCTTACCCTTTTCAAGTTTTATGTCCCCGGCACCCATAACAATTAGTGGTACTGGGTTTGTTGTATGTGCAGTAAATACACCTTCAGTTTCGGGGTCGATTAAGCAGTCTGCATTGCCATGGTCGGCTGTAATAAGGATTTTTGCGTCCCTATCCTGCAATGCTTTTACAACCTTACCAAGGCATTCATCAACCGCCTCAACAGCCTTTCTTGCCGCCTCAAACACACCGGTATGACCAACCATATCGCAATTTGCAAAGTTTAGGATAATTGCGTCATACTTGTCCTCGTTTATTAATTCTACACAAGCATCTGCTACAAGATATGCACTCATCTCAGGCTGCATATCGTAGGTTGCAACCTTAGGAGATGCAATTAGTTTTCTGTCTTCGCCTTCATATACTGCCTCAACGCCGCCGTTAAAAAAGAAGGTAACGTGAGCATACTTTTCGGTTTCTGCAATTCTAAGTTGCTTTAAGCCCTTTGATGCAATATATTCGCCAAAAGTGTTCTTCAATGTCTGCGGCTTAAACGCAACATGGACATTTGGCATACTTGCATCATACTGGGTCATGCATACATAGTAAAGAGGTAAAAGTTCACGGTCGAAACCTTTAAACTCAGGGTCAACCAATGATCTTGTGATTTCTCTTGCACGGTCGGGTCTAAAGTTAAAGCAAATAACCGAATCATTTTTAGATACTTTTTCGCCGCCCTCTACTACCATAGGGACAATAAATTCGTCTGTTAAAAGACTATCGTTTTCATCCTTAGTTTCATATGACTTCTTAACCGATTCTATAGGGTCTGAAGTTTTAACACCTTCACCTAAAACCATGGCATCGTATGCTTTCTTGACTCTGTTCCAGTTGTTGTCACGGTCCATAGCATAATATCTGCCCATAACGGTCGCAATTTTACCTGTCCCTATTTTTTCGAGTTCTTTTTGCAAGTCTTCAATGAAGCCAACACCTGATGTCGGGGACACGTCACGACCGTCCATGATGCAATGGATATAAACCTTTTCCAATCCGTTTCTCTTTGCCATCTCTATAAGTCCATATAAATGCTCGTTATGACTATGAACACCACCATCAGATAAAAGTCCCACCAAATGAAGGGCAGAATTATTCTTCTTACAGTTTTCACAAGCAGCCTTTAGGGTTTCATTTTCAAAGAAATCTCCGTCCCCGATAGACTTTGTAATTCTTGTAAGTTCCTGATAAACTACTCTTCCGGCACCGATGTTTGTGTGTCCCACTTCAGAGTTACCCATCTGACCGTCGGGAAGACCCACACTCATACCACTTGCGTATAAAATAGTGTTTGGATAATCAGCAAAATAGCTGTCTAAGTTTGGTTGCTTTGCAGCTTTTATGGCGTTTCCCATAACATTGTCATTTAAGCCATATCCGTCTAATATAATAAGTGCTATTGGACTTTTTTTCATACTTATCCTCCGTTCATATTAAAAGGGCGACTTCTCGCCCTTTTTCATAGATTTTAAAATTATTTTGCAGCTCTAACGATTGGAGCAAACTTTTCGCTAACCAATGATGCACCGCCGATAAGACCACCGTCAATGTTTTCTTTTGCTAAAAGTTCAGCCGCATTCTGGTCGTTCATACTACCGCCGTATTGGATAGTAAATTCCTTAGCACAGTTAGGGCAATAAAGACCTGCAATGATTTCTCTTATTCCCTTACATACTTCTTCTGCTTGTTCTGCAGTTGCAGTCTTGCCTGTACCGATTGCCCAGATTGGCTCATAAGCAATTACAACCTTCTTAGCGTCTTCTGCAGAAATGTTTGCAAACGCCTTCTTGATTTGGATTGCAATTAAGTCCATTGTAATGCCGGCTTCTCTTTCTTCTAAGCTCTCACCAACGCATACAATCGGAATAAGACCCTTTTCCAAAGCCTTAATGGTCTTCTTATTTACAGTTTCATCGGTTTCTGCGAAGTATTGTCTTCTTTCTGAGTGACCAATTATAACATATTCAACACCGATATCCTTTAGCATATCTGCACTAACTTCACCGGTAAATGCACCCTTATCTTCAAAGTGAAGGTTTTCAGCACCGATTTTTACGTGTGTGCCTTCTGCTGCCTTTACTGCCTCTGTTAAGCAAACGTAAGGTGTGCAGCATACAACTTCGCATGTAGCACCTTCAGTTGCCTTTGCAACTTCCTTAATAAAATCATAAGTTTCTGATGGTAACTTGTTCATTTTCCAGTTACCTGCAATAATGTATTTTCCCATTTTATTTTCTCCTTAATTATAAACTTTTAAACGCTTTTACCCATTCTCTTTTGATTATTTCGTGTCCGCAGGAAGTCGGATGAACGCCATCGTATAACCAATAGTCGTTAGGTGCTTTCTTTGCCGCCTCATCAAACTTTTCCTGCAAAGGCACAAACACCAAATTATGTTTCTCGGAAAGTTCACGAACCTTCTCGGCACGCTTTTCGGTTTCACTCTTAAATGTATCCCATGCTGCCTCGGTTGCCTTTGCCTTTAAAACGAATGGTTCCAAAAGCATAATTTTAATATCTGGCAATGCTTCCTTTATTTCTTCGATTAACATATCGTAAATCTTAAAGAACTTTTCCGCCTCTACACCGTTTTGGAAGTTAATCTCATGCCACACATCATTGATACCAATTAAGATACTCAATACATCCGGTTTTAGATTAATCAGGTCATATTTGATTCTTGCGTAAAGGTCAACAATTCTGTCACCTGAAACACCACGATTCAAGAAATTATACTGATTCGGATAATCAAGCCCGATTTCGCCCCTTACCAATGTGGCATAGCCATGACCCAAATATAAATCGTCGTCCCTCGAACGGCGAGCGTCGGTTATAGAATCACCTTGAAATAATATTGTCTTCATTTTTGTCTCCATTATTTATCGTTTAGTGCAACAATACCCGGTAAATCCTTACCTTCTAAGAATTCAAGGGATGCACCGCCGCCTGTTGAGATGTGGCTCATCTTATCGCCAAGACCTGCTTGGTTTACAGCCGCAACACTGTCGCCGCCGCCGATGATAGTTGTTGCATCAATTTCTGCCAACGCTTCTGCGATTGCATTTGTACCTTTAGCAAAGTTTGAGAATTCAAATACGCCCATAGGTCCGTTCCATACTACTGTCTTTGCATCTTTTATTGCATCTACATACAGCTTAATTGTTTCTTCGCCGATATCAAGACCTTCCCAGCCTGCTTCAATCTTACCTTGAGCAACTGTCTTTGATTCTGTGTCGTTAGAAAAATCCTTACCAACAACAGTATCAACAGGGATTAAGAGTTTTACGCCCTTAGCCTTTGCCTTTTCCATCATTTCTTTTGCGTAATCTAAGTAATCCTCTTCCAAAAGTGAGTTACCAACTTCGCCGCCCAAAGCCTTAATGAATGTATATGCCATACCGCCGCCGATAATCAATGTATCAACCTTTTCCAAAAGATTGTTGATAACTGAAATCTTTGATGATACCTTAGAACCGCCAAGGATAGCAACGCATGGTCTTACAGGATTATTTACAGCGTTTCCTAAGAATTCAATTTCTTTCTGGATTAAGTAACCGCAAGCTGCAGTATCTAAATACTTTGTAACACCAACGTTTGAGCAGTGAGCTCTGTGAGCTGTACCGAAAGCATCGTTTACGAATACATCTGCTAATGATGCGAGTTCTTCGCTGAAATTATCTTCGTTCTTTGTTTCTTCTTTTCTGTAACGTGTGTTTTCAAGTAACACTACATCACCTTCAGCCATCTCTGAAACTGCCTTTTTAGCGTTTTCGCCAACTACGTTATCGTCTGCTGCGAAAACTACTTCTTTACCTAATTTTTCAGATAAAGCCTTTGCAACCGGAGCAAGTGATAATTCCGGCTTTGGTTCGCCCTTGGGCTTACCCATGTGTGAGCATAGAATAACCTTAGCACCGTTTTCGATAAGATATTTGATTGTAGGCAATGCCCCGTCAATACGGGTTTCGTCTGTAATGTTTCTTTCGTCATCTAATGGAACATTAAAGTCACATCTTACAAGAACTTTTTTGCCCTTAACCTGAATGTCCTCAACGCTTTTTTTGTTTAACATTTAAAACACCTCTTAAAATTAGTTTATTTTCTGTATAATTCACATTACACCTAATCTATATTTTATCCTAAATTGGATTATTTTTCAAGTAATTTATGATAATTTGTTGAAAATTTATCAAAAAAACATCCTACACACCAAAATACTTACCATAAATCCCACAATATCCCCAAAAATGGCGGCAGGAATCACCTTTTTTACATATTTTACCTTGGTTTTTGAAAAATATACCATGAGGGTATAAAATGTGGTTTCGGTAGACCCCATTATAACCGATGCCACCACCCCTTGAAAGCTATCGGCACCGTGTGTCTTTAGCGTGTCTCCCAAAATTCCCAACGCACCACTTCCCGAAAGAGGGCGAATGAGGCCCAAAAGCATCACATCCTCTTCAATACCTAGAGCCTTCAACAAGGGCGACAAAAAACCAAGCAAAAGTTCTAATGCACCAGAGGTTCGAAGCATGGAAACAGTTACCATAACCGCCAAAAGGGACGGAAAAATATTAAAAAGAGTCTTGACTCCGTCTTTTGCACCTTCCCCGAAGTTTTCATAAACTGATGTGTTGTGAAAAAGCCCATACCCAACCACCAAGGCAATAAATACCGGCACAATATAGCTCATTCGATTTTCCCCCACCGATTTGTTATCTTCATAAAAAGCATTGCTGCAAGAAGGGCAACAGTCGAGGTTATCCAAATAGGCACCATAACGGCGGCAGGATTTTCAGAGCCTACCGACCCCCGAAGTGCCATAATAGTGGTGGGAATCAGTTGGATTGAGGCGGTGTTCATTACCACAAAATAACACATCTCGCGGCTTGGGTATAGGGAATGTCCGTTTAAAGCATCCAGCCTCTCCATCGCCTCAATTCCGGCAGGAGTGGCAGCGTTTCCCATTCCCATAAGGTTTGCTAAAACATTCATGGTAATAGCTGAAAATGCCCCACCCTCCGGGTCGAGTCTTGGAAAGATGCGGCGAAGAATTGGTTTTATTAGTTTTGAAATAACCTTTGATAATCCACTTTTTTCGGAGATTTTTAAAATACCCGTCCAAAAACAAAAAATGCCGGACATTGTGATTAACGCTTTGACGGCATTTTCTGCACCCAAAAAGGCGGCAGAGGTTGTCTCTGCCACCCGTCCGGTAAAAATACTGCATACTATAGATACTAACATCAGTATCGGGAACAAATAATTCATATAACACACCCCTTTTAGGATATGTATATTAAATTTTATCCCTTAAAATTCCTTATTTTATAGTGCTTCTCTTAATTTTCTTAGTTGTGGTCTTTTCAAATTCCACATTTCTGAACTTAATCTTTTTAATCTGCTTATATCCTGCTAAAGTCTTATTTAATTCAAGTACATCCTGTTTAATTTTTGCCTTGACTTCGTCTACATTTTCTTCAACTGCCGTGTAGATTTCAGCAACAATCATAGCATCTTCCTGATATACCACAACTTCGGTTACATTTTCGATATAGGAAATAAGCGTTTCCAGTTCCTCAGGATATACGTTCTTTCCGTTATCTAAAATTATCAAGTTCTTTTTTCTTCCGGTAATTGACAAAAATCCGTCTTCGAGTTTACCGATATCGCCGGTATTGAACCAGCCATCCTTCATAACCTTTGCGGTTTCTTCCGGCTTTTTATAGTAACCAAGCATTACAATATCACCCTTTACCCAGATTTCACCTTCACCGTCTTCGTCGGGGTTTTCAATCTTAACCTTCATATTCGGCACAACATTACCAACCGTTCCCCACTTAATGTTATTGTTTCTGTTTAAGGCAACAATAGGTGAGCACTCGGTTATACCATAGCCGTTGATTATTGTAACACCCAAATCGTCAAAGCCCTTCATATACTTATCCGCAATCGGTGCACCGCCCGAAATAATCATCTCAAGGTTTCCGCCGAAATTATCTATAATCGATTTAAAGAACTTCTTTCTCATGTCGATTCCAACGGCACGAAGTGCGTTTGAGGTCTTAATTAAAGCCTTTAGGGCCTTGGTCTTTCCTTGCTTTTCTACTGCCTTCCAAATGTTTTTATAAAAGTTTTCAACAAATAGCGGTACCATAGAGATATGTCCCGGTTTTGCAGCCTGAATATCCTTCATAATGGTCTTTAAGCTGTTATTTATAAATATAGGATAACCCATCCATATCTGGCATAAAACACTTGCCATAAAACCAAAGGTGTGGTTTAGTGGCAATATTGCAACCGTACCCTCAGGAATTATCATACAAGACATTGCATGGTATGCACATGCGGCTAAATTCTTGTGAGACAGCATTACACCCTTCGGGTCGCCTGTCGTACCCGATGTATAGATTATAGCACACATCTTTTCACGGTCTATCTCTACTTTTAAAGCCGAATCATCGGTTTTTAGGTATTCTTTTCCCTCTGCTAAAACCTCCGAGAACTCGTCAAAGCGCACAAACTTTCCGGTAGTAGGACAAAGGGTTTTCAATTCTTCCGCCACCTTTTCCTTCGCCTTTGAGTAGAATAAAATTGTAGTTTCACTGTCGTTTAAGAGGTTTGCAATTTCATTTGTCTTTAGTTCTTTATCGATTGGAACTACAACATTTCCGCAGTTTACTGTAGCAAAATAGCCTACAATCCACTCATAGCTGTTTTCACCCAGAAGTGCTACTCTCATTCCATCTTTAATGGAATTTTTAAATAGGTATCCTTCTAACGCTTCAACATCGTCTCTTAAATCGGCAAATGTGATAGTCTTTATCTCGTCATCAACAGAAAAACGAATAGACGGCTTATCATTATAGTCTTTGCCAACATATTCAATCAGCTCTTTTAAATCCTCCAGATACGGTCTTTCAATGTGTTGTTCAGGAACAATTTTAGCCATAAAATCCACCCTTTCTCACCAAAAAAATTATCTATTTAAATTATACCATAAAACGATAAATTTAACAAGATATTTTTTTATCACCCTGATAGCAATTTCTTCTTACCATTTCCTTATCAATTTCATTTAACACCACAAACTTTTTAAGACTCCAAAGGGGTGCTACCAAAGACTCTTTTCCACCGTCGCCGGTAAGACGTTGTAAAACTATATCTTCAGGTAAAATCTCTAAAATATCTACAATTATTTTAACATATTCATCCCTTGATAAAACATCAAATTCACCGGCTAAATATTCTTTTTCAATAGCTGTGTCCTTTAAAACATGCAAAAGATGAAGCTTAATGCTATGCGGTTTTAAAGCTGCTACAGTTTTTGCACTCTCTACCATCATCTCAGGAGTTTCCCCGGGAAGACCTATAATTAAGTGAACGCAAACATCAATCCCCTTAGCCTTTAGCTTTTGATACCCTACCAAAAATTCGTCATAGGTATGGCATCGGTTAATGCGTTCACCCGTTTTATCAAAAATCGATTGTAGCCCCAACTCCACAATTAAGCTTGTTCGATCATTTAAATCAGCAAGATACTCTACTACATCGTCGGGCAGGCAATCGGCTCGGGTTGCAATGCTAAGCCCCACCACATTCTCCTCGGCTAAAACCGGCTCAAATCGTTTTTTTAGGTTTTCCACCGTATCATAGGTATTGGTGTTAGCTTGAAAATATGCAATATATTTAGCCTCGGGCCATTTTTTATGAAGGCTTTTCTTCACCTCATGAAACTGCCCGATAATATCCATTTTAGGGTCTCCCGCAAAATCACCGCTACCCAAAGACGAGCAATAGGTACACCCACCGCACCCACGGGTCCCGTCAATATTCGGGCAGGTAAATCCGCCATTTAAAGACACCTTAAACACCTTACCGCCGAACTTTTTTCGAAGGTAATAGTTCCATGTGTGGTATCTTTTATTATCAAGGGAATATTTAAATTTATTTTCCATAACTTTTCCTTTTTTTCAAAAGAAAGTGTAGCCTTTGGCTACACTTTCTGCTTTTAGTGGAATTTTTAACATCCTTTTTACTTAAAGTATTTAACAGCTGAACGGAACAGTCCCATATCAAAGTTTCCGTCAACGTTTTTATAAAGGCCTTTGCCGATTCTTTCAGAGTGACCCATCTTACCAAAGACTCTTCCGTCAGGCGATAAAATTCCTTCGATTGCAAGGTATGACCCGTTTGGATTATGGTTAATATCCATTGTGGCATTACCGTCAAAATCAACGTACTGAGTCATAACCTGACCGTTTTTGATGAGCTCTGCCAAGGTCTTATCATCAGCAATGAATCTACCTTCACCATGCGAAATTGCAACGGTATAGGTGTCCCCAACATTGGTTTCTGAAAGCCACGGAGAATTATTTGAGCATACCTTTGTTCTTACCAATTTCGACTGGTGTCTTGCGATGGTGTTAAAGGTAAGGGTCGGTGAATCTTCCGAGGCATCCATAATCTTTCCGTATGGAACAAGACCTAACTTTACAAGTGCCTGGAATCCGTTACAAATACCGCCCATCAAACCGTCTTTATTCTCTAAAAGATTGGTTACGGCATCTTTTATCTCAGCATTTCTGAAAAAGGCTGTAATAAATTTACCCGAACCGTCAGGTTCGTCACCGCCCGAGAAACCGCCCGGAATAAAGATAATCTGGGATTTTTCAATCTTTTCTGCAAACTTCTTAACAGATTCAGCAATGCCCTTTGATGACATATTGTTTATAACAAAAACTTCCGCATCGGCCCCTGCATCCAAAAATACCTTCTTGGTATCATACTCACAGTTAGTGCCCGGGAATACCGGAATCAATACACGTGGGCGTGCAACCTTTATTGCAGGTGCTTTGGTATTTTCACCGATAAATGCGATGTTTTCAACTGCTTTTTCATCGTCTGTGACATTGCATGGGTAAATCTTTTCAAGCTTTTGTTCGTAAATTTCCAAAAGTTCTTTCAGATCTAATGTTTCGCCCTTATAGGAAATCGCCTTTTTATCGGTTGTGTAACCAAGAGTCTTACCAATTTCAGTATCGTCTGATAGCTCCACGATAAATGCACCATAGTTATAGCCAAAGATTTCTTCCATTGTAATTTCGTCAGCAAATTTAAAGCCGATTTCGTTTCCGATTGACATTTTAAGGATTGCTTCTGCTATACCGCCGTATGTCGGGGTATAGATAGCCTTCGCAACTCCCCTTCTTACCATTTCCGACACCTTGCCGAATATATCCAATAAAGATTTGGTTACAGGCAAGCCGTTTTCGTCATATTCAGGCTTTATAAATGCCACTTTATTGCCTGATGATTTAAATTCAGGGGAAGTGATGTTCGAAACATCGTCAACTGTTACCGCAAAAGACACAAGTGTTGGCGGAACATCGATATTTTCAAATGAACCGCTCATTGAGTCCTTACCGCCGATTGAACCGATTCCAAGCTCTTTTTGAGCTCTGAACGCACCAAGGATTGCCGCAAGAGGCTTACCCCAACGCTTTGGATCCTTCATTGGTTTTTCAAAGTATTCCTGGAATGTTAAATATACTTCCGAGAAGTCTGCACCTGTTGCGATCAGCTTTGAAACCGACTCAATAACCGCAAGGTATGCCCCGTGATATGGGCTCTTTTCTGTGATAAATGGGTTATATCCCCATGACATTACAGAACATGTGCTTGTGTGTGCCTCTTCAACCGAAACCTTATTTGCCATTGCCTGAATAGGAGTTCTCTGGAATTTTCCGCCAAATGGCATCAATACAGTTCCGGCACCGATTGTGGAGTCAAATCGCTCAGATAATCCCCTTTTAGAACATACGTTAAGGTCACCCGCTACTGCTTTAAACTCTGATGTAAAGTCGCTACCTACCGCCTTATCATAGCTTTCGGCTTTTTTACATTCAACATCTATATGCTTTTGAGCACCGTTTGAGTTTAGGAATTCTCTTGAAATATTTACAATATTCTTGCCGTTCCAGTTCATAACAAGGTATGGGTGGTCTTTAACAACCGCAACAACTGTAGCCTCAAGGTTTTCCATCTCGGCAAGTTCACGAAATCTAGCTACATCCTTTGCCTCAACAACATCCGCCATTCTCTCTTGTGATTCTGAAATTGCAAGTTCTGTACCGTCTAAGCCTTCATATTTCTTTGGTACAGCGTTTAAGTCGATTTCGATACCGTCGGCAAGTTCACCGATAGCAACCGACACACCACCTGCACCAAAGTCATTACATCTCTTTATAAGTCTTGACGCTTCAGGGTTTCTGAAAAGTCTTTGAAGTTTTCTTTCCTCAGGTGCGTTACCCTTTTGTACCTCGGCACCGCAACTCTCCAGTGACTGCAAGTTGTGTGACTTAGACGAACCTGTCGCACCACCGCAACCGTCACGGCCGGTTTTTCCGCCAAGAAGAATTACAATATCCCCATCTTCCGGACGCTCACGGCGAACATTTTCTTCCGGTGCCGCCGCAATTACCGCACCGATTTCCATTCTCTTTGCAACATACCCGTCGTGGTAGATTTCGTCTACCTGACCTGTTGCCAAGCCGATTTGGTTACCGTATGAACTATAACCATTCGCCGCAGTTGTTACAAGTTTTCTCTGCGGAAGTTTTCCCTCCATTGTTTCTGATACCGGCTTTAAGGGGTCTGCAGCCCCTGTAACACGCATTGCCGCATATACATAACTTCTTCCCGACAACGGGTCACGAATAGCACCGCCGATACAGGTTGCCGCACCACCGAAAGGCTCGATTTCTGTCGGGTGATTATGAGTTTCATTTTTAAATAAAAGTAGCCATTTTTCGGTCTTATCGCCCACCTTAACATCAATCTTTACAGTACAAGCATTGATTTCTTCCGACTCGTCAAGGCGGTCAAGCTTTCCTTCCTTTTTAAGATATTTCACCGCCAAGGTTGCGATATCCATAAGATTTATAGGCTTTGTACGGTTTAAATCCGCTCTTGTTTTTATATAGTCATCATAGGTATCCTGTAAAAGCTTGTCCTCAAACTTAACACTGTCGATTGTGGTTAAGAATGTAGTATGACGGCAGTGGTCCGACCAGTATGTGTCTATCATCTTGATTTCTGTGATAGTCGGGTCACGCTTTTCTGATAAGAAATATTCCTGACAGAACATTATATCATCTAAATCCATTGCAAGACCATTGTTAACAATAAATTTTGCCAGTTCTTCTTTTGAAAGCCCAATAAATCCGTCTAAAGTTGCAACGCTTTCCGGAATTTCGTAGTTTGCTTTTAGGGTTTCAAACTCCTCTAAACTTGCTTCTCTTGCCTCAACCGGGTTTATAACGTATTTCTTGATTGCTAAAATGTCGTCAGCCGCCAAATCTCCGTCTAAGATATAGATTTTTGCAGTTTTAACTGTGGGTCTTTCGCCTTTTGATATAATTTGGATACATTCTGCAGCAGAATTTGCTCTCTGGTCGAATTGGCCGGGCAAAAATTCCACACCAAACACAGTTTTTCCTGAAAAATCAATTTTGTCGGCAGTAGTATCTACCTGAGGCTCTGAAAAAACTGTATTTTTAGCATAGTCGAAAAGGTCTTTATCTATATTTTCAACGTCGTATCTATTTATAACCCGAAGACTTTTTAAGCCCTTGATTTGAAGGATTTTCACTAAATCATTAAAAAGTCCATTTGCTTCGTGAGCAAACTCAGGCTTTTTTTCTACATAAATTCTAAAAACCATTAAAGTACCTCCAATGCTTTCTTGCCAATATCGTGTCTAAAATATTTATTCTCAAAATCAATGGTGTCAACCTTTTTATATGCCTTTTCAATGGCATCTTTCAAGGTTTCACCCTTATCGGTTACACCTAGAACTCTTCCGCCCGATGTTACAAGGGTTCTGCACTTTAACTTTGCACCTGCAACATAGATTCCTTCGCGGTTCTTAGGTAGAGTGATTTTATAGCCTGTCTCATATGACTTTGGATATCCATTTGATGCCATAACAACGCAGCACGCCGCACCTTTTGAGAATTTAACATCAACATTTTTTAGTTCCTTTTTAGAAACTGCTATCATAATCTCTAATAGGTCAGACTCTAATAGTGGCAATACAACCTGGGTTTCAGGATCACCAAAACGGCAGTTATATTCAATAACCTTCGGGCCGTCTTTGGTAAGCATAAGGCCAAAATAGAGGCATCCTTCAAAGGTTCTTCCCTCTTTATTCATAGCCTCCATGGTTGGAATAAAGATTTTTTCCATACATTCCTTTGCCACAGCTTCTGTGTAATATGGATTTGGTGCAATCGTACCCATACCTCCGGTGTTTAATCCCGTGTCGCCATCACCTGCTCTTTTATGGTCCATAGACGATACCATAGGAATTAAGGTCTCACCATCAGTAAAGCTTAGAACCGACACTTCCGGCCCTTCTAAAAATTCTTCGATAACGACATTGTTTCCGCTATCGCCAAAAATCTTATCTTCCATGATTTCACGAACTGCCGCCATAGCCTCATCACGGGTAGTTGCAATTATAACGCCCTTACCGAGTGCCAGACCGTCTGCTTTAATAACAGTCGGGATTGGGGCAGTTTCCAAGTATTTTAGGGCATCCTCAGCATTTGAAAACACCTCATATTGAGCTGTTGGAATACCGTATTTTTTCATAAGGTTTTTAGAAAATACCTTACTTCCCTCGATTATTGCCGCATCCTTTTTCGGTCCAAAGCATGGGATTCCGATAGCATTTAGGCTATCTACCGCACCGAGTACTAATGGGTCGTCGGGTGCTACTACGGCAAAATCGATTTGGTTTTCCTTTGCAAATTGAGTGATTTTCTCAATGTCTTTTGCGTTTATGTCAACACATTCGGCGTCTTTTGCTATTCCGCCGTTACCCGGCAGTGCATATATTTTTTCGGCTTTCGGGCTTTTTTTGAGGGCTTCTATAATTGCGTGCTCTCTTCCGCCACCGCCTACAACCATTATCTTCATAAGTTTTTCCTTTCTTTTAGCGTATTTTTTAAGGGACTTTCCAAATTTCACAGAATGATGTTTTAACGGTTGGGTGCTTTTAAAAGTACCGCTCCTTTTTAAAACCAGTCAAATCCCGAAATTTCCTAAATTTTCGTAGATTGCCGTTTTGCAACAAGGGTGCTGTACGAAAGTACCGCCCCTTGTAAAAAATAGTAAGATACGGAAATTTTGGGAATTTAGCATTAGTGGTGGAATAATCTCATCTTGGTAAATGCCATAACCATACCGTATTTATTGCATACGTCAATGACATTGTCGTCTCTGATTGAGCCGCCCGGCTCTGCGATATATGAAACGCCACTCTTTGCAGCACGCTCAATATTATCGCCAAAGGGGAAGAATGCGTCACTTCCCAAAGATACGCCCTTAATTGTTGATAAGTACGCCTTCTTTTCTTCTTTTGTAAACGGCTCAGGCTTTTCGGAGAACAGAGTTTCCCAAACACCATCTGCCAAAACATCTTCATAATCGTCTGAGATATAGATATCTATTGTATTGTCACGGTCAGGTCTTTTTACACTATCCAAAAATGGAAGGTTTAAAACCTTATCGTGCTGGCGAAGATGCCAGATATCAGCTTTATTGCCTGCTAAGCGTGTACAGTGGATTCTTGATTGCTGACCGGCTCCAACACCGATTGCCTGCCCGTCTTTTGCAAAGCATACAGAATTTGATTGAGTGTATTTTAGAGTTATTAGGGCAATTATTAAGTCTCTTTTTGCATCTTCCGGCAAGTTTTTGTTTTCGGTCACAATGTCATTTAAAAGGTCTTTATCAATCTTAAAATTATTTCTTCCCTGAGAGAAGGTTATACCATAAACTTCCTTGGTTTCAACAGGATTTGGGACATAGTCTTCCGAAATCTTTACGATATTATATCCGCCTTTTCTCTTGCCCTTTAAAATCTCTAACGCCTCCGGCTCATAGCCCGGTGCGATAACGCCATCCGAAACCTCTCTTGCAATAAGCTTTGCAGTGGTAACATCGCAAACGTCGGATAGTGCAATCCAGTCACCAAATGAGCTCATTCTGTCGGTTCCTCTTGCTCTTGCGTAAGCTGTTGCCAATGGTGACTCATCGAGGCCTTCGATATCGTCAACAAAACACGCCTTCTTTAGTTTTTCACTCATCTTGATGCCTACTGCCGCAGATGTGGGGCTTACGTGCTTAAAAGAAGTAGCCGCCGCCATGCCGGTATTCTCCTTGATTTCCTTAACAAGCTGCCAGCTGTTTAGAGCATCTAAAAAGTTAATGTAGCCCGGTCTTCCGTTTAATATTTCGATTGGAAGCTCGCTTCCGTCTTTCATATAAATCTTTGCAGGTGACTGGTTCGGGTTACAGCCGTATTTTAATTCAAATTCTTGCATTTTTTCACCCTCTTTAAATATTTTTATTTATCATTCTATTCTCAATTTTTCCTGTTTCTAAATCCACAAATCTCACATAAATAGAAATTTTGTTATCTTCATTGAGGTTTGTCCAGATATTTTCTAAAAATTCGTCGATGTCGTTTGGAATCTTAACCCTCTCCGGCTCACCTGTAAAGGTCGGGATTGGGTTACCATCGTGGTTATATGTGTGGATAAAGTGTCCAAGACCCGCCACCGGCTTATATGAAAAAGTATAGCGGTTACAAACTGTACCCTCAGCATCCCCACTCTTTAGGATGCTCATTTTATATGTAAAATCTTTATCTGAAAAATTAATCATACCGCTGATTCTTGGAGTGAAGTTGGGTTTGTCCGGTTCAAATTCACGGGTGTCTAAAGCCTCTTCAAAGCTTTTTCCATCCTTCACAAAATCATAAATTGTATCGGTTTGGTCGCCGTTTGTCACAATCAGCTTATTTTCGTGAACCTTGATGGGTGAGTAGATTATCAAAGACGGGTCTTCAACCTTTGATTCATCAAATGGATAGATTATAACCTCCTCGCCCTTTTCAACAAACACTCTGTTACGGCTGTTTTCACTTCTGCCCATAATAAAATATGCAGTTGCCGCCTTTTTGCCGTCCTCGGTCTTACCAATTACAATACCACGTCCTACATATGTATTG
>JAZULN010000028.1:0-6926 GCA_045603125.1 Clostridia bacterium | reverse complement strand
TGTAGCCTGGTCGCCTGTATGATAGAATCCGTCGTGCCATACCTCATTGGTCTTTTCATCGTCAAGATAATATCCGATAAGTAGTCCGCATGGGGCATTATCCTTTACACGGATACAGATTTCGCCTGCATCCCCTGTCTTACATTCGTTTCCGTCAGGGTCTAAAACTACAACATCATAAAGTGGTGACGGTCTTCCCATAGAACCGATTTTCGGGGTTGACCCTACAAAGTTTGCGATAGATAGTGTAGTTTCGGTCTGACCGAAACCTTCCATGATAGTAAGTCCTGTTGCCTTTTTAAACTGATTAAATACCTCAGGGTTCAAAGCTTCACCCGCTGTTGTTGCGTATTCGATAGAAGATAGGTCATACTTTGATAAGTCTTCTTTAATAAAGAAACGGTACATTGTAGGCGGTGCACAGAAGGTAGTGATATTATACTTTTTAAACATCGGCAAGATATCTTCTGAATGGAAACGGTCAAAATCATAGGTAAATTGTGCTGCCTCACATAACCATTGACCATAGAGTTTTCCCCATAAAGCTTTACCCCAGCCTGTATCGGAAATTGTGAAGTGAAGTCCGTCAGGGTTTACATTATGCCAATGCTTTGCTGTTGGGTAATGACCCAAAGCATACTTATATGAATGAGTTGCGATTCTCGGATATCCTGTTGTACCTGATGTAAATAGCATTAACATTGGGTCATTTCCGCAAGGCGTATTTTCGGCACGGAAGTAATGTGTGCTAAAACGCTCCATTTCAACGTTAAAATCGCACCATCCGTCTTTTTTACCGCCGACTAAAATCTTTATCATACCTGGATAATTCTTGGCCGCCTTTTCTACTTCATTTGAAACTTCACCATCGGCAGTACAAACAATTGCCTTTACCTTTGCCGCCTTAAATCTATAATCAAAGTCATGTTCTACAAGCTGGTTGGTTGCAGGGATTGCGATTGCCCCGATTTTATGAAGTGCCAGCATTGAAAACCAGAACTGATAATGTCTTTTTAAAACAAGCATTACGGTATCGCCCTTTTTGATGCCCAATGACTCAAAGTAGTTTGCAGTCTTTGCCGAATACTTTTTCATATCACTAAAGGTAAAGCGGCGGTCGGTCTTATCGTTTGCCACCCACATCATAGCGAGCTTATCAGGGTTTTTCTTTGCAATTTCATCAACACAGTCAAATGCAAAATTAAACTTATCTTCATTCTTAAATGCGATGCCTGAAAATACTCCCTTATCATCATAGAATGACTCGATAAACTTATCTGCAACAGTTTCAGATTTCGCCTTTTGTTTTGCAATTTTTTCAACGATCATCGGAGCTTCAGGATATTCTTCGCTAAAGTGTCCGTCTTGAGGATTCAATACTACTGCATGGAATTCACAGCCGCCCTCTGATACTGCAATCATGCCGTGAGGAATGATACTGTTATAAAAAATCGAGTCACCTTCATGTAGGATATCCACGTGGTTTCCAACCTGAACCTTCAGCGAACCTTTCACGATAACGTCAAACTCCTGGCCGTTATGTGAATTTAACTTCATTGGTTGATTTTGCTCTTCTTCAAGATACGGGAACTTCACTAAGAATGGCTCTGCAAGTTTTTCCTTAAACTTTGGTGCTAAATTATCATATTCAACACCATGTTTCTTTAAAATCTTAAGACCCTCACCCTTTCTTGTGATAGCAAATGATGTAAGAGTTGTGCTGGTTCCTTCTAATAGGTCTACTACCTCAACACCGCATGCCTTTGCACACTTATAGATAAAGGTAAAACTAAAGTCGGTTTCGCCCTGTTCTAAAACCACATAGTCTTCCACCGACACACCTGTTAATTTGGCAAGCTCCTCAGGTGAATAGCCCTTCGCCTCACGCAGGTCTTTGATTCTGCCTGCCACTTCTTTTAAACTGTAATCCATTTTTTTGTCTCCTTTCATTTTCGTGAACCTAATGATTTTGTTACGAATTCGAATAAAACAAAAAACTCGCCTCAAAAACCTTTGAGACGAGTTGATAAACCCGCGGTACCACTCAAATTACGGAAAAACTTCCGTCACTTTCCGGACTCTAACAAGTCCTTTGCCTTTACGCAGCATTACGGAAGGAGTCTACTTAGCCATAGCCTTTCGGTCCTTCGACTCGGAGGTGATGGGTCATTGGAAAGCTCCGCCATTGTCTTGCACCACCCGACAACTCTCTTTAGGCTTCACAATCCGACCGTCCTCGTCACAGTCGTTATTTGTGATATTCAAATTTAAAACATATTATACTCTGAAAAATTTGGTTTGTCAAGAGTTTTTTTTAAAATTTTTAATTATTTTTTCAAACCCAGCTTTTCTGCCGAGATATCACGCATCTTATACTTTAAAATCTTACCTGCTGCGTTCATTGGGAATTCGTCCACAAACATAAAGTATCTCGGCACCTTATGTCTTGCAATGGATGCATTACCAAACTCCTTCATTTCGTTCTCGTCTGCAGTTTCACCCTTATGAAGAATAATCCATGCACAACATTCTTCGCCATATCGCTCATCAGGTACACCTACCACCTGAACGTCACGAACCTTTGGATTTGTCAGATAAAATTCTTCAATTTCTCTTGGGTATAGGTTCTCGCCGCCACGGATAATCATGTCTTTTAAGCGGCCTGTAACCTTATAATATCCGTCAGGTGTTCTCATACAGATATCGCCCGAATGAAGCCAGCCATCTTTATCTATCGCCTGAGCTGTAGCCTCCGGCATCTTATAATAACCCTTCATTATATTAAAGCCACGTGCTACAAATTCACCACTCTCGCCGTCGGGAAGCTCGTCCCCCGTTTCAGGGTCAATAATCTTACATTCGACGCCTGGGAAAGCACTTCCAACAGTTTCAACTCTGTGGTCAAGGTCTTCGTTAACCTCGCCCATAGTACAGCCGGGAGACGCCTCGGTCTGACCATAAACCGAGATTATTTCTCGCATATTCATCTCAACCGATGCACGACGCATAAGGTCTGCCGGACAGTTTGCACCCGCCATAATACCCGTTCTCATATAGGAAAAATCGGTTTTTGCAAAGTCGGGGTGGTTAAACATAGCAATAAACATTGTAGGAACACCGTTAAAACAGGTGATTTTTTCGTCATTTACGCAAGATAGCGATGATTTCGGTGAAAAATACGGTATTGGGCAAAGTGTTCCGCCGTGGGTCATGGTGGATGTCATTGAAAGCACCATGCCGAAGCAATGGAACATTGGAACCTGAATCATCATACGGTCAGCCGTCGATAAATCCATTCTGTCACCGATAGTTTTACCATTATTGACAATATTTCTGTGGGTTAACATTACACCCTTTGGAAATCCCGTGGTTCCTGATGTATATTGCATATTACATACATCATCAGGGCGAACTAAAGACGCACGTCTTCTTACTTCCTCTCTCGGAACAAGAGTTGAACGGGAAAGCATCTCATTCCATGTAAGACAACCATCCATTGAAAATCCGACAGTTACTACATTTCTAAGGAATGGAAGATTTTTAGAATAAAGTGGCTTTCCTGCCTCCAGTTTTTTTAGTTCAGGGCATAGCTCACTGATTATTTCTTTATAGTTAATGTCCTTACAATACTCAATCATAACAAGGGTATGGGTATCGGACTGTCTTAAAAGATATTCAATTTCGTGAATCTTATATGCAGTATTTACAGTAACCAAAACCGCACCGATTTTAGTTGTTGCCCAGAAGGTGATAAACCATTCGGGAACGTTTGCCGCCCAGACTGCAACGTGGTCGCCCGCTTTTACTCCCAACGAAATAAGTGCTGCTGCACATTCGTCAACGTCACGTCTGAACTGCTCATAGGTTCTTGTGTAGTCAAGAGTCGGATACTTAAATGCGTACTGGTCGGGGTAGTTTTCCACCATAGTATCCAACACCTCAGAAAAAGTTTTATCAATGACATCATACTTTTTCCACACAAATGTGCCTGTTTTATCTCTGTTATAGTAGGCGTGATCATATGTTTTTTTGTCACGGTTTAATCCTGCGATATAGTTTGCAAAATGAGTTAAAACAATGTCTGCATCGTTTATTTCTTCATTCCATGCAGCACAAATATACCCCTCATAATTTAGCGATGAAAGTGAATTTATAAGTTTTTCTACATCGAGTTCCCCTTCGCCAATCAATACGGTTTTTCCGTCTTTCATATCTCCTAAGCGAACATATTTAATATATGCACCCAAAGTTTTAATTGTTGTCTCCGAGGTTTCACCCGCATCAAAATATGTACCTCTTACATTCCATGATGCTCCTATTACCGCTGATGAAAAATGATTTATTATGTCAATCAGGTTCTCGGTATTTTTAAGATATCCAACCGTCTCAAACAAAATATTTACATCTAAGGTCTCTGCTCTTTTTATAGCCGAAGACAATTTTCCATCCAAGAGGTCATAGGAAACCTTTTCATTCAAATAGACGATAACATTTGATATTCCAGAAGATATCGCCATCTCCACATATTTTAAAACCAATTCAGCTGTGGTGTTGTCACTATCTATCGAATCCGGCATTCTGAGTGCTGAAACTGCCAGATTTCTGTTTACAAGCTTTCTTTTTGCATCGGCAATTCTATCGCGTCTTAACACACTGTCGTGATGTTGGCTTCTTTCCTTTATTGCATCGTATATTTCAAAGCCTTCGAATCCATAGTCAAAGGCATAACGGCAGGTATCAAGAAAGGAAGCCCGACTCACATTCTTAGTCGAAAATACTATCTTCATACTTACGCCTCCTCAAATACGATTTTATTTAATGCATTTATATATGCTCTGATACTTGCGGCAACTATATCGGTTGATGTTCCGTTTCCGGAATAAAGTTTACCATTATTGCGAAGTCTTACTAACGCCGAACCTAACGCTTCTTTCCCCTCGGTTACAGACTGAACCTGGAAATCATCAAGCTCGTAGTGGTGACCTATGCATTGCTCTATCGCACGAAAAGCAGAGTCAATAGGACCTTCACCGTTACTAACACCAGAGATAATTTCATCGTCGCACTTTAAGGTAACCTGCGACATTGAGCCGGTAACGTTACTGCTGGTTGTGGTGTAGCTTTCAAAATGATAGGTAGAAGGTGCCTGCATAGCAGAGCTTGCAATCAACGCCTCAAATTCTTTCGCACCCACTGCTCCCTTTTTCTCACAAACGCTAATCAATGCTTTATATACGTTTCCGATATCCAAATCTGAAAGCTCATATCCTAAAACCTCTGCCGCATCTGAAACCTCAGCCATAGTTGAATCGGAATCAAGTAAGATCTTTTTCTTTTCACTTACCGTCTTTTCACTTTGGCTTGCGTCATGGCTTATGTTTGAAAGCATATCTTCAATGCTTGTGTGGATTTTTGTGTTGTTAAGATTAATCTTTGCATCAATCTGAGAGCCGCAAACACTGATAGCATCTGAAATTTCTCCGGCTAATAACACATCTTTTCCCGCCATTGCACACTTAATCCCGTCAGCACCGCAAGAAATTGCTGAGAATGCCGATGCAACGCCCATGTTGATGCGGTCTGACACCTGAACATATAAAGGAATATTTATAGCCTTCTTAACTTCAGATACAATGTTTGCAATTTCTTCTGGAGTTGAAACTCCGGCATCGTCACAAATTGCGATTGATGTTGCACCATTTGATTCTGCCTCTTTTGACGCCTCAATCAAAAATTCTATATCTGCTCTTGTGGCATCAAGTGCTGAAAATTCAACGGTATCACAATAATTTTTTGCTTCCTTTATAAGTTCTGCAATTCTCTCTTTCATTACTGCCTGCTTTACATGGTATGTATATTCCATCTGAATTGTAGAAACCGGAAGTTCAACCTGAAGACATGGATTCTTTGCATCTTTTATACATTCCCATGCATTTTTTACATCCTCTTTATTAAATCCAACAGGAATTGTAAGGCTAGCATTTTGAACATTTTGTGCTATTGTTTTATAAATAATTGTATCCTCACGAAGGTTTTTTATAGCCGGCAACTCAATAGCATCTGTACCGAGTGCATCTGCACAGTTTGCGATTGCTGACTTTTCACGAAAGAGTAGCGAAATCTCGCGTTCCTCCGAAATCTTTTTTAGTGTAATGTCTGAAATCCTGATTGTTTTCATTTTTGAAAACTCCCTTCATAATATAGATTAAAAATAAGTGTTTTTAACCAAAAAAACGTTCCCGTCTCTTGGTCTAAATCAAAGAGACGAAAACGTCAACTATGCGTTTCCGCGGTACCACTCTTTTTCATCCTCTAAAAAGGATGCTCTTTAGATGCTAACACATCCCAACTCTGTTACGGGAGTTCCCGTCTGCCACTACTTCTTATTTCACAGCAGCCACTCCACGGTGAGTTCTGCAAATCTCTCCCAATGTCTCGCACCACCCGACATCTCTCTTATAGGCGAAAGTTTTTGCGTACTATTCCGTATCCTTGTGTTTTAAATTATATTGCATTATAACATAGAGTTTTTTATTTGTCAAGCATTTTTTTAGTTTTTTGAAGAAAAAAGCAACCGCTTATTGCGATCGCTTATATTTGGCAAGCCGAACCATAAGGATATTTTAGTTTTATTGGCGATATACTCGCTCTCGCTCATGCGATATATTTGCTAACACAAATTCGATATAATCTCACTTCGTTCGATTGCGATATGATATAAATTCCTTTTTCTCGTTGCCGGAGTCAACATATCGCATCGAAGATATATCGCGCCAAAGGCATATCACAAATTCCGTCAGGAATTTATATCGCTGAAAAAAGCGTACTGAAAATTCAGTACGCTTTTTTCATGGAGGCACCACCCCCATTTGAACCGGGTAATCAGGGTGTTGCAGACCCACGCCTTACCGCTTGGCTATGGTGCC
>JAZULN010000027.1:0-15373 GCA_045603125.1 Clostridia bacterium | reverse complement strand
CACATCTATAGTAAAATTTCCATAGGAATTTTAAAAAAAATAAAAAAAGACAAAAATATGTTAAAAGTCGGGTTAAAAATGATAATTAAATATTGACATAAAGTCGAATTTATGATAGCATAAATACAATAGTTTAAGTAGATTTAATTAGGAGGAAGCTATGGCTACGAAATATAAGAAAATCTTATTGAAGGTAAGTGGTGAAGCATTAGCCGGCGAAAAGAAATTCGGCCTGGATGAGGCAACCCTTGAAACCATCTCAAAGAGTATAAAAAGAGTGGTGGATATGGGAGTGGAAATTTCCATTGTAGTTGGTGGCGGAAACTTCTGGCGAGGCAGAAGCGGACAGAATATGGACCGAACCCGAGCTGACCATATGGGTATGCTTGCAACAACCATAAATGCATTGGCTTTATGTTCTGCCCTTGAAAATTGTGGCGTTGAAACAAGAGTTCAGACCGCAATCGAAATGCGTTCAATTGCCGAGCCATACATAAGAGGAAAGGCTATAAGACATCTTGCAAAGGGAAGAGTTGTAATATTTGGTTGCGGAACCGGTAACCCATTTATGTCAACAGATACCACAGCTGCCCTTCGTGCAGTTGAAATGGAAGCAGAAATTATACTCTTAGCAAAAAAAGTAGATGCGGTTTACGATTCAGATCCAAACGAGAATCCTAACGCAAAAAAATACGACCAGTTGTCATTTAGTGATATCTTAGGTAAAGAGCTTGGTGTCATGGATTCGACAGCAGCATCAATGTGTCGTGATAATAATATGCCGATTTTGGTATTCGGTCTTGACGACCCTGAAAATATCGTTCGTGCAGTAAATGGCGAAAAGATTGGTACTTTAGTAACAAAGGAATGTTAAAATTAGGAGGAATAGTTATGGGAAAGTATCCTGAAATTGAAGAAAAGATGAATAAGAGAGTGGAAGGCTTCCACGGCGAGTTAAAAACAATAAGAGCAGGCAGAGCAAGTGCATCTGTCCTTGATAAAGTAGCGATTGATTACTATGGAACAATGACCCCTATAGCTCAGGTTGGTTCAATTTCATCTCCTGAACCAAGAATGCTTGTTATCCAACCATGGGATGCAACAATTCTAAAGGATATCGAAAAGGCAATTCTAAAGTCTGAAATCGGAATTGCACCTCAAAACGACGGTAAGGTAATCCGTCTTAATTTCCCGCCTCTTACAGAGGAAAGAAGAAAGGAACTTGTAAAGACCGTTAAGAAATATTCTGAAGAAGCAAAGGTACAGGTTAGAAATGTACGTCGTGATGCTTTGGAAGATTTTAAAGATTTAAAGAAAAAGTCAGAAATCACAGAAGACGATTTAAAGGCAGCAGAAAAGGATATTCAAACCTTAACAGATAAATATATTAAGGAAATTGATGATATCACCGCTGCAAAGGAAAAGGAAATTTTAGAAGTATAATTTTAAATAACCGATGGGCGGGCTGTATGTGCCTGCCCACTTTTTTAAGAAGAGGGAATAAAAATGTTATTTAAGAAAAAAAAGCAGAGGGAAATTGATTATAATAATCTTCCCCGACACATAGGAATAATAATGGACGGTAACGGCCGATGGGCAAAAAAGAGGGGCCTACCCAGAAGTGCAGGGCATTCTGCCGGTGCAGAAACCTTAAAAAAAATTGTTACGGAATGTAATAGAATGGGCATCCAATATATAACAGTATATGCCTTCTCAACAGAGAACTGGAAACGCCCTCAGGCCGAAGTCGATTACTTAATGAATCTTTTGCTTAGCTACCTAAAAGATGCTGAGAATACATTGGCAGGGGAGAATGTTAAAATCCGTGCCATTGGCTCGAGAAAAGAACTTTCCGAGGAGATTCAGGAGCAGATTATAAAGACCGAGAAATTTACCGAAAATAACACCGGTATCACAATGAATATTGCCTTAAACTATGGTTCAAGAGAAGAAATTGTAACGGCGGTAAAGGGTATAATTGACGATGTGAAAAACGGAAAGCTTGAGATTGATGATATTACATCAGAATTAATTTCCGATAATTTATATACGAAACACCAACCCGACCCCGACTTAATTATCAGAACCAGCGGTGAGGAAAGAATAAGTAATTTCATGCTTTGGCAGCTAGCATATTCCGAGTTATGGTTTACAGATAAACTCTGGCCTGATTTTTCTAAAAATGATTTATATGACGCAATTTTAGATTATCAGGGACGTGGCAGAAGATTTGGGGGTGTTTAAATGGCAACAAGAATTATTACAGCATTTTTCGGTTTGATTGTATTTTTTGGTGCATTTTTTGCCAATGAAATGGTATTTTCACTTGCGGTTTCGTTGGTTAGTGCGATAATGGTATATGAAACGGTAACGGCATTAAAGATGGGCAGAACCATAACAATAATCAGCATGTTCATTTGTATTTTGTTACAGGTCCCTGCAATTTTAATTGATAATTTGTCAATATTTGACGGAAAATACCTTTCGGTAGCGTTGGTTTTAATTACTTTACTTTATTTAGTTTTATCAATTATGAAGTTTGGCAAAAGTGACGTAACCAATGTATATGCCGCAATGTTTTCTACAATCTATATATCCGTATTTATGTATTTTATAATACTTTTGCGTGGTTTTGGAAGATATGCGGTTATGCCGATATTTATCTATTCATGGCTGACCGACACCGGTGCATATTTTACAGGATGTTTTTTAGGAAAACATAAGCTAGCACCGAATTTGAGCCCTAAAAAGACAATAGAAGGCTTTTTTGGTGGAATATTGACTGCCGTAATCGGTGCCCTCGTATACGTGATTATATTGGATAATTTATTTATGATAAAAATTCCAAACTATTGGATTTTACTGGTAGCATCACCTGTTGGAGCCGGGCTTTCTGCTTTGGGGGATCTGGCGGCATCTGCATTAAAACGCCAATGTAAAGTCAAGGACTTTGGTTGGATTTTCCCCGGCCACGGCGGTATGATGGATAGATTTGACAGTGTGGTATTTATTGCACCTTTTGTATATTTAGTGTTTAAAATTATTGAAATGGTAGGATAATCTGAAAGGAATTATTTTCTAAAATGAAGGAAAAGATAACGATAATCGGCTCGACCGGGTCTATCGGAACTCAAACCCTGGACATCTGTCGGGACTATAATATTAAGGTTTTAGGACTTTCATCATATTCAAATATAGATTTGCTTGAAAAACAGATAAGAGAATTTAGGCCAAAAGTAGTCTGCGTTGTAAATAAAGAACGGGCAAAGGAGCTTGCCACAAAGGTAAGTGATTTAGACGTTAAAATTCTATCAGGTGAAGAAGGGCTTTTAGAGGTTTCAACAGTAAACGGTGCAGAGGCAGTTGTCACGGCAGTCGTTGGGATTTCAGGTCTTATGCCGACAATTGCAGCAATTAGAGCAGGCCTTGATATTTGCCTTGCTAATAAAGAAACTCTTGTAACCGGCGGACATATTGTAACAAAACTGGCAAAAGAATACGGAGTTAAAATCTTGCCCGTTGACAGTGAACACTCGGCAATTTTCCAGTCGATGCAAGGGTTTTCAAAAAGGGACATAAAAAGAATACTTTTGACCGCATCGGGCGGACCTTTCTTTGGTAAGAAGAGGGAAGAACTTATTAATATTACCCCAAAAGATGCACTAAAGCACCCGAATTGGGATATGGGGGCAAAGGTCACAATCGATTCGTCGACCTTGGTAAATAAGGGTTTAGAGGTAATCGAGGCAAAGTGGCTATTTGATGTGGATATTGATAAAATCAAGGTTTTGGTACACCGTCAAAGCGTTGTCCATTCTATGGTTGAATATAAGGATAACGGGGTTATAGCCCAGCTTGGTGCCCCCGATATGAAGCTTCCGATTCAGTATGCATTGTCATATCCCGAAAGGTTTCCGATGAAGGATAATGAACTTGATTTTATGAAGTATCAGAATCTTACATTCCAAGAACCTGACACCGACACCTTTAAGGCATTGGCATTAGCATATAAGGCAGGGAAAATTGGCGGCAATCTGCCATGCATATTTAATAGTGCCGATGAGGTGGCGGTTGAGATGTTTTTAAAAGGCGAGATTGGATATCTTGCGATTTCTGATATTATTGAAGCTGCTATGGAAAATATAGAGTTAATCAAAAACCCTACTATTTCGGATATAATTGATACCGATAGAGTTGTAAGAGAATGGATTAAAAAGAGGAGTTGGTAGATTGCTTACAGCAGTTGTAACGGTTATAATATTCTTGGTTATGATATCCCTCCACGAGTTCGGGCATTTTATAATGGCAAAGTCGGTTGGGGTAAAGGTTTTGGAATTTGCAATAGGAATGGGCCCTGCAATATTTAAAAAGCAAGGTAAGGAAACTCTCTATTCATTGAGGGTTTTTCCCATTGGCGGATATTGTAAACTAGAAGGTGAAGACGAAAAAACCGACGATGAGCGAGCATTTTGCAACCAAAAGCTATGGAAGAGATTTTTGGTTGTAGTTTCGGGTGCGGTTTTAAATATTCTGCTTGGATTTATTCTTTTACTTGTAATTAACGGAAATTCCGGTGAGGTTGCAACAACTAAAATTGATAGAATTGTTGAAGGCTCGTATCTTTCGGATACCGATATAAAACCGGGTGATGAAATCGTAAAAATAAATGGGAAAAACATCAATTTTTATCCCGATATCGCATTTTATTTAGATGAACTGAAAAAAGATCAGGAAATTGAATTAACCGTTAAAAGAAACGGTGAAAAAATCACAAGAATTATAAAACCGTCTGTTGATAAAACCACGATTTTTTACGGCGAGGACAATGCAACGGTAAAATCCACCATAAATGACGGAGAAGAAACTACCACAGTTTCGGAATACTCCGACAAAGAGGCGGCAAAGGAATATATTGGAAAAACTGTCACAGAGGAACGTTTGATTATTGGATTTAATCCAAAAATTGAAAAGGTGGGCTTTTTAAATAACATAGAATATTCATTCCACTACACGGGGTTCGTGGTAAAGATGGTTTATAACGGGCTAATAGATTTGGTGACCGGAAAAGCCGGAATAGACCAGGTGTCAGGGCCTGTCGGTATAGTTGATGCTGTGAGTAAGACTGTAAATTCAGGTAAATACTGGTTTATAAATATCCTGAGCCTGACAGTACTTTTGACAATAAATCTTGGCGTATTTAATTTGTTGCCACTGCCGGCATTAGATGGCGGAAGAATATTTTTTATGTTAATAGAACTTATAAGAGGAAAACCGGTATCTGCCGAAAAAGAGGGTATGGTTCATGCAATAGGACTCCTATTACTGCTTGGATTTGCCCTTGTTATTTCGGTAAAAGATATATTTATGGTGATAAAATAAAAAGGAAGAATTAGTATGAAAAGAGTTGTAAATGTAGGTGGAGTGTTGATTGGCGGGGATAATCCGGTATCTATCCAGTCCATGACCAACACCGATACCCGGGACGTTTCCGCTACAGTTTCACAAATAAAAAGGCTAACCGATGCCGGATGTGAGATTATAAGAGTCGCAGTTCCAGATATGGAAGCTGCAGCAGCGGTAAAAGAGATAAAAAAACAAATAGATATCCCATTGGTAGTGGATATTCACTTTGACTATAAATTGGCTCTTGAATGTATAAAAAACGGTGCTGATAAGGTTAGAATTAACCCCGGAAATATCGGAAGTATCGATAAGGTAAAGATTGTTGCCGATGCGGCAAAAGCTGGCGGTATTCCCATTAGAATTGGAGTAAACGGAGGGTCTTTGGAGAAGGATTTATTGGAAAAATATAAGGGTCCGACGGCAGATGCTTTGGTTGAGAGTGCTATGCGTCATGTGGAAATTTTAGATTCTGTAAATTTTTCGGATGTTGTGGTTTCGATTAAGGTGTCTAGCGTTCCGAGAATGATTGAAGCCTACAGAAAATTTAACGTAATCTCCGATATCCCGACTCATATCGGTGTTACCGAGGCCGGAACCTTGCGGGGCGGCATTATTAAGTCATCAATTGGTTTGGGTACACTTTTATCAGAAGGAATCGGGAATACATTAAGGGTATCGCTGACTGCCGACCCGGTGGAGGAAATTTATGCGGCAAAGGATATCCTAAAGGCGATGGAAATTAGAAAATCGGGTGTGACTTTAGTTTCTTGTCCAACTTGCGGAAGAACCAGAATTGATTTAATTCCGATTGCCGAGGAGGTTGAAAAACGCCTTCAGAATGTTAATAAAAACATCAAGGTTGCCGTTATGGGCTGTGCAGTAAACGGACCCGGTGAGGCAAGAGAGGCAGACATTGGAATTGCCGGCGGAAACGGGGAGGGACTTATCTTTAAAAAGGGTGAGATTATAAGAAAAGTTCCTGAAAATGCAATTATTAACGAATTGATGAAGGAAATTGAGTTACTATAGGAGAAACCTTAAGTGATGAGAATTGAAAAATTAACAAAAAATCTAAATGATAACGAAGGTTTTTACATATCAAGCTATGCAAATATCTTTTATTATAGCGGTTTTACGTCGGAAGATGCACGTCTTTTAATAACTAAGAACGAATGTATTTTGTTTACCGATTCACGCTATACCGTTCAGGCAAAGCTTCAGGCAAAAGAGTTTGAAATCAGGGACATAAAAAATATCGATAAAATTAAAGATTTCGGGATAGAAAAGCTTGGTTTTGAAGAAGACTATCTAACCGTTAAAGAACTTGCAAAAATAAACGTCGGGGACATAAAAGTTTTTCCAGCAGGAAAAACTATTTCAAAACCAAGAGAGATAAAAGACGAGTTTGAGATTAAAAAGATTTATGAGGCAGAACGCCTTGGCGATGAGGCTTTTTCTTACATATTAGATGTAATAAAGGTTGGAAAAACCGAAAAGGAAATCGCGCTTGAGCTTGAATTTTTCATGAAAAAACACGGTGCTGAGAAGTTATCCTTTGATACAATCGTAGCATCGGGCGAGAGGTCTTGTATGCCACACGGGGTTGCAAGCGACAAAGTGCTTTTGGCGGGGGAATTTATAACCCTTGACTTCGGATGTGTGTTAGACGGGTATTGCTCGGACATGACAAGAACGGTGGCTCTGGGAAAGCCCACAGATGAGATGCGAGGTATTTACGATACAGTTTTAAAAGCACAACTTGCGGCTCTTGATTTTATTAAGATGGGTAAACCATGCCGGGAGGCCGATTCGGTGGCAAGAAAAATCATCATCGACGCAGGCTTTGGTGAAAATTTTGGGCACAGTCTTGGACACAGCGTTGGTATTGAAATTCACGAAAATCCTAACTTGTCGCCTAAATCTTCCGATGTTTTAGAGGTTGGAAATGTCGTATCGGTCGAACCGGGGATATATTTAGATGGATTTTTTGGTGTCAGAATAGAGGATTTAGTGGTAATTTCTGAAAAAAATACGGTAAATTTAACAAAAAGCAAAAAAGAATTGATAATTATTTAAAAAAACCTTGTAATTTTTAGTAAAATATATTACAATATAGAAGAATATAAACAAAATTGGAGGAAATAATATGATTTCAGCAGGAGATTTTAGAAACGGTATTACATTTGAATTAGAAGGTAATGTTTATCAGGTGGTTGAATTCCAACACGTAAAGCCGGGTAAGGGTGCAGCCTTTGTAAGAACAAAGATTAAGAACGTTATCACAGGCGGCGTTGTTGAAAAAACTTTCAGACCAACTGAAAAGATGCCAAAGGCTCACATCGAAAGAAAGGATATGGAATATTCATATAACGATGGTGATCTTTACTACTTCATGGATCAGGAAACATTTGATATGATTCCGATAGGGGCTGATCAGGTAGGCGATGCACTAAAGTTTGTTAAGGAAAACATGGTTTGTAAGATTCTTTCATATAAGGGAAGCGTTTTTGGTATCGAACCACCAACATTTGTTGAACTTGCAATCGCTGAAACAGAGCCTGGATTTAAGGGTGATACTGCCACTGGTGCTACAAAGCCTGCAACTTTGGAAACAGGTGCTGTAATTCAAGTACCATTATTCGTTGACGGTTCAGATATTATTCGTGTTGACACAAGAACCGGCGAGTACATGGAACGTGTATAAATTTTAATAAGAAAGGAAGATTCATATGGAAAACATCGCAAGTAAGATTGCATATTTAAAGGGTCTTGCAGAAGGTTTAAAGATCGAGGAAAAAAGTGATGAGGGTAAAGTTATCGCTCAGATTTTAGATGTCCTTGAAGATTTGACCGATGCGTTTGACGACTGCTTGGATGCTTATGATGAATTAGAAGCAAAGGTTGACGAAATCGATGAAGATTTAGCTGATGTAGAAGAACTTATATATGACGATGAGGAAGACTATGAAGACGATTTCGATGACGAAGACTTTGACGATTTCGATGAAGATGATGATATGGACTTCTTTGAAATAGAATGCCCAAGCTGTCACGAAGACGTAATGATTGACTTTGATATGCTTGATGATGAAAAGGGTATAATCTGCCCTAACTGTCAGGAAGAAATCAATCTTGAATTCGAAACAGACGAGGAATAATCAAAAAAACGAAAGGGTGTAGCGGTTGCTACACCCTTTTTAAAAGTTTTTTGGAGGAATTATGAGAGGATTATATATACATATCCCGTTTTGTATGAAAAAATGTAAATATTGCGATTTTACATCTTTTGTGGGATGTGAGAAACATTTTGATAGTTATGTTGATGCCTTAAAAAAAGAGATGGAAAAATATTCGGGCGAGAAAATCGACTCAATTTTTATTGGCGGTGGAACGCCATCGATTTTAACTGAAGAAAACCTTGAAAATTTAATTGAATCGATTTATAAAATATTTCTGGTTGAAAAAAATGCAGAGTTTACAATAGAATCGAATCCCAAGACCTTGACCCTTGAAAAATTAAAGCTTTTAAAAAGGCTTGGAGTAAATCGACTTAGCATCGGCGTGCAGAGTTTTATCGATGAGGAGCTTAAAAAAATCGGCAGAGTGCATACTAAAAAGGACGCAGCCGATGCGGTGATGTTAGCAAAAACTGCCGGGTTTTCAAACATAAATATAGACCTTATGTTTTCTATCCCAGGTCAGACTGCGGATTCGTTAAAAAAATCCATAGACGAGGCAATTGCGTTAAACCCTGAGCATATTTCTGCCTATAGCCTGATACTCGAAGAAGGAACTCCGCTATTTTTTGAAGTAGAGCGAGGAGAGGTAATACTGCCGGAAGAAGAGGTTGACAGGGAAAACTATCGGTATTTAATAGAAAAACTAAAATCCGAAGGATATATTCAATATGAGATATCGAATTTTTCGAAGCCGGGGTATGAATGCCGGCATAACTTAAAATATTGGGACTGTGATGAGTATATAGGAATCGGTGTTGCGGCACATTCATACTATAGAGATAGGCGGTTTTTTAATACTAAAGATTTAGAAAAATATTTAAAGGGCGAATATTGGGAAGATTTAGCCGAAACGCTAACCCTTGACGATAAAATTTCAGAATTTATTATCATGGGTTTTAGAAAAAATGAGGGGATAAATAAAAAGAGATTTTTTGATAAATTCGGAGTGGATTTTTATGAAAAGTTTAAAAATCCCATAGATAAATTTATAAAGCTTAATTTAATAGAAGAAAAGGGCGATTTTTATCGCCTGACTTTTGAGGGAATTAACCTTTCAAATACGGTACTTTGTGAATTTATATAATAAAATTTATAAAGGCATGGTATTTTTATGAATAAATTGTAAAAATATGAAAATGCTATTGACAATTGGGATAAATAGTGGTATTTTATATATTGTTAGCACTCGGGCGTTTTGAGTGCTAACAAAAAAAATAAACTGTCACGAATGATTTCGAGGGGGTGAAAACCGTGGAATTAAGTGAGAGAAAACGACAAATTTTACAAGCTATTATAACTGAATATATGGGGACTGCAGAGCCGGTTGGATCACGTGCAATTTCCAAACGAAATGAACTTGGGCTATCCAGTGCAACAATCAGAAATGAGATGTCTGACTTAGAAGAGATGGGTTTTTTAATAAAGCCACATACATCTGCTGGCAGAGTTCCTTCCGATACCGCATATAGGTTTTATGTAAATACAATGCTAAAACGGTATCAGGTGAGTGTTGAAACCATCGAAAAGCTCCAGCGGGATTTGAGGGAGAAGGTAAATCATCTTGATGTTTTAATAAAAAACGCAAGCATGATTGCGTCGCTTCTTACCAACTACACCACCTTTATAACCACGCCCGAACTAAACAGTGCGGTTATAAAAAGGTTTGAGCTTGTCGACCTTGGTGGGGGAAGTGTAATGCTAATTATAGTTACCAACACCGGTGCTGTTAAAAATAAGCTTATGAATATGGGAAATGTCATTGAAAGCGATATTATAAAATTAAGTAACATCTTAAATAAGAGCCTGGTTGGTTTAACTGCCCACGAAATTACTTTTGAAAAGATTCAGTCGATTCACGATAAAATTAAGGTAAGCCTTAAAATCTCGCCAAAGGTACTTATAAATATAATGAATTTTGTATATAGTGCCGTTGAGGAATTAGACGAAACCGACATATTTGTATCAAACGCAAAGTCGATTTTATCCTACCCTGAATATAATAGTGTTTCAGAGGCAAAAAAGATGCTTACCTTCTTGGAGGATAAGAAGAATCTAAAAGAGCTTTTCTCCAAAAAAGACGACGAGTCCAAGGTTAATATTAAAATTGGCTCGGAGAATGAATTTGAAGAATTATCAAATAGCAGTATTGTCACGGTTGATTACTCGCTTAACAATAAAGCGGTTGGAAAAATTGGTGTAATTGGCCCGAAAAGAATGGATTATGCCAAGGTTATAGCAAGCCTTGATTGTATATCGGAGCATTTGGATAAAATACTCTATCAGTTTTATATAGATGAAAGTGAGGGATAAGAGTGGAAGAAAACAAAGAGGAAATTTTAGAAAAAGAAGAATCTGAAGTAGTTGAAAACTCTGAAGAAGTTACTGATACTGCAGAAGATAAATTAAAAGAATGGGAAGATAAATACGTGCGTCTTTTTGCCGAGTTTGACAACTTCAAAAAGCGAACGATTAAGGAAAAAGACGCAAGATATGCCGACGCCGTAATAGATACCGTTCAGGCTTTTTTACCGGTTATAGATAACTTAGAGAGAGCAGAAGCGGTGGAAGTAGAAGGCGATGAAGCAAAAAAGGTAAAAGAGGGCGTAAGCCTTGTTTTAAAGCAGGTTAAAGAAACCTTGCAAAAACTTGACATTGCAGAAATTTCAGCAGTAGGTGAGGAGTTTAATCCAAATCTTCACGAGGCGATTATGCACATTGAAGATGAAACTATTGCGGACAATGTAGTTGTAGAAGAATTTATGAAGGGCTACATATTAAAAAACGACAGAGTAGTCCGCCACAGTATGGTTAAAGTTGCAAATTAAATTTAGGAGGAAAATATTATGGGAAAAATTATTGGTATTGACTTAGGTACAACAAATTCATGTGTTGCCGTTATCGAAGGCGGTAACCCAACAGTTATAGCAAATTCAGAAGGTTCAAGAACAACGCCTTCTGTTGTAGCATTCCAGCAAAACGGCGAGAGAATTGTCGGTCAGGTTGCAAAGCGTCAGGCAGTAACTAACGCTGAGAAGACAATTATGTCAATCAAGAAGGAAATGGGCTCAAGCTACACAGTAGATATTGACGGCAAAAAATACACACCACAAGAAATCTCAGCTATGGTTTTATCAAAGCTAAAGGCAGATGCTGAGAGCTATTTGGGTGAGACTGTAACACAAGCGGTTATCACAGTTCCTGCATATTTTAGTGACTCTCAAAGACAGGCAACCAAGGACGCAGGTAAGATTGCAGGATTAGAAGTTTTAAGAATCATAAACGAGCCAACAGCTGCAGCTCTTGCATACGGCATGAATGATACCGACCAAAAGGTTATGGTATATGACTTGGGCGGTGGTACATTTGACGTATCTATCCTTGAAATCGGCGACGGTGTATTTGAAGTTTTATCAACAAACGGAGATACTCGTCTTGGCGGCGACGACTTTGATGAGCGAATCATTAAGTATCTTGTTGACGAATTTAAGAAGGAAACAGGCGTTGACTTGTCGGGTGACAAGATGGCAATGCAAAGACTAAAAGAAGCAGCTGAAAAGGCAAAGATTGAATTATCAGGTATGACAACATCAAACATCAACCTTCCGTTTATTACAGCTGATGCAACCGGTCCAAAGCATATGGATATCACACTTACTAAGGCAAAGTTTGATGAATTAACAGCTGACTTGGTTCAAAGAACAATCACATGCATTAGAAACGCTATGAGCGATGCGGCTTTATCTAAGGACGAAATCGATAAGGTATTGTTGGTTGGCGGATCATCGAGAATCCCGGCTGTTCAGGAAGCAGTTAAGAATGAAATGGGAAAAGAGCCTCATAAGGGCATAAACCCTGACGAATGTGTTGCACTTGGTGCTGCAGTTCAGGCAGGTGTATTGGGTGGCGACGTTAAGGATTTATTGCTATTGGACGTAACTCCATTATCACTTGGTATTGAAACTATGGGTGGCGTATTTACAAGACTTATCGACAGAAATACAACTATACCGACTAAGAAATCACAAATCTTCTCAACTGCAGCAGACGGTCAGACCAGTGTTGAAGTACACGTTTTGCAAGGCGAGAGAGATATGGCACAATATAATAAATCTTTGGGAAGATTTAGCTTGACAGGAATTGCTCCGGCTCCCAGAGGTGTTCCTCAGATTGAAGTAACTTTTGATATCGATGCAAATGGTATCGTTAAGGTTTCTGCAAAGGATATGGCTACAAATAACGAGCAAAAAATCACAATCACATCTTCAAGTAACCTGAGTGAAGAAGATATAGACAGAGCCGTTAAGGAAGCTGAAAAGTACGCAGAAGAAGATAAGAAGCGTAAAGAAGAAGTAGAAACAAGAAATAATGCTGAGAGCATGGTATATCAATCAGAAAAGACTTTAGGTGAAATTGGCGATAAGATTGACGAAGCAGACAAAGCATCAGTTCAGGCTGAGATTGATAAGGTAAAAGAAGTCCTAAAAGGAACAGACACCGAAGCAATAAAGACTGCAACAGAGAACCTGCAACAAGCATTCTATAAGGTTTCTGAGAAGATGTATCAACAGGCAAACCCACAGGGAGCACAAGGTCAGCCGGGTGCTGATTTTGGCGGTGCTCAAAACCAAGGTCAACAAGACCCGAACGTATATGAAGCAGATTTCAGAGAAGTTGACGATAACTAATCCAAAAAAAGCCGAAACATGGTTTCGGCTTTTTATCTATAAATTAGATTAATTATTTTAATAAATACCTTTACATTTATTAAGATTTTTAGTATAATGAAACTTGGTAGGTGAAAAAATTGGCAGATAAAAGAGATTATTATGAGGTTCTTGGCGTTTCTAAGGGAGCATCGGATGATGAGCTTAAAAAAGCATACAGAAAAGAAGCAAAAAAATATCATCCGGATTTACACCCTGGCGACAAGGAGGCCGAGGCAAAATTTAAAGAAGTAAATGAAGCATATGAGGTGCTTTCTGATAAAGATAAAAAAGCACGTTACGACCAATTCGGCCATGCAGGGGTTGACCCTAATTTTGGTGCCGGCGGTGGTGCCGGGGGCTTTGGCGGGTTTGATGATTTCGGTGATATATTTTCTAATATTTTCGGCGGTGGATTTGGAGGTTTTGGCGGATTTGGCGGCCAAAGCCAGAGAAGAAATGGACCTGTCAGAGGTGCTGATATTAGAACCAGCATCCTTTTAACTTTTGAGGAAGCCGCATTTGGATGTAAGAAAACCGTTGATGTAACAAGAAATGAATCATGTAAAACCTGTGGCGGAAATGGTGCAAAACCGGGAACAAGCCCTGTTAAATGTAAAAAATGTAATGGTATGGGTAGAATAAGAACCCAGACCAGAACCCCATTTGGTATGATGGCAAATGAATCGGTTTGTCCTGACTGTCAGGGGTCGGGTAGCGTTGTAATTGACCCGTGTAAGGATTGTAGGGGGACCGGAAGAGTCAGAGTTACTAAAAAAGTTGAGGTAAATATCCCTGCCGGTATCGATGAAACCCGTTCAATCCAGTTAAGTGGTCAGGGTGAAATGGGTCTAAGAGGTGGTGCAAACGGTGATTTGCTTGTTGGAATCCAAATTAAGCCCCACGAAATTTTTGAAAGAGACGGATATGATGTTCATATAGAGATTCCGGTTACCTTTGTTGAGGCAACCTTGGGTGCAACAATTAAAGTTCCGACCATTGACGGACTTGTTGAATATGATATCCCGGAAGGTACTCAAAGCGGTTCGGTTTTTAGGCTCAGAAACAAAGGTATTCAGTATCTTCGAAGTAAAAACCGAGGCGACCAATATGTTACGATTAACATAGAAGTGCCGAAGAATTTATCAAATGCCCAAAAAGAGATTTTAAAGCAGTTTGATGAGGCGTGTGAAGGAAAGAACTACAAAAATAAAAAGAACTTTTTTGACAAGATGAAGGATTTATTTAAATAACATTGAGGAGGAGCATAATGAATCCAAATATATATAAGTTATCTGAAATGACAAAAGAGCAATATGATTTTGTTATGAGAAGAGCAGAGTTAGACATTACAGAACAAATGAAGGTTGCAAAGGAAGTTTCGGACGATATTAAATTAAGAGGTGACGTGGCGGTTTTAGAATATACCGAAAAATTCGACCGTGTAAAGCTAACTAAAGAGACCATGAAGGTAACGCAGGAAGAAATCGAAGAAGGATATAAAAATTGCGATAAGGAAACCCGCGAGGCAATAGAGTATGCCTATAAGAATATCTATGATTTTCATGAAAAGCAGCTACCTGAGGAAATGTGGTTTACTATGGTAGACGACGGCCTTATGGTTGGCGAAAAAACTACTCCTATTGTAGACGTTTGTTTATATGTCCCTCACGGCAAAGGAAGTTTTCCATCGGTATTATGTATGTTGGGAATTCCTGCCGTTGTTGCAAAGGTACCTAAAATTGTGGTTGTAACCCCTCCGAATGAGGAAGGAAATGTAGATGATGCCATTTTGGCGGCAGCAAAGATTATTGGAATCACCGAAATTTATAAAGTCGGCGGTATACAGGCCGTTGCAGCAGTTGCATACGGTACAGAAACTATACCGAAGTGTCATAAAATAATTGGCCCGGGAAATAGTTATGCAACGGCGGCAAAAAGAGTGCTTGCAAGCTACATAGATGCAGGACTCCCGGCTGGACCGAGTGAAGCAATAATTTTATGTGACGAGTTTGCAGACCCTGAAAA
>JAZULN010000026.1:0-14776 GCA_045603125.1 Clostridia bacterium | reverse complement strand
CAACATCTCGGCGAACAGGAGTGTCTGATAAAGCAGATGCCACCGCTGTTGCAATAGTAATGCCGGCAGACGGCCCGTCTTTAGGCACCGCCCCTTGAGGCACGTGAATATGTATATCCTTTGTTTTATAGAAGTCATTATCGATTTTTAGTTCGTCGGATGCCGACCTAATATAGCTGATTGCCGTCATTGCCGACTCCTTCATAACGTCGCCAAGCTTTCCGGTCAGCTCAACTTTACCTGTCCCTTCCATGACATTTACTTCGATAGATAATGTGTCCCCACCGACACTTGTCCACGCAAGTCCTCTTACAATTCCCACCTCGTCTTTTTTATTCATAAGGTCGAAGTCATATATAGGTTTATCGAGATATTTCGATAAAGTTCTTTTGCTGATTTTTGCACTCTTTTTGCCTGATTTTTCGATTTCTGTTGCAATTTTCCGCATTATCTCGGCAATTTTTCTCTCTAAGCCTCTTACTCCCGACTCACGAGTGTATCTTTGAATAATTGTCCTGATACCTTCTTCGTCAAAGGTTATTTTTACATTTGAAAGTCCATGCTTTTCCTGTTGCTTCGGAATCAAATATTTTTCCGCAATATTCAGCTTTTCTTCTTCAGTATAACCCGACAACTCAATAACTTCAATTCTATCCAAAAGTGGTGCCGGAATTGTACTCAAGTTGTTTGCAGTTGCAATAAACATCACTTCGGATAAATCGAAGGGGATTTCGATATAATGGTCACGAAATGCGAAATTCTGCTCGATATCCAAAACCTCAAGCATAGCAGATGACGGGTCGCCCTTATAGTCTGCCCCCATCTTATCAAGCTCATCCAATAATATAAGCGGATTCTTTGTACCGGCTTGTTCCACTGCATTTAAAATTCTGCCCGGCATTGAACCTATGTAAGTTTTTCTATGTCCTCTTATATCCGCCTCATCACGAATACCTCCCAAAGACACCCTCACATATTCTCTTCCCAAAGCCTTTGCAATAGACTTTGCAATAGATGTTTTACCAGTCCCCGGAGGTCCGGATAAGCATAAAACCGTACCATTTTTACCTTCGGTTCGCTTGTAAACTGCCAAATGTTCCAAAACCCTTTTTTTGACCTCCGTCATTCCGTAGTGGTCTTTTTCGAGGATTTTCTCTGCATAGTTTATATCTGAAATTTCCTCACTTTTTTTGTTCCAGGGTAACGCCAACACATTGTCAAGGTAATTCCGAATAACCGCACCATCAGGAGAGGATTGGTGCATTTTTGAGAGTCTTTCGACCTCTTTTAAAAGCTTTTCTTCATACTTTTCTTCTAATCCGAGATTTTTTATGTCGTCTCTATATTTTGCCATTTCCTCGGAATAACCGTCTTTATCGCCCAATTCCTTTTCAATTACCTTCATCTCCTCACGAAGATAATATTCCCTTTGGTTTTCGTCGATATTTTCTTTGACCTTGTCATTAATTTCCTTTTTGTACTTTAGAACGCTAGCTTCTGTCTTTATAACCTCCGAAAGCTTCTCGGCTCTTTTATAAACATCAAAAATATCCAAAAGCTCCTGCTTTTTAAAGTATCCGCATCCAAGGTTTGCAGAAACCACATCGCAAAGTGCCGAGAGATTTCCCGCCTCGGTGTGCTCAATTGTCATATCTATCGGGAATCTTCTGTCAAACTCCAGATACTTATCCAGTGTATCCTGAAGACTTCTTGCATATGCCTGGTTTACCACTTCATTGTCAATAGTGGTATCATCTATTAACTCTATCGACGCTGTAAGATAAGGTTTAAAACTATCGATTCCCAAAAGTCTTGCACGCTCTACCCCTTCTACCACAGCATGAACCACTCCCCCGGGCAGCTTCATAATTCTCTTAATTTTTGCAATCGTACCCACTTTATATAAGTCAAGTTCTGCCGGCTCCTCCACATTCATTGACTTCTGGGTTACAAGATATATCAATCTATCCCCTTCCATAGCCTCATCAAGTGCCTTTTTGGATTTTTCCCTTACAACATCAAATCCGACTGTCGAGTAAGGAAATATAACCAATCCTCTTAAAGCCATAGCAGGTAATGTAATTTTTTTATCCAAGTTAATCTTCCATTCCTTTCGCCTAAAAACCTAAGTAATCTTTTTATGATATAAAAATATCCACTTTACATTATACAATATTTCAATTTCTTTTTCAACTATTTTTCGCTAAATTTAAAATTTTGTTTATTTTTTGAAAATTTTATGGTATAATGCATCTTGATTATAAAATTTTAAGGAGAAAATCATGAAATCAAAACAACTTTTAGGAAATCTTTCGCTAATAACAGCATCATTTTTCTGGGGGTCTACCTTCGTTGCACAAAGCGTTGCATCAACACTTGTCAGCCCCTTTACATTTTTAGCATCACGCTCGTTATTCGGCTTTTTATTTTTGCTTATTCTGTCTATTATTTTTGACTTTAAAAAAGGCATCAAAAACACCGAAAACGAAAAGAAAAAAATAAACTTAAAGCCCCTTTTAATCGGCGGAATATCCTGTGGGGTAGTTCTGACTCTTTCATCGTCCCTCCAACAGTTTGGCATGAGCGACGACAATGCAGGAAAATCCGGATTTATCACCGCTATGTATATCCTGCTTGTGCCGATTTTGGGGCTTTTTATCGGTAAAAAGGTATCGGCAAAGGTATGGATTTCGGTAGTTCTCGGCGTTTTAGGGCTTTACTTTCTATGTGTAAACTCAAATCTTTCTTTAGAGGCAAACGACATATTTTTATTGCTTTGTGCTGTATCATTTTCCCTACATATTTTGGTGGTTGACCATTTCTCACCAAAAGTCGATTCGGTAAAACTATCCTGTATTCAATTTTTAGTTGTATTTTTACTTGCAACTATTCTTGCATTTATATTTGAAACCCCGACAATTTCCGGCATAGTTTCCGCCATTTTGCCTATTTTATATGCAGGTATAATGTCAAGCGGTATTGCCTTTACTTTGCAAATTGTCGGTCAGAAGCATACACCCCCGGCAATTGCGTCACTTTTAATGAGCCTTGAATCGGTTTTCGGGGTTTTGGCAAGTATGGTTATATTAAACCTTTTTCCAACTCAAAGAGAGTGGATTGGCTCATTTATAATGTTTTTTGCAATAATCCTCTCACAACTGCCCCAAAAAGCCAAAAACAAACAGAATTTTAGCGTATAATATGCAAAATTTCTTGAAAAATTTCCTTATTTTATGAGTTTTTTTGTTAACAGTTTGTAAATGTTACAATTTTTTTAAATTTTTTCGCCAAAAAAACTGTACAAATAATTATAAATGTGATATACTACACTTGTGTGGATTTTATCCGCAAATGAGATGTTTTTTAAAGAAAAGTTAAATAAACGGAGGTTAATTATGATTAGTAAAGCATTTCAAAACATTGTCCAGCAAATGGCAGAGGTCTTCCCAAGACGCTTTGGTATTGCAGACGCACAAGGTCTTGTACTTGCATCTAACGGAAACGAAGTTTCAGAAGATGTTATTGAGGAATTAGTTTATGCCGTTCCAAATGATGACAAAATTTTCTTCAAAAATGGCTATACGGTAAGACTTTTATCAGGAAAGCCCTACCCTGAATACATTGTGTATGTTGAAGGCATCGACGAAATTTCAAAGTATTGTTGCAGTGCAATCACGGTTGCTGCCAACAATGTCCGTTACTACTATGACGAAAAATACGACAAAACCATATTTGTTCAAAACATCATTTTTGACAACATGTTAGCCTATGACCTTCACCAGAAGGCACACGAGCTTCATGTTGACACCGATGTTGCAAGAGCCGTTTTCTACATAAAGGTTCAAAAGCACGGCGATAGCGGTATCTATGAAGTAATCCGCAACATGTACCCTGATAAGGAAAAGGATTTCGTTGTAAACATAGACAGTGACAATATTGTTTTAATCAAGGAGCTAAGAGAAAATACTTCACCTGAGTATCTTGATTCTATCGCACAGTCAATTTTAGATACTGTACGTGCAGAAACTATGCTTACAGTTTTAGTTGGTGTTAGTACCGTTGCAGAAACTATCAACGAATTAAATAGTGCATATAAAGAAGCACAAATTGCGCTTGAAGTCGGCAAAGTATTTAACGAAGAAATGTATATACTAAACTATCAGAACCTCGGTATTGGCAGACTAATCTACCAACTCCCCATTAAGCTTTGCGAACTTTTCTTACAGGAAGTATTTAAAAAGGGCGATATAACCTTACTTGACAACGAAACTATTTTAACAATCAACAAGTTCTTTGAAAACGACCTTAACGTTTCAGAAACATCAAGACAGCTATTCGTCCACAGAAATACCCTTGTATACAGACTTGAAAAGATATATAAACTAACAGGGCTTGACCTTAGAAAGTTTGATCAGGCAATCGTATTTAAAGTTGCTATGATGGTACACAAGTATCTTATGTCAAACTCTATGTCAATCTAATAGATATTTTTACGAGGACTTAATTTATGATAGAATTAGTGGATGTAGTAAAGGAATATGACAACGGAACTTTAGCCCTAGACGGTGTTAATTTAAAAATCGAAAATGGCGAGTTTGTGTTTTTAGTAGGCTCCAGCGGTGCCGGAAAAACTACCATCACAAAACTCATTATGCGCGAAGAAAACGTAACTTCCGGTCATATATATCTTTACGGCGAAGACATTACTGCCATAACCCACAAGGAAATCCCATATTTACGCAGAAAAATGGGTGTGGTTTTCCAGGATTTCAGACTCTTAGAAGACAGAACCGTTTATGAAAATGTTGAATTTGCAATGCAGGTGGTTGGTGCTTCAAAAAAGGAAATCAGAAGACAGGTCCCTGCCGTTTTAAATCAGGTGGGACTAAGCCATAAGGCAAAAGTTTTCCCGAAAGAGCTATCGGGCGGTGAGCAGCAGAGAGTGTCTTTGGCAAGAGCTTTAGTTAATAATCCGTCAATTTTGATTGCCGACGAGCCTACAGGTAACCTAAACCCTGCAACAGCCATGGAAATCATGGAACTTTTTGAAAGCATCAACAAAATGGGTACAACCATAATTATGGCAACCCATGCAAAAGATATAGTTGACGCCATGAAAAAGCGTGTTATAGAGGTTTTTGATGGTAAAATTGTACGTGATGAAGCCGGAGGTGAATACGAAAATGAGATTCAGTAAATTTAAATATTCACTCTCCCAGGCAAAAAAGAATATATTCAGAAATGGGCTTATGACCATAGCCTCATTCTTTACAATCACTTGTTGTCTTCTTATTTTGGGCGTTTTTACAATAGTGTCCTTAAACATGAATCATATTGCCAACCAGATTAAGAGCCAATGCGAAATTCAGGTTTACATAAAAGACGGAACCTCCGATAAGCGTCTTGAAAAGATTAAAACCGAAATTGATAATGTGGCAAATGTAAGCGAAGTAACCCTCTTTTCAAAAGAAGAGGCATTTGATTATTTAGTTGATGATATGTTTGGCGGTAATGCACAGCTTGCTGAAGGCTTAGAAGACACCTTCCGCGATTCCTATAAGATTAAGGTGCATAACATCGAGGAAACCCCTCTTACCGTTTCAGCACTTCAGGAAATCCAGGATATTGAAGATGTTGTAAACAGGCAGGATTTTGTAAATATAATTATAAACTTTTCAAATGTTATAAAAAAACTAAGCATCGTTGCAATGGTTTTACTCTTTATAATTGCCGTTGTTATAATGTCAAATACAATACGTCTTACAGTATTTAACAGAAGAAAAGAAATAAATATCATGAAATACATCGGTGCTACCGACAGATTCATCAAAATTCCTTTTGTTATTGAAGGAATTCTTATCGGTCTTATAGGTGCTATAATTTCATTCATAATTATGTCTTTAGGATATGTCCTGCTTTCTAACTATATTAAGCAAACTCTGAGTTTATTTGAAATCATTCCATATGTTCAAATTGCACCAATTGTAGGTATTCTATTTATTTTAACCGGTGGAATTATCGGTATGGTTGGAAGTATGATTTCAATGCGTAAGTATCTTAATGTATAAGAGGTGACTTATGAAAAAACATAAAATTATATGTTCAATCCTTCTTATCCTTACTATATTGGTTTCAACCCAGTATATCTCTCTTGGTGCGAAGAGCATTTCAGAGCTTCAGAAAGAAATGGACAAGCGAAGCCAGGAGATAAAAGAAAAGGAAAAGCAGATTAAGGCAAAGGAAAAGGAAAAAGATGCACAAATTGAAAAGCGTATCGAATTAGATATGCAGATTAGCGGTTTAGAAGAAGATATAGATTCTGTATCCTCGGTAATTGATGCAAAGAATGCAGAAATCCAAGAAAAGGAAAAACGAATTGAAGAATTAGAGGATCTCGTTATTGAAAACCGCGAAACCTTGAAACAAAGAATCAGGGTTATGTATGAATACGGCACAACCTCTAATTTGGAAATTATATTAAAAGCTGACGGCTTTGGGGATTTGCTATCAAGAATGTCACTTTTACAAGAGATTGTCGACCACGATAAAGGCATAATCGATTCTTACATCAACTCCCAAAAGGAAATGGAAGAAGCTAAAATTATTATCGAAACCGAGCGTGACGAACAGGTCGAGGCACGAAATATGCTAAAGAATAAGCAAGCTTCCCTGGAAAAACTCCAAAAAGAAAAGCAAGCCATTATTGACGATTTAAATTCAGACATAAAGGCATTGGAAAAAGAAGAAAAAGAGGCTGAAGAAGAATATCAGGCAATTATGGCTCAAATTAGAAAAGCTCAAGGTTCGGGCAGTGTGTCTGTAAAAGGAAATGGACAATTTATATGGCCATCTGCCGCATCGAAACGTGTGACATCATATTATGGAAAACGTGAAAAGCCAAACGCTAAGGCAACAAGTATGCACAGAGGCATCGACATTGGTGCACCAAACGGAACAGATGTTTTAGCCGCCGACTCAGGTAAGATTATTGTTGCAGGATTCGGTAAGAGCTACGGAAACTATGTAGTAATCGACCACGGCAACGGTTACACCTCCCTATATGCCCACAACAGCAGACTTTGTGTGTCGGTAGGTGATACTGTAGTGCGTGGTCAGGTTATTGCCAAGGTTGGCTCAACCGGCAATTCAACCGGTCCTCATATTCATTTTGAAATTTCTAAAAACGGAACTTTAGTAAATCCTATGAGTTTCTTTTAACGAACTATTCAGGGGAGGCATTCCGCCTCCCCAATATTTTTAAAAAACCATAATATAGGTCCCTGAAATTACATATAATTAGGATTAGAAAAATCTTTGTGATCTTTTTTCCATAATGGCAAGAGGACTTATAAATCATGCTATAAATTTTAAGAATCCGGAGGAATATAATTTGAAGAAAAACACAGTATTGGTAATCATTGTAACCGCCTTGGTGACCTGTCTTTTAACCAATACGGTAAAGGACATAAACCACGCAAAAGCACATGGAGGACTATATAGAAAAATTGCATCTGTGTCTGATATTTTAGACAACTTTTCTATCTATGATATTGACAACAAGGAAATGTCGGATATGGCAGCAAAAGCCTTAACAGAGAGCGTAGACGACATATACACAAACTACTACACCGAAGAAGAGTTTACCCAACTAAACTCTCAGCTAAGCAACGGTTATCGTGGCATTGGAATAACACTTGGTGCAGATTTTAATAATAATAAGCTTAAAATTATATCTGTAACCCCCGGTCAGTCCGCTGAGAAAAGCGGACTTTTACCAAACGACTATATCATCGCCGTTGACGGAAAAAGCTACGGGGCAAGTGAGATGGATGCAGCGGTCTATATTATAAAGGGCTCTCACCTTTCGACACTTACTCCACCTCCTGTTAACCTTACAATCGAGCGAAATAATTCAACTTTTGACGTAGATGTGGCACGAGAGGTTATAAATATGCCGACCGTTTACTCAAATACTTTAGAAGGTGATATCGGATATATAAGAATTACCCAGTTTAACCATAAAAACCCCGATTTTTCAAATTCAAAGGACACATACACTGAGTTTTGCGAGCACTTAAACGGTTTTTCGGGAATAAATTCACTAATAATTGACTTAAGAGATAACCCGGGCGGGGATTTGGATATTGTAACAAAAATTGCCGACCATCTCCTTCCAAAGGGTACAATCACCTATACCGAAGACAAAAACGGCAAGAAAACTTATTATGATTCCGACGAAAAAGATGTAAATCTTCCGATGGTTGTGTTGGTAAATGGTAACAGTGCCTCAGCATCTGAAGTCCTCTGCGGAGCTTTGAAAGACTATAAAAAAGCCACTGTGGTTGGAGAAAAAACCTACGGAAAAGGTGTTGTGCAAACAGTTATCCCCCTTTATGACGGCTCAGGTCTTACAATCACATCTGCCAAATACTATACACCTTCGGGCGAATGTATTCACGAAAAAGGCATAGTCCCCGACGAAACGGTTACATTAAATTTAGAAAAATCAGTATCAAACCTTCAATATGAAGAAGATTTACAACTACAAAGGGCAGTAGAAATTTTAAACACCAAATAAAAATAACCCTCAATTTTGAGGGTTATTTTTATTTAAATACCAACAGGTTTCGCGGTATGGAGTTCTTCTCTATATTCAGGGGTACTGTCTAACTGGAGGGCATCCGAGAGGACTTCCAGCACCTTATTGGTAAAGGCTTTTGTACCCTCAGGCGTGTAATAGTGGACCGCATCGGAATGTGCCGCCTCGCCAAGAGAAACCGATAGCGGGAACATATCATTTACTAAAAAACCATGCTTTTTCACAATGTCCACCGCCACTTTATTATACGCTTCAATTTCCTCGTTATATCTTTTAAAATCCTTTAGCATCTTTTCCGAAAGAACGCTTGTAGAGGTGGCAAATATAACTTTTGAGTCGGGGCAAAGTTTTTTTATCCTGATACATATTCTGTCAATATAATACCCATACACATCTATCGGCGTATGCGGGTCTTCTTCAAAAAGACGCAAACAGTCCCAAAGGCCTGCATTCCAATGGATTACATCGAACTTTACATCATTTATATATTCGTGAAGATTTCTTAAAACATACGACGCAAATCTGCAGTTTTCTTCAGGAAAATAAACATTCGCCACGCCTTCTAAAGATTTCTTCACCGCCTTATCATAACCTGCACGAATAGAATCCCCTACCAATAATACATTTTTCATAAATCATCACCCTTTATCCATTATATTTTGTAACTAATTTTGCCAACGTGTATTCACCCCACGAATATTCAGTCATATACTCGCCGTTAAAGAGCTGACGATGTTTATTGGGGTTATTAAAAAATTTATAGTAATCGCAATCAATCCTTCGAAAATCTATAGACCTCTGTCCTCTTGATTCAATTAAAATATCATCACAGCCGGCGTTTTTTAATGTGTCCCTTAAATTTTTGGTTGCCATTCGGTATAGTGCCTTTGTCTTTTCATCAGGCAGCCTATCTTCCCAAAGGACATCTATCGTTTCTTCCATAGTAACGATACCACCCCTATGGTCTACCAAAAGGGCCAGAAACTCCTTTGCTTTTTTATTGGAAAAATAAAGTGCTCTCCCCTCGACGAAGATGTCAAATCTCCCGAATGTCTTGATTTTAACATCTTTTACATCTCTTTTATTGACGATGTTTTCATATCTTTTAATGACCTCTCTGATATCGCAGGATGTATATGGCTTTAAGATGTACCCGAAAATTCCCTTTTGGTATGCGGTCAATGCCTGTTTTTTATCATGTGTAATTATCGATATGGCAATTTTTTCATCGATTTGCTGTATCTTTTTAATTAAATCCCAATCCAAGCCCACAAAAACCAGTTTTACGTTATTAAATCTGATATAATCTATAAAATTTTCCGCATCCTGAAAACATTCCAGATTATCAACCTCATTTATGTCGCGAGAGAGGTATTTAAAATTTTCAAGGTCATACTGTTCTTTATCTATATAGGCAATATTCAAAAGTTTTCACCCACTTTTCCCGTTATTACATCAAATTATATCACACTTCTTTTACGTTTACAAGTATTCTCTGACATTTTCCGCCGAATCGCTAAATCTATTGAAATCCCAGATTATTTATGATATAATTACAATATATGGTTAATTTTAAAAAAGGCGGTTATTTTATGAAAAAGCCCGAAAAAAATGAAATATATGATATTGAAATAAAAGATGTATCCTCCGACGGAAACGGTGTTGGAAATATCGACGGATTTGTGGTGTTTGTTCCAAAGACCGTCACAGGAGACATTTTAAAAGTCCAAATTGTAAAAGTTCTGAATTCCTATGCCTTTGGTAAGGTTTTAGAAATCATGACACCATCTTCTGAAAGAACAGATGTTATGTGTCCCCAATACGAAAAATGCGGTGGGTGTTCCCTTATGCATATCAACTACAACTATCAGCTTGAGATTAAACGTGGGATTATTAACAACGCCCTAAAACGTATTGGTGGATTTTCAGAAGAAGTCAGTGAAATGATTCCCGCCCCTTCCCAATTCAGATACCGAAACAAAATGATTTTTCCAATAGGTGATGAAAATGGCAAACCCGTTTCGGGATTTTTCAGAGCACGGAGTCACGATATTATCCCTTTAGACGACTGTTTATTAGGTGGTGAATTTAACAGTGCGGTTTTGTCGGCAGTTAAAGAATATATGACAGAGCTTGGAGTTCCAAGCTATAATGAGGCAACACATAAAGGTGACATCAGGCGTGTATTTACAAGATATGGTAGGATTTCAGGCGAGATTATGGTTATAGTTTCTGCAACCAAAAAAACTCTTCCAAACCCTGAGGTTTTAGTGAAAAAACTCCTTAAAATATCCCCCGATATCACATCGATAATTCTAAATGTAAATAGCAAAAAAACAAATCTTGTTTTAGGGGATAAAAATATTACACTATATGGAAAAAACACAATCTCCGACACCCTTTTAGGTGTTGAATACGAGATTTCGCCTCATAGTTTTTATCAGGTAAACCATGCACAGACCGAAAATCTATACAACAAAGCACTGGAATATGCCGATATTTCTAAGGATGACACAGTGATGGATATCTATTGCGGAATCGGTACAATTTCCCTTAGTGCATCAAGGCTGGCAAAAGAGGTAATCGGCGTTGAAATTGTCCCGGAAGCTATAGAAAACGCCAAGAAAAATGCCGAAAATAACGGAATCACAAATGCGACATTTTACTGTGCCGATGCACAGGATATTGTACCAAAACTAATAAAGGACGGCATATCTCCCGACATTGTTTTAATCGACCCGCCGAGAAAGGGTTCAGACGAGGCAACACTATCGGCAATAGCAAGTGTAAATCCTAAGCGAATTGTTTATGTATCCTGTAATCCTGCAACTTTAGCGAGAGATATGAAGTTTTTAAACACCTTCGGCTACTCCCCAGAAAAAATCTGTGGTGTGGATATGTTTGCAAATACGAACCATATAGAAACGGTGGTAAAATTAATCAAATAAACCCGAAAGGAGAATAAAAATGGTCAAGGAAATTTCAAAAAAAGCATTGGATATCATTAAAAAAATGCAACAAAACGAACTAGATGAAAGCATAATCTATGAAAAAATCGCAAAATTTTCAAAAGGTGAACATAACAAAGAAGTTTTACAGCGTTTGGCAAGCGAGGAAAAGGCCCACTACGAAATCTGGAAAAATTACACCGGCATCGAAATGAAGCCAAATCGCTTTAAGATATTTAAATTTTCGTTAATCGCCCGGATTCTTGGCTTTACCTTTGCTGTAAAACTAATGGAAAACGGTGAGGAGAACGCACAGACTGAATATAATCTTCTAACCGAGGAAATCGAGGAAAGTATTGAAATAAGAAAACAGGAAAAGGAGCATGAAGAGGCACTACTTGAAATGCTCGACGAAGAACGACTACAATATATCGGAAGTATGGTGCTTGGCATGAACGATGCTTTAGTGGAACTAACAGGATCTTTGGCCGGTTTTACATTTGCCATGCAAAACACAAGATTGATTGCACTATCGGGGCTTATAATCGGCATTTCGGCAACATTTTCTATGGCATCGAGTGAATTTTTATCAGCCAAAAGTGAAGGCAGAACCGATGCAATGAAATCCTGCACATACACAGGTATCGCCTACCTGATTACCGTAATCCTTTTAATTGCACCATATCTTTTATTAGATAATTCAATGTATATGGCAGCACTTGGGCTTATGCTTTTGGTGGTAATACTTATAATTGCCGGATTTACCTACTACATATCTGTGGCACAGGGTCAGAAATTCCGTCCACGGTTTTTAGAAATGACACTAATTAGCGTATCGGTTGCAGTTTTATCTTTCTTTGTGGGAATTGCGGCAAAGCATTTCTTAGGCGTTGAGCTATGATAGGAGCATTATGATGCGAAAAGAAAGAAATATTAGTCTTGATTTAATAAGAAGCATTGCGGTAATTTCCGTAATATCGGTGCACTTTTTCTTAAATAGCGGTTTTTATATGACTCCACTTTCGGGTAAATTGATGTTTATATCCACCGTTATGAGAACGGCATTTATGGTATGCGTGCCTCTTTTTCTACTCCTTACCGGGTACTTAATGAATAAAAAAGAGCTATCAAAAAAATACTATGGCGGAATAAAAAAGACCTTATTTATATATCTTTTATCAACGGTAGTTATGCTAATTTATATGGCATACTATAAAGGTATGCCCATAACCCTAAAGGATGCTTTTAAAAATATCTTGTCCTATAACCAGTATTCCTGGTACATCGCAATGTATATCGGGTTATTTTTACTTATACCTTTTCTAAATTTGATCTATAATGGATTAAAAACCAACGGGCAAAAACGAGTGCTTTTGGTTACACTTTTCTCAATAACCGTACTCCCCACCATAACAAACACAGCATCCTTTATGATTTTACCGACCTGGTGGACAACTCTATACCCCATTACCTATTACTTTTTCGGAGCATACATATCGGAACATAAAGACGAGGTATATTTACCTTTATGGCTTAATTTTATCCTTATTTTGCTTGCGGTTTTTGGATTTGGGGCAATTAAATTTTTCTCACAAAAAGGTGAATTTTTTACCGTCACTCCTACTGTTGACTGGTATGGTTATATGACCTTTTTTACAGCAATTTTAACTTTTTTATTTTTAGCACGGTTAAAACTTGAAAAAATTCCAAAGCCAATTAAAATAGTAATATCTAAAATATCAGATTTATCCCTTGGAATTTACCTGATTTCATGGCTATTTGATGACCTTTACTATCCATGGCTTTTTGAAAAAATACCAACCATGCCCCAAAGGCTTTACTACTTCTTCTTAATGGTTTTTGTGGTATTTTTATCGTCATTTTTGGTATCATACATAATAAGCATGATTTACCGGTTTTTATGCCTTTTACCAAAAATATTACCAAATAAGAAAGACAAAAAAGGTGTTTCTTTATAATAATTTATATAATCGGATAATTTTTTTAAAAAACCCTTGATTTTTCTAAAAATCTATGATATCATACTATAGTTAAATTACGGATGGTCCTCTGCCTCGGTCGGCACGAACGTCTTAGAAATGAGAGGAGGGCTCAATGATGAATGCAAATGAAATCATTAGTGCTTTGACAAAAGACCAAATCAGAACTGATTTACCAGAATTGGAAATCGGTAACAACGTAAAGGTTTACCAAAAGGTAACAGAAGGTAATCGTACAAGAACTCAGATGTTCGAAGGTACAATTATCAAAAAGCAAGGCGGCGGTATTTCTCAAACATTTACTGTAAGAAGACTTTCTTACGGCGTTGGTGTTGAAAAGACTTGGCCTGTTAACTCACCTAACATTGAAAAGATTGAAGTTTCAAGAAAAGGTAAAGTTAGACGTGCTAAACTTTATTACCTCCGTGACAGAGTTGGTAAAGCAGCTAAAGTTAAGGAAAAGATCTGATTTTCCTTGTATGCAAAGTCAGAAGGGAGAATTTTTATTCTCCCTTTTTGCTTATTATTTTTTAGTTTGGAGGTATCATTATGAGCGAAAATAACAATGTAGAAGAATTCCCAGAAAAGCCTTTTAACTTAGCAAAAGAGGTTTTTGAATGGTTTTATACAATTATCATAGCCCTGGCTATTGCATTTTTAATTAAAGGATTTTTCTTTGATTTGGTAAGAGTTGATGGCGATTCAATGTACCCTACCCTTCACAATAACGACAGATTGATTGTAAGAAAAATCGGTTATGAACCAAAAGCCGGCGATATTGTAATATTAGATTCAAACTATAAAGCAAGAGAAGAATATTATGAAAATCTAGAAGAATCAACCGGCAAGGAAATATCTGATTTTTCAAAATTCTTTAAAAACTTTACTGTAGATGATGCCTACAAAAAAAGATACTATGTAAAAAGAGTTATAGCACTCCCCGGTCAGGTGGTAAACATCCCGGGTGACGGCAACGTCTATGTTGATGGCGAAATGATAGATTCATCTTTCTGCCACACCCCGACATACTCAACCGACCCAACTGTTGAGTACCCAATTACCGTGGAAGAGGGCAATGTATTCGTGCTTGGCGACAACCGTGGCAACAGTACAGACAGCCGTGCATCACGTTTAGGTCAAGTGCCATACGAATCAATCATGGGTAAGGCAATTTTCAGAATTTTACCTTTCAATGCGTTTGGAAAAATATAGACTAAAAAATCCGCTTC
>JAZULN010000025.1:0-2566 GCA_045603125.1 Clostridia bacterium | reverse complement strand
AAAAGCTTGCGAGGAAATCGGAATCTACTCCGAGGAATATGCACTTCCCTCGGAGACATCCGAGGAAGAACTATTAGGTTTAATCAAAAAGTTAAATGCATCAAAAAAGGTATGCGGAATACTTGTTCAGTTGCCTCTACCAAAACACATCAACGAAGAAACCATCATCAATGCAATATCTCCAAAAAAAGACGTTGATGCCTTTCATCCTGCCAATGTTGGCAAGATTATGATTGGAAACTATGATTTCCTTCCATGTACACCGGCAGGCGTAATGGAGCTTATAAAAGAATCAGGAATCGATGTTTCAGGTAAGGAATGTGTGATTGTTGGCCGTAGTAACATTGTTGGAAAACCTCAGGCAATGCTTCTTCTTCACGCAAACGGCACAGTAACCATCTGTCATTCACGCACCAAGAATTTAGCCGAAAAGACCAAAAATGCCGATATTTTGGTGGCAGCAGTTGGAATCCCTAACTTCATTACAGGCGATATGATAAAAGAAGGTGCGGTTGTAATTGACGTTGGTATAAACCGCCTTGAAAATAAAAAGCTTGTGGGGGATGTTGAATTTGAATCTGCCGAAAAGGTGGCAGGTGCAATTACACCTGTCCCTGGCGGTGTAGGTCCTATGACTATCGCAATGCTTATGAAAAACACTCTAAAAGCAGCACTGATACAGGATAGATAAAAAAACAAGAACTGCCTTTTTGCAGTTCTTATTTTTTTGCATATTCTATTAACTCTTTTATAGATTCTCTATCCGAAAAATCACCGTCTTTATCGCAAAGTTCTATGAGCAATTTTTCCATTTCTGTTGGGTTTTCTTTTCCCGACATCAGCTTTTTTAGAGCTTTTATCGCCGTTCTATGTACAACCGTCAGCTCATCTAATATCATTTTCCCCATAAAGTTATAGACCTTGATTTTATCCATCATCTCAGGCTTAAAGTTTTTCTTTATAACTAAATCATCATAATATTCCCGACAATCAGGCGGTGTTATTCCGGTTGAGTAAACAATAAGCTTTTTCCCCGAAAGCTTATCTAAATTTTTAGTAATAAGACTCACACCGGCGATAACCTCGGCATATAACCCACCACCGTAGATGATGGTATCATAATCTAAGATATCCTCGATTTTGGTTTCTTTTGCGTTTAACAAAGGACATTCAAGCTCCTTTGAAATCCACTCGGCATAGGTTTTGGTTGAACCGTATTTTGATTTATAAATTACAACTGCGTTCATTTTGTCAACTCCTTATAAATTTTTTAGTGCTATGTCGAACCCGACATAGCACTAACTTTACACTTCCATAATAATCGGCATAATCATTGGGTTTCTGTTTGTTGTTTCATAGATGTAGCGTGATATATTATTCTTTATGGAATTTTTAATATAGTTCCAGTCATTACCATATGAGAATCTGCATCCCTCAACACTCTCACGGGTAATTCTTCTGATGTCTTCAATCAGCTCTTCTGCCTCTCTCATATAAACAAAACCGCGTGACACAACATCAGGTCCTGATAGAATTACTTGGTGATTTTCACTGGACACTGCAACCACCACAACAATCAAACCATCTTCTGAAAGCAGTTTTCTATCTCTTAAAACTATATTCCCAACATCGCCAACACCAAGTCCGTCAACTAAAATATTACCCGACGGAACTGTGCCCGAAACCTTGGCACCGGTATCGTCAAATTCCAATACTGCACCATTTCCAAGAACAAATGTATCCTTCTCATCCATTCCCATTTTATGCGCAAGTTCAGAATGTAGAACCAAATGTCTATGTTCCCCATGAACAGGTATAAAGTATTTTGGCTTTACAAGTGATAAAATAAGTTTTAATTCTTCCGCACAAGCGTGCCCTGAAACGTGAACTTCTGCCAATGATTTATATATAACTTCAGCTCCAATTTTAAATAGCTCATTTGTTACTGCCGCAACATTTTTTTCGTTACCCGGTATTGGGGTTGACGATATGATAATCAAGTCATCCTTTGTGATTTCAACCTTTCTATGGTCAGAAAATGCCATTCGGGTCAAGGCACTCATCGGCTCACCCTGACTACCCGTTGTTATGATAACGATTTTTTCAGGCGGATATTTCTTTATACTATCGATATTAATTAAAACTCCCGACGGAACCTTCATATACCCTAAAAGTAAGGAAATCTCAACAATACTTTCCATGCTCCGTCCTGATACCGCAACCTTTCTGCCATTTGCAACTGCAGCGTCGATAATCTGCTGAACTCTGTGGACGTTTGATGCAAAAGTTGCAACTATTATTCTCTTTTTACAATTTGAAAAAATCTCCTCGAATTTATCGCCAACCGACCTCTCACTCATGGCATAGCCCGGTCTTTCCACATTTGTACTGTCGGATAGAAGTGCTAAAACCCCTTCGTTTCCAAGTTCGCCAAGTCTTGCAAGGTCTATCATATCACCAACGATTGGAGTTATATCTATCTTAAAATCGCCCATATGAAGGATTGTTCCAAGCTTTGTTTTGATTGCCAGTGCCACTGAATCTGCAATAAGTCGGATCGTAGCCA
>JAZULN010000024.1:0-10558 GCA_045603125.1 Clostridia bacterium | reverse complement strand
AGGGAAGGGTTTCCACGCCCTCCCGATAAAATCTTTGATTTGGACAACACCAACGAAAAGACCCATGCAAACTCCCTAGTTGCTAAACCAATTTAAAAAATCCGCCCAATGGGCGGATTTTTTATGCTAATTCTAATGACTTCCCCTTTAAGGGGAAGGCTTTTTTCTGATTTTACTCAGCTAATATTTCGTCTATCTTTTTAATCATTTCCCTTGCTTCTGCATCTTCCATGTATCCGGTTTCGATGTCAAATGTAACTGTCTCCTCAGGTCCCAACACCCTTATCTGGCCAAGGCGTTTTGCGTTATTATATCCTAAATGCTCGGCAGTTGCAGGAAGCACCATTCCCATTGAGCACTCGTCGGGGGTTTTGGAAATCCATCTTACCCCAACCGGCAGAGTATCAAGGGAGTGGTTTACAAAGCATGCACCTTTTCCCTCTTCATACTGCATTGTGTAGCCTCGCATATTTTCGTCCGGCTTATAGGTCAAAACAAAGGTAACCTCCGGGTCATATGCCTCAAAGTCTTTGCCAACACTGTCGACCACAGTATAGTCTTCGTAGATGCTATCCATATATTTTCTCAAATCTTCCTTTACTTTTCCTGTGACATTTTCAGGGATATTATCAATCATCTTAATATGCTCTTTATCCCTCGGCACATTATAGTAAAGCTTTGCCCCCGGAATCTGGCAGAAGTTTATATGGCAAAGGTACATATATTCCATGGGTGAGTGTTTCATATTCTGAAGCTCGGATGAAACCTTTAAAATACCGCTGTTTTCATAAATTCTGCATTTTGGACGGAAACTGTATTTTACAACAAATGCGATATCGTAATCAAGCACCCCTTCTACCGAGATAAATTTTCCCAATTCGTCCTCACCGCAGACGATATAGGCATTTTTATACTCAATGTTCGGTAGCTCGCCGTGTTTTTCGTGGTTATCGTCTCTTTGCGGTACACCCATAGCGGTCGCTCCGCAGTGATATAAAAATCCGCCGTAGGTTTTTAGGTATTCGGTTGTGGGAACAGGCTCTTTTATGGTGGTATTCATTGTTAAATCCCTACCGCCAAAGTGGATATTCCAGATCTGCTGACCCTGGAACGGAAGGATTATAATATGCCCCTTTTTATTCTCGATTTTTAAAGCCTCAACGCCAGTCGAGTACTTAAATGCAATGACCCTCATATCCCCATAGGATAAAAGCTCATATGCACTCTCTTTAAAACTTCCTTTATGTATTTCAATTTTCATATTCTTCACCTCAGAAAAAATTATACCATAACAAACGGGGTTTTAAAAGAGGGATTTTAAAATTCTTAAAAAAGTAGATAAATTTCTTTAAAAAAGTGTATATTTTCCCATATGAATCGCTTGACATTATTTTGGGTTTATGGTAAAATATAAAAAGACTAGGAAACTTGGAGTTGATTTTAAAATGTATGAAAAAAACTTTGTAGATGTTATAAAATATGACCTGATGAGCAAGCTCCCCGACCCATTTTTATTTAACGACGGAAGACGGGTTGAGAGTTCTGAAGACTGGGAAGAACGACGAAAGGAACTTTATGAAAAGGTTGTAGACCTTCAGTTTGGCGGGATGCCACCCGAACCGGAATTTTTAGAGGTAGAACCTTTATGCTTCGGGGCAGCTTACCAATACCGCATTAAGACCGGTACAAGAAAAAACCCTATCATCCTTGACTTTGTGCTGTTTAAGACCAAGGACAGCAAGAACGCTCCGGTTGTAATATCGGGAGATTTATGCTTTAAGAGAATGTATGACAAGGCAATGATTGAAACCTTTACCGAAAACGGCATAAACCTTCTTCTTTTTAACCGCACCGAGCTTTGCCCCGACATTTCAAGCTATAATCTGGTAGAGCTTGGAACCGAGGAAACCGGCGAATATAAATTGGGAAAAGCTATATGGGATAGCCTTCAGGGTGGAAACTGCGGCGGACAAATTCGAAAGACCTACCCCGAGGGTACATATTCTGCCGTATCGGCATGGGCATGGGGGTATAAAAGATGTGTTGATGCATTGGAAATTCTCGGAAATGTTGACACCGATTTTGTTATTTTCACAGGACACTCAAGAGGAGCAAAGACGGCAGCACTAGCCGGAATTGTGGATGAACGTGCAAAAATTGTGAATCCAAACGCCACCTGCTGTGGCGGCAATTCAGGTTACAGAATCGCCATAGAATCAAAGATGGAAGACGGCACAATCGAAAAAAGCGAGCCGCTTGAAAATATATTTAGACTTTTCCCTGCATGGATGGGTGCGGGAATGAGAGAGTATGTTGGAAGAGAAGGGGATTTGCCCTTCGACTCACATGAATTTAAGGCAATGATAGCACCAAGAATCCTCTTTGTATCGGAAGCCACCCACGACACCTGGGCAAACCCCGTGGGGTCATGGCAAACATCGGTTGCGGCAAAAGAGGTTTATAAGTTCTTGGGCTGCGAAGAAAACCTATATTGGTATTTCCGTTCAGGAAAGCACAACCAGACCCCTGAAGATTTGGGTCAGCTTGTAAATATCATAAATCACGAAAGACACGGCGAGCCAATAAACGACAAGTTCTTTGTCCGCCCGTTTAAGGAATTCCCACCGGCATATGACTGGACTGTGCCTAAGAATAAATCGTTAAAATAGGGGTATGAATTTGCCAAAACGAAAATCAACAAGATTAAAAGGATATGATTATTCTCTGCCCGGAGTGTATTTTGTGACGATATGTACAAAGGACAGGGATCAACTACTACCAAGGATCATTGTAGGGGACGGCGTCCTCGCCGTCCCTAAAAATATATTAACCGATTATGGACAAATTGCAAAAGAGCAAACAATACGGTTCGTTGGGGACGCCGAACCCTACAAATTCTTTAATTCCACGATTTGTTTCTACGTTCAAACGGTTTTGCAACAGTGAATATAGCAAGAACATCTGGCAACGGTCATTCCACGACCACATAATAAGAGATGAAGAAGATTTCCTGAAAATCTGGAAATATATTGATGAAAACCCTTTAAAACGGGAAGAAGATTATTTTTATAATTAAAAAGGTCGAAGCAAATGCTTCGACCTTTTAATATATCTATTAGTTACATTCAGCAACCAATGGTCCTTCTAATTCCTTTAGGTAGAATAACTTACCAGGGATTGTTGGGATAAAGCTTGATGTTACTGCCTTATCCGGACCATAACGAAGAGTCATCCAGAAGCTCATACCTTGCCATTGCATGCCTCTACCTAATACACCGTCACAGCCGCCGATTGCGTAGTCTGCACTAAACATCAAGCCAGGGCCGATGGTGTTAGCACGACATGGTACTAAAGTTGTTCTTGACTTGAAGCTTGTGATAGCGTTTTGCTCGATTGTCAATGGGTTTAGCTTTGCACCGATGCGGTGAGTTTGTGATTTCCATTCTTCAACTGTATCAAATTCATCAGCGAAGTGTGGTTCCCAGAACGCAATGTGGCAAGCTCTACCGATACCATAAACAAGGATCAATTTTGCACCCTCAGCACGAAGTGCGTTGATCTTTTCTGCATATGTAGGAAGATTTTCCTTTGTTGCGAAGTTTCTTTGTTCTTCCGGTACTGTAAGCTCACCTAATGGGTTAAATAAAGCATTTCTCATAGCGTTTTGGAAAGCTGCAGGGTCGTTTGCAGGAAGGGTGTTACCTTCTGAGTCTGACCATTCGTCCATATTGAAAGTGTAAACGTGGTCACACTTAACGTTCCAAGCCTTTAAGAAAAATACTGCCCACTTATACATACCCATAGGGCCTACAGGTAGGATAAATGCTACCTTTTCGCCTCTGTCACGAGCGTTTTTGATTTGTAATGCGATTTCGTGACCCATGTATGTATCGAACTCACCTAAAGTTTCGCAGCAAACAGGATTAAAGTCCTTATTCCAGAAATCCTGTCTTTCTGATACCTTGTTTGCTTCGTTGCAGCAAGCTTCCATCTTGTCTAAGTCCCAGCCCTTCGGGAAGAAGTTTTCACACATAGAACCTTCTACTGTACTTTTAAAATTCATCTTTTTGTCCTCCTAAAAAATTTTATTTATTTTTCCGCCGAGATTCGTGCGGTAAATTACAAATTACGGTAGCATCCTCTTTGTCTGGATTTTCGGGTATGCAAGGCACTGTGAAAAGCCTTCTGCATACTCTGCGTTACACTGATAACCTCTGTATTTTGCACAGGTTTTAACCATATCTGCAAAGTCGATGTGGTCGTGGTCTCTCATCCACTTTAACTGACTTTCGTGGCATTCTAACATCTGAAGCTTTAGGTCAATTTCCTCTGTAACGTCTACATACTCTGTCGGGATGAAGTTAACGCCGCCTAAGTTATCCATATAGAATATCGGGGTAACCTTTGCAACCTTATCCACCTTTGTCTTATAACGTGGTACACTTGCGGCAAAGCTTGCATCAAATACGAGTCTGCTTACTGCAACGTGGTCAGGCATATAGTCGTTTGGTGCGTGGGTGATGATAAAATCAGGGTCAGCCTCTCTTATGATATCCACCACTTTATCTCTTTGCTCCTTTAATCCCTCATACGCCAAAACGTCGCCGATATCACAAGTTACAACCTTAATCCCTGCCAATGCTCCGGCTTTTTTCGCTTCGTTAGCACGCATAACCCTTAATTCATCGGGTGGAATTATTACATGGCCGAGGTTTCCATTACAAACGTGGCAAACTGTTACATTGTCGCCTCTTTTAACGCACTTTGCCAAGGTTCCGGCACAGTTAATCTCAATGTCGTCGGGATGACATCCGATTGCTAATACATTCATCTTTTCTTCCTCCTTTTAATATATAATAAAAATATCACTTTATCTGAAGGCTCTCCTGCCTTGATAACAAATTATAACACTACTCCGTCTTTAAAGATAGAGATTTCTCTATATCCATTTCTTTCGTTAGCGGTCTCTTCCCCTGATGCAATGGCTAAGATATAGTCTAAGAATTCGTCGGTTACCTTATTCGGGTCATCCTCTAAAATTCTTGACGCATCAAAGTCAATCCAGTTTTTCTTTCTCTCAAATAAATTCCGGTTTGTCGAAATCTTAACTGTCGGAACAGGTCCACCAACAGGGGTTCCTCTTCCCGTTGTAAAGAGTATCATATGAACACCTGCCGCCGCAAGGTTTGTAATTGCCACAATATCATTTCCCGGTCCGTTTAAGAGGGATAGTCCGTTTTTAGATAACCGGTCGCCATAGGTTAAAACGTCGACCACAGGACTCTCGCCACCTTTTTGCACACACCCCAATGACTTTTCCTCTAAGGTTGTGATGCCGCCCTTTTTATTCCCCGGCGACGGGTTTTCATAGATAACCTGGTTATGTCTTTTGAAATAATCTTTAAAGTCGTTTATAAGCTTAACATTCTTTTGGAATAACTCTTCTGTAAGGCATCTTTTCATTAAAAGATGCTCAGCCCCGAACATTTCCGGAACCTCGGTTAAAACACAGCTTCCGCCATAGGATATCAGCCGATCAGATAGCCTTCCCACCAACGGGTTTGCAGTGATTCCGCTAAGACCATCACTTCCGCCGCACTTTAGTCCAAGCTTTAATTCTGATACTGGTATCGGCTCTCTTTTAAAGGTGTCGGCATATGCCTTTAGTTCGTTAATTAGCCGAACTCCTTCTTCCAGCTCATCTTCCACGTCCTGAACGTTTAAAAATTTTACTCTTTTTTCCGAAACCTCACCTAAAACCTCTTTAAAAACTCCGATGTTGTTATTTTCACATCCTAACCCCAAAACCAAAACACCGCCGGCGTTTGGGTGATTTACAAGGCCTTTTAAAATGAGTTGAGTTACTAACATATCGTCGCCAAGCTGGGAGCAACCAAAGGGATGCTCAAAGCTTCTAGCACCGGTTAGTTCTGATAGTCTTTTTGAAATCTTATTCACACAACCGACTGTATTTACTATAAAAATTTCGTTTCTGATTCCAACCTCGCCGTTTTCTCTTCGGTATCCCATAAAGGTTTTGTCGGTTGCCTGAACCTTTACCGGCTCAAATTCGGGTTCATATCTATATTCAAGATTTCCCGAAAGGTTGGTCTTCATATTATGTGAGTGAACATGCTCACCCTTTTTGATATCCTCTGTTGCGTGGCCTATGGGGTTTCCGTATTTTATAATATTCTCCCCCGCCGGAATATCTAAAAGAGCATATTTATGTCCGTCTTCTAAATTTATCTCTACGTTATCTTTTTCGTTTATAATCATAGTAATTCCTCAAGTTTTAATTAAAGTGTTGCATTTTCCACAGCGTCTTTTAAAAAGCTTAAATCCTCGCCCCAAAGCTTTTCGTTTTTAAGGATTTCCTCCACCGTTGCATTTTTCATAAACTCGGCAACTGCCGGGTCGTCATTTACCATATCTGTCTTATAGAATTCAATTAGCTTTTTTAGTGAGAAAATCAAATGACGGGGCATTTCGTTCTTTCTCTTTATGTACTCTAAAAGCGACGGTAATACTCTTACCTTGAATTTACTAACAGAGTTTAGGGAAATCGATGCACAAAGGTGCTTTATAAACGGATTTTTAAATCTCTCAATTACGTTATCGGCATAATCCTTTAGCTCTTCATATGGTAAATCAAGAGTCGGGATAATCTCATCAAAAACGCATGATTCTAAGAATTTTCTCATATTATCATCATTCATGCAATCGCCTACAGTCTCAAGACCATTTAGGAGTGCATATGGAATCATAGATGTGTGTGCACCGTTTAGGATTCTCACCTTTCTGGTTCTATACATCTCTAAGTTATCGGTTACAATAACATTAAGGTTTGCCTTATCAAACGGGAACTCGTCTACAATTTTCTTGTCGCCCTCGATTACCCACAAGTGGAAAATTTCGCTTGTATTTACCATATTATCTTCATAAGGAAGACCCATATCCTCATCTTTTGGATAGCCTGTTACGATTCTGTCAACAAGGGTGTTATAGAAGATGTTTTCTTCCTCTACCCATTTTTTGAAATCCTCGCCAAGTCCCCAAAGGTCTATGTATTTTAAGATGCATTTTTTTAAGTTCTCGCCATTTTTATCAATAAGCTCGCAAGGTAAGAAAATAAATCCCGGAAGTCCCAAATCAAATCTTTTTTTAAGAAGTACTGTGACCTTACCTGGGAAGGATACCTTCGGTGAATCCTCCATTTTATCGGTTTCTTCAAAAACAATACCCGATTCGGTGGTGTTAGATACTATAAATCTATAGCCCGGATTCTCGGCTAACTTTAAGTATGCGTCATAGTCACGAAAAGGATTTACCGTACGCTTTATTACGTCGATAATCTTTTTTTCAACAGTTGGCACACCGTCTTTTATGCCACGCATAACATGAGTATAGATTGAGTCCTGCTCTTCTAACTTGTCGCACATGCCGAATTCGATAGGCTGCACCACAGTAACGCCTGCCGAGAAATCGGTGCAGTCGTTGGTAAGCTTTATAATCCAGTCAACAAAGCCTCTTAAAAATCCGCCTTCGCCAAACTGAATAACTTTATCGGCAAATTCGCCTTTTTTTACATATTCGTTGATTTTCATTTCCAAAAATCCCCTTTCTAAAATATCCCCTATTATATCAATCCTATTCTACATCTAAATCATTGCAATGTCAAGCAGTTACGGGTTTTTTGTGACATTTTTACAGGTGGTGAAATAATTTTTATCTCCTAAAATTTCACCACGATTTTTTCTTTTACGATTCTCTCATCAAAATAAATCACGCCGTTATCAAAGGTATAGGACACCTCTTCGCCGTCGATTATAACGCTTTCTACATTCTTTAGATAATTAAGTCCTATAGACGATAACTTCAATTCGCCTGATATAAGAGAAATCTCCGCCTTTTTATCGGTGGTTTCAAACTCGCCCCAACCCGATGCAAGGCTAAATGGTGCCTTGAAATTCTCTTTTCTAACCTTCGGGTTAAAGCCGATATGCCCAAAGGATGCGTCAAACTGAAATCCTGAGAAAATCGGTAAAAGTCCAAAGCTTGCCATACTTCTTGCATAGTTGCTTCCGCACTCAATCTCGTTCCATGGGTTTCGCTTTTCGCCGTCATAACGATTGCGAATGGCACGAATAACCTTAATCCCGTCCTCAATCATATCGTTCGAGATTAAAAGCCCCGCGAAAGAATACTCAAAGCCGGTCATAACCTCCTCGCAATATAAAATCGGGATTGCCGGCTTTCCATTCGGGTATTCGCACATAATAGTTCCCGCCTCGTCGTTTAGGGCATAAACACGCCACGGGTTCACAAAGTCCCGCATCGTTTCTTTAAAGTTATATTTCATCATGCTGGAAAGTGCTGTCTTTACCTTGGTTTTATCAAAAATATCGCCAACACCTAAGATATCTGCATGCCACTGGCCAAGGATCTGGTCGATAATTGAGCCGTCGCCCACCTGATATTTAATCTCCTTTGCCTCATCGTGCCAGTAATGGTCGGTAGCACCAAAATGCTCAACCAACGCCTTGTCTTTTAAGTCGATTTTCTGAATGAAATATTCGCCGTTAAAGAGGTTTTCATCGGTCCACTTCTTTCCCTTTTCAAAAACTTTCAGATACTCGTCTCTTTTTTCAAAATCGCCAAGATACTCTGCCATCTCGGCGGTTACCTTGAGGGCAAGAAGATAAAGTCCCTGAAGCCAGGATGTAGGGCCAAATACTTCCAAATCAAGAGTATGGTGTTGCCTTCCCTCCAAAACTCCGTCTTTATTTTTATCCCACTCGTCGCTGTTTTTATCACTCCAGGCATACTCTAAAATTTTCTTGGTCTTTTCCCAGTTATTTTTCAGCCATTCATCGTCACCCGAGATTTTCCATTCACGATAAATCTTTATAACCGTTCCCATCTGTCCGTCAAGACATGGGCGTTCCTTAAATAGCCCTAAAGCATTGCTTGTCTTTCTGTCATAGGGAAGCTCGATTCTAAACTGTGTTCTTCCGTCAGGGAATGTTGTATACTTAAATTCTGCATCTCTTATAGTCCGCTCAAGGTTTGGGAATAAAAAGCATAGTGAATAGGCATAGTTCCAGACGTGCTGGCAGTTTCCCTCACATGAGCCACTGCTTTGGAATACCCCTTCCCAGCCATAAAATGACCCGTCTTGAAGCCTTAAAACGGTAGGTGACTTTAAAACCGAAAGGTTTGCAGATATTGCATCTATCACTATATCATCAAGGGTTGATAAATAGATTGCGTTTTTAAATGTCAGGGTCTTTTCATAAAGTTCATCCCAGTTTTTCAAAGAATATTCAGCCGAGGCTTTGGAATCCGGGAATAAAACGGCATAATAGTTTTTCCATGTGATGTCCTTTCCATTTTCGTCTTTATATGGCGACCAATAGTTATAGTTATTGGGGATATTCCAGGTAAGAATAAACCGGATACTCTTCTTTTCTTTTGGCTTAACCTTCACCTTTGCTACCACCGTTGCAACATCTTTTGTGTATTTATCGCCATCTAATTCGTATGTACGCTCCTTTATTCCATCAAGGGACGAAAACTCGTTCCAGAATGTTACGATATGGTCCATGTGACTGCCTCTATACCAGTGACTTGTAACGTCTGAGTCAGTGTGGTCGGTGGCGATTGTTAAATCGCCATAGGCTAGATCATCCTTTGAAATACCGCCATATGACACGGTAGCACCCTTAAAATTCTCTTCTTCTATCCGAACATTTTTTGAGGTCTCAAAAGGGTTTTCAAGAGAAAATGCCACATGATATTCTACTTCCTCATCTTCCGGGTTTTCAAAAGTCACCTCAAAAAATCCGGCAGGGATACTTGAATTTTTATCGTCCAGCGGTATAAAAGGGTTAAAAGCTAAAAGCCCCACATCCCCCGGGAATTTTTCGTCGGAAAACTTAAGTTCCGCAATCGGGAACTCACCCTTGAAGGTAAGATCGGAAAAATGAGGAAATCCGCTCATGGTATAAGCTTCAGGGCCATAGCCAAAGCCCAGAAACTCCCTGTCTAAGTATCTTCCGGTTAGTTCTTTTTTAATATCGCCGTTTAAAACCCGGGCAAAAACCTCGCCATTTTTTATCGCTTTTACCGCGATAAATGAATACCCGTTTCGGGTGCCTTTTGCGGGCCTATTAAAAATCTCCCAGTCGATTAGCCGACCGTCTCCGCCTATGCCGATTGCTCCGCTTCCGATTCCCCCCAAAGGGAAGGAAATTTCCTTTAATTTATCGCCTTTATAGATCATTTTTACCACTTCCAGTCAATCATAATAACTACTGTAATTATATATTATAAACCCTTCCCTGTCAATAAGTCCAACCAAAAACCCACAAGCATCACATTGACCCTGAATGTTTGCCCATTTTTCAAGATTTTCATAGTCATGACCACCGGCCGTGCCGGTGGCTTGCTCTGCCCCCTTAGGGCAATATGCTGGCCGAGCCTATAGGCTCGTCGAAAGGTCTGCCAACCGCAACTCTTTCACCAACCTGCCCCTAAAGGGGCTTTTTTATTTGCT
>JAZULN010000023.1:0-18084 GCA_045603125.1 Clostridia bacterium | reverse complement strand
TTCCCTCTTTTCAAAGGTGTGGCGTATCTTCGTTTCGCGAAGCGCCTTCATTCTGTCAGCGTAGGAAAGCATATTGTTTCAACTCCTCCATTAAAGCTTTATTTGGTATTTCAAATTCGGTCTCCGGCATGTCGAGCGCATAACTGTCCCCTTAACTACCCTGGAGGTTGAAAATGCACTTTTAAAAAAGGCTTTAGGGTTTGTCATAACAGAAGAAAAGGAAAAAGGCGACGAAATCACAACGGTCCACAAGGAAGTCCCTCCCGACACTACCGCTGCAAAGCTATGGCTTGAGAGTAAATGTCCTGAGATTTGGGGGCAAAAATCCGAGAAAACAAGCAGCGAAGAAAAGGTGGACATTATTTTATCCGAAATGGACAGGCAGATGAAGTCGGACTGATGGAATTTTCAAAAAAGCAAAAAGAATTCTGGACTATGGCAAACCATCGCTGGAACATAAAGCAGGGTGCGACCCGAAGCGGTAAAACCTACCTTGACTATTTTCTGATCCCTCGTCGTATCAGGAACACTCTCGGTAACGGGCTTATTGTCTTAATCGGGAACACTAAAGGAACGCTTACACGAAACATAATTGACCCTATGCGAAATATATGGGGCGATGATTTGGTTGGCTCTCCCGGACAAGACGGGGTTATAAAATTATTCGGTAAGAAATGCTACCTTATCGGTGCGGATAAAAGTTCGCAAACCTCGAAGCTGCAAGGTGCCGGCATTGAATACTGTTACGGTGACGAAATAACAACATGGAACGAGCAAGTGTTTACAATGCTAAAATCCAGACTTGATAAACCCAATTCCATCTTTGACGGCACCTGCAATCCGGAGAACCCCAACCATTGGTTTAAAAAGTTTTTAGAAAGCGGAGCTGACATTTTCTCCCAACACTACACTATTGATGATAACCCCTTTAACAGTCCTGAATTTGTTAAAAACCTAAAAAATGAGTATCAGGGGACCGTATATTACGACAGATTTATCCTGGGAAACTGGATTCAGGCAGAGGGACTTATCTATCCCTCTTTCTCAGAGGATTTACATGTAAAAACCTTAAAAGCTGACCCCGTCGGCAGATACTATATCTCCATCGACTACGGCACTGCCAACCCGACGTCTATGGGGTTATGGTGCGTAACCGACGAAAAAGCTATAAGGGTACGGGAATTTTACTATGACAGCCGCAAAAAACTTCACCAGCTGACCGACGAGGAGTACTACACCCGACTCCTTGACCTGGCAGGTAACCACATAATTTCTAATATCATAATCGACCCATCGGCGGCAAGTTTTATCGAAACTATAAAGCGACATGGAAAGTTCACTGTTAAAAAAGCAAATAACAACGTTATTGACGGCATACGCACAACAAACACATATCTAAAAGGGGGCAGACTTATCTTTAACAGTTGCTGCCACGATTCCATTCGTGAGTTCGGTTTATATTGCTGGGATACCGATAGTCTTGAAGACAAGGTTATCAAACAAAACGACCATGCCATGGACGATATCCGCTATTTTTGCTACACAATTTTAAGAAAGATATTCTAAAAATCAGAAAGGAAATAAAATATGAATCCTATTTTACGCTTTATGAAAAAATCCTATCCTGAGCCGAAAACCATGCATAACTCCGATGAAAGACTTACGCTTTGGAAGGCGATGTATGAAAATAATGCACCATGGCTAAATCAGGAAGTGACCGGACTTAGTCTTGCCTCTGCCATATCAGGGGAACTTGCACGCCTTACAACCATCGAGATGAAGTCGGAGGTATCGGGAAGTCTTCGAGGGGATTATTTAGATAAATCCTATCAAAAAATTCTTGAGAGGGCACGAATCTTTACCGAGCTTGCCTGTGCAAAAGGGTCGATTATTCTAAAGCCATATATAAAAGACGGGAAAATCCATGTGGATTTTATCGAGCCGGAGGATTTTCTACCTTTGAGCTTTGATGACGATGGCAACATCACCGGTGCTATATTTTTAGACCGAATCTTTGAAGATGACTCAGTCTTTACCCGCATAGAGGAGCATCGTCTGGGCGATAACTACATAATCAAAAACACGGCATATAAGAGTTCATCTAAAAACGAGCTTGGAAAGGAAATCCCGCTGTCCCACGTTAGAAATTGGGAGATGTTAGAAGAATATTCAGAAATAAGCGGTATTAAATATCCTCTTTTTGCACATTTTAAGATGCCGATGACAAACCTCTATAACTCTGATTCACCAATGGGTGTCTCGGTTTTTGATAGAGCCTGTGACCTGATTAAAGATGCAGACATACAATATTCAAGGCTTTTATGGGAATTTGAAAGCGGAAAAAGAGCACTATTCATAGACGAATCCGCCGTAACACGTGATAAACTGGGTAGAAAAATCATCCCCGACACAAGACTCTACCGAATGCTTAACACCGAAGACGACACCCTCTTTAAAGACTGGACACCGGATATCAGAAACTCAGAGCTTTCCGACGGATTAAACCGCATATTGCGAAGCATCGAGTTTACATCCGGTCTTGCCTATGGGACTCTTTCCGATGTTCAGGTTTCAGATAAAACTGCCGAGGAAATCCGGTCATCAAAGCAGCGAAGTTATGCCACAGTAACCGATATTCAACGGTCTCTTAAAAGAGCACTAACAGACCTTTTATACGCTATGGATAAGTGGGTTAGCATTTACAATCTGGCCCCCGAGGGCGAGTATTCTGTGAGTTTTGACTTTGACGACAGCATTATTGCCGACAGAAACCTTGAATTTAGCGAAAAAAAGCAACTCTTAGAGCTTGGAATAATGCTTCCATGGGAGTTTCGTATGTGGTATTTCGGCGAGGATGAGATGACGGCAAAAGAAAAACTCTCAGGCAAATGTTAAATAAAAGGAGTAAAATTTATGATAAACGAAGAATTTTTAAAAAGTTTAAACATCGAAGAAGATGCAATTACAAAGATTCTCTCTGCCTTAACTGAGGACAGAGAAAAAAAGCAGTTTGACGAGATTTTAAAAAGTGAAATTTCACTTTTAAACCCACACGATTTAGATTTAATTCTGACCCTTTTAGACAGAAATGGACTAGAGCTAAAAGACGGAAAAATCGAGGGGCTACAGGACAAACTTTCAGATTTTTCAAAAAAATACCCATTCTTATTTGAAAACACCGAAATCCCCAAAATAGTATCGTCAACAAAGGCTCAAGAAAAGCTTACCAAAGAGGATTTTAATAAGATGGGATATAAAGAAAAATCTATACTTTACCAAAAAAACCCGAATTTATATAAAAAGTTAGCAAACGCTTAATTTAGAAAGGATTTGAAAGCTATGTTAAATACAACAAAAATCAATGATTTAGTAAACCCTGAGGTTATGGCGGATATGATTTCTGCCAAGATTTCAAAAAAGATTGTAGTGGCACCTTTTGCCAAGATTGACGACACCTTAGTCGGGGTTGCCGGCGACACAGTTTTAGTACCGCAATATAAGTATATCGGCGACGCAAGCGACATCAAAGAAGGCGACGAGGTAGGTACAACAAAGCTTGTGGCGACTACAAAAAAGGCAACAATCAAAAAGGCTATGAAGGCTTTAGAGATTACCGACGAGGCGGTTTTATCAGGATATGGTAACCCCATCGGCGAGGCAAACAACCAACTGGCCCTTGCTATTGCATCAAAGGTAGATTCTGATGCTATGGATGCTTTAAATGAGGCAACTTTGAAGTTTGATTCGAAAGACACTGCCATCAGCTACGACGGCATTATCGACGCAATCGATGTGTTTGAAGAAGAAACAAACACCGAAAAGGTAATGTTTATTCACCCAAAACAGATGACAAAATTGCGTCATGACGAGGACTTTATCTCTAGCGAAAAGTACACCGGCAACCTATTAATGTCTGGTGAAATTGGTATGATTGCAAACACAAGAATTGTACCGTCAAAAAGAGTAATGTTAAATGAAACAACTGTGGACCACTATGAAATCTGTTTATCAACCGACGCTGATGCTTTGGAAGTAATTGAAGATGGAGTTGCCGGTGAGGGTCAGATTTTAGCAGAGGATTCAGGCATTGAAGGAATCAGCGCCGGCGAATATGTGAAGTTTGTTGCCGGTGAGGAAGGCGGAAAATACTACATTAACCCTATCGTAAAGCTGGAAGGTGACACCGACACCGAAGACGAAACTCCTGCCCTTACAATCTACCTAAAGCGTGATACAAATGTGGAAACCGAAAGACAGAGTTTAAAGCGTGTGACCGACATCTCTGTTGACAAGTTCTATACAGTAGTTCTGTCTAACGCCGGAAAAGTCGTGCTTGCAAAGTTTAAGGCTTAAAAAAGGTATAGCGTATGATTTTTGATAATTCTCTAACAGTTTATCACAAAACCAATACCGGTTTTTTGCGACAGTTTTTCCTTCGTGCCTGCGTATTTTCAGAGGATAAAATTTCGCATACATCGGGCATAGAACGGGAAAAAAGCGAACTCACAATACGAATTTTTTCAACCAAAGATGAGGATATCGCATCGGGGGACAAGGTCTATTTAGGCTATTGTCCCTCCCCTACTCCTCCCCCAGGTTCACACACTATACTTGGTGTTACAAAAAACCAAAAAGGAAGCAACAGGACAAAGCACTATAAAATCATTGCAATTTGAATGTGTGAGGTTAGAAGATGATAATTGAAGCTTTAAAAGATTTCTTTAGTATGTGTCCACACTTTGAAGGTCTAAACCCCCAAGTTGATTTTTTAGAAAAAGATATAGGGTGCTATAGTATAAACCCCGTCGAATGTGAGCCTATAATTAAAAAATATGCAAGTGGCGAAAGTCTTAGGCAATTTGTCTTTACGCTATCAGAAAGACGTGACTATGACACACAAAATTCACCAATAAATATCACTCACTTTGAAAACATCGCAAAGTGGATTGAAGAAAGTGATAAAAAAAATATCTTACCCCAACTTTATTCGGGCAAAACAGCACAAAAAATTGAGGTTATAACCTCGGGGCATCTTTTTTTAGATGATATAAAAAGTGCCGGATATATGCTAAAATGTAGACTTATTTATTTGGATAATTTATAAATTTTGAAAGGAATGATTTATTTGGATAAAATCGCAAAAAGAAGCGACAAGATTGCTTTTTTTGGAATCAAAAACGGCGAAGAAACAGAATTTATGAGAATGAGAGGTTTCACCGAACTCTCGATTAACAAAAATCCGGTGGAATATTCAAGAAGATACATTGACGAAAAAACCGAGCGAAACGACGTTGTCGGCTATGCACCGTCTATTTCATATAGCTTTGACAAGTTTTCAGACGACCCTGTTCACCAGGACATCATCTCTATTGCCGACAACGAGCTTATCGGTTCGGATGCTGTGAGAAGTATTCTTTTGGTTGATGTAACCTCCGAGCAAGAAGATGGATCTTACCCTGCAATTTTAAGAAACTGGTCGGTTATTCCCGATAGCGAAGGTAATGACTCAGAAGCCTATACTTATTCAGGGACACTAAAATCAAACGGCGACATCATAAAGGGGACTGCTACCACATCAGACGACTGGCAAAGCTGCCAATTTACTGCTATATGAAAAAATTTATTCTCCCCGAAGAAATCACTATTGACGGCATAGGCTATGCCGTCAATACCGATTTTAGAGTATGGATTGAAATTGGAGATATAATCTCTGATAAAAACTGTAACCCCTTTGAAAAAGCTGTTAAAATCCTAAAGTTATGCTACTCATCTTCCCTTCCCCCCACCCTAGAGAAAGCATTAAAAGGCATAATGGAATTTTATAGTGGCAAAGAAACATCAGAAAAATCAACCACTTCTTCATCCGACGTTCCGGTCATCGATTTTTCTGCCGATTTTGGATTCATTGCATCGGCATTTTACCATGACTATGGAATCGATTTATGGGAAGAATCACTTCATTGGTGGAAATTCCGTGCTTTATTTTTAGGGTTGGGTGAAGAAAACAGGATTGTAAAAATTATGGGATACCGAAGTATTAACATTTGTGAAATTGAAAACAAGGAACAAAAGAAGTTTTACAGAAAAATGAAAGCATTATATAAGCTAAAAGACACCCGCTCTGAATCCGAGAGGGAGCATGATATGTTAGATAAACTATCCGATATATTTGAGGAGGTGAAATAATGTCTTACGATAACAAAAAAATTGAACTAAGTCTTGATAAATCCAACTATGAAAAGGAACTTTCAGACATTAAGAAAAACACCGAAACCACTATGAAGGTTTTAGATGAGGCAATCACCAGCGGTGCAGTTTCGGGGCTAACTACCCTTGAAAATGTTCTTAACTCATCCTTTTCCAAGTTACTTGATTTTTCTGAGGCTGAAAAAGAGTTCTTTTTAAACTCCTCACAATCGGCTATTATGTCGGAGGAGGAAAAAAGCAAAAAAATCAATAGCATACGGCAAAAAGCTGCGTCGGAGAGCATGAAAAAACTTTCCGACTACGAAAAGTATAATAAAAAACTTCTGGATCGTGAATATAAAGACCTTAAAAACAGTCTGGATTTAGGGTTAATCTCCGAGCAAGAATTTTACCTAAAACTAAAGGACTACCGCGATAAATATTTTGCCGTGGGAAGCGACAAATGGCAAGAATACACCGTTGATATCCTAAAATACTGTCAAGAAACTGCAAACCAGATTGCAGAGGCTCAAAAATCTGCCATTATGGATGTCTTTAATGAAATTAATAAAGACATCGACTCAAGCTTTGAGGAACTTCAAAGTGTTCAGGATAAAATGGCTGGGAAACTTAAAAACTACGGCTCTCTCTACCACGAAAACACCTTTTTTAACCCCAAGAATGAAAAAACCTATTGGTGGCTTTCCCTGGGTGACATTGAGAGCGAGATAAAAGTTTTAGAAAATTACAATAATGCCCTTGCGTCCACAAAAGAGCTTTTATATAAAATATTCCCGACTTCCGGCGAAGGGGTTGACATTGAAGCCAATAAGGGCTACATAAAAGACTTTTTTTCTCTTCTTAGTGATATGTCGGTGGAGGAAGGAATGACATTTTCTGCCTTTTTAGCAAGGCTTCCGGAAGAAAAAACCCGGGAATATCTCTTAAACTGGTCAAAAAAACAAAACCTTGCCGAGGAAATTTCCAAAAACCTATATTCTGACGAGGCAAAAGATATCTATGACAGAAATATCGAGAATATGGCATCGTCAATGATTTCAAAACTGGAAGAAAGCTTTGGCACTCTCCCCGAAAACTTCTTTGAAGAAGGCGTTGCAGCAGCACTCGGCTTTGGCGAAGGATTCATAAACTCAATGGAAAATGTGTTCCAGACTATTAAAGAAAAGCTCCAGCTTGGCTTTCAAACTCTAACTCCTAACACTTCGGTCTTTTCGCCTCTTGGCACGGGAACACATATCGAAAATTCCACATCCTATAACATATATTCGGGTGGTTCTCCCAAGAGCACGGCTATGGAAATATATAAGCAGGATACACTAAAAAGAATGTTGGTAGGTGAATACTAAATGAATATGATATATGAAAACGATTTTGGGAAAGTCAAAATGTCGGGTGATGGTAATGATGGTTTTTCAGTCATTGATATTGACGGCACTGAACTTTTAGGTAAAGAACGAACTCTCGTCCACTTCAATAACAAAGACGGATACGATGAAAATACCGCATTTTTTGGTCAACGTGTGATTACAATCTCCGGGGACATTACTAGTGAAAACATTTTTCTCATTAAAAACGCTATAAAAGTATTTTCAAAATCAGGGACACTAAAAATAGAAACAGCTTTTAATTCGTATGAAATTTTTGTCAATGATTGCACCTTTAAAACAGTCTGGAAGAATTCCAGATTCAAAGCTTTTTGCGTGCAGATGACTTGTGATTTTCCGCATTTTACTGACTGTAATGACACAGTATCTGGAATCTATAAAAGACACAACCTTATAACCTCTGCCACCTTCCTCCCCGCTGTATTTACCGAAAGAGTTGTAGGAGGGACAGTAAATAATTCAGGCGATGTTTTGACAGAACCAACTATTACCATAAAATGTCTGATATCTCTTGCCGAGGAAGGGTCTATCACACTTGAAAACACGACAACTGGCAAAAAAATCATAATAGACCACAAAGTTTCAGAAGGCGAAATAATCACCATCGATATTCCAAACAGAATGATTTTAAGCAATATTGCAGGTGATATTACAAATCTTTTATCCACCGAGTCTTATCTTTGCGATATGTTCTTAGAATGCGGAGAAAACTATATAGATGTGTATCTTCCCGACGGTAACAGAAACTGCGAGGTATATTTAACACATCGCAATCTTTATGCGGGGGTTTTAATATGAGAGATATAAGAATTTACGATTTTGACTTTAATCTATTATCCATCATGAGCGACATAATTTCATCGTCATGGACAATTAAATATAACAATATCGGTACATATGAAGGTCATTTCAGGCTAAACGACAGAATTTGTGATATCCTTCTGGGCACCCCGTATATTATCCTCACAGAGGGCGAAAATCAGGCAGTATGCACTGGTAAAATTGCTGAAAATGAACTCTTAATCTGCGGAAGGACTCTTAACTGGCTTTTAAAAAAAAGGGTTCTTCCTCCCTTTAAAACAAGAGAAATTTTCGGCGATGAATTTCAGAACCCAAAGACCATTTTAGACTACGTCCTGACCCGTTCATTTTTATCCCCTCCCAAGATTGACGAAGATGGTAATTTTATCGAGGATACAGTAGATGAAAAAAGAAAAGTTTCAAACTTTAACCTATCTTCCTATATTCACCCCGAAAAGCTTACCCGCCACTTCTGGCGAAACAGTGCCAATTCGACAGACGAAATAGTCCATGATTTATGCGACATAATGGGGACAGGTCACAGGCTGTATTTTAATGTAAAAAACAAAAGCTGGGATTTTGAAATACTTTTAGGGGACACAAAAAATATAATTCTATCCGAGAAGCATAATAACTTTTTTGATATATCCTACACGGAAGATATTGAAAATTACTCCAATGCTGGCTGGTATGATGATGGTATAAATTCCGAAACCAACGAGAATGTCTGGCGGTATATCTTAAAAGATGACGGGACCCAAGGTATGCTTTACTGGGAAGCGGTTCTGGGCGGTATTGGAAAGAGTGAGGCAGAGAGTTCACTTTCATCAAAATGCAAAAATATCAATATTCAGGGTCAGGTAAGACACCTGACCTTCGGAGATGACTATGGTCTTGGTGATACTTTAAAAATTCTTGTTAAATTCGGCAATTTCGAGAAATTTTTTTTATACAAAGTGGTCGGAGTAAATATTTGGCAAAACGAGAGTAACAAAGGTCAGGAACCGATACTAAAACTTATTAAGGAGGAGATATAATGGGATATAGCTATAGTTTTATTGACAACCAAACCTATGGGACAGAAGATATAAATAAGGCCTTCAGCCGACTTACAACATCCGGCATCACCCCATACCCAACAGATGAAAACCTAATAAATGCCATGAATACAATAACTTCAGAGATTACCGAATCGGGCATCGATTTTGACAGTTACCACTGCAGAGCATCTATAGCTGGGGACACTATAAATATCAGTCCGGGGACAGCTTTTTTTGAAAACGGAGTTTCCATGGTAATCGATGAGGACGGAGCGACACTTCCCCTTCAGTCTGGGGTATATGTTTACTTATACCATGACATAAACCTGAACTCTTGCTACCCGGCCACGTCCGAAACCCTGCCCGAATCAAACTATGTTCCTCTTGCATATATTGATAATACAGGCAATATAAAAGATATCAGAATTTTTGCAAAATCAAAGCTTTTAACAAATTCACAGGTTGTTCCTTTTCAAACCAAAATTGACGTCACATTTGACACATTTCACACCGGAGTCGAAGTGTTAAACACAATAAATGTTGGATATAACAATTTCAGATACCTTGTCTTTCACGACAAAGCCCGCACTCTTTGCAATATTTTAGAGTTAAAGGAAAATGACTATTCAGACTACAGTGATTTTGAACGATACAGCTACATAAGATTCATGAAAAGAGCACAAGAGGTCGATGTTTTTGTTAAATCAAACGGACACTACAGCACTGTAGAGGACCTGGAAATCTATATTTTCTAGAGGATAATATGTGGAAAAACATCTATGAATTTATATTATCAAACTGGGTGGATTGGATTTTTATGTTAATAACTGCCGCATTAGGAGTGGGATATAAAAAGCTTCTTCGACATCAAAAGGAAGAGGTTGCAAAAAATAACGCCCTCTGTTCAGGCGTTCAGGCACTCCTTCGTGACCGGATAATCCAAAGCTACAACGAATATTCAGAAAAGGGCTACTGCCCTATTTACGCTAAGGATAACATAAAAAGGCTCTATCTTCCCTACTCTGAGTTGGATATGGACGATGTCATAAAAGAGCTTGTAAATAAGCTTTTGCAAATGCCGACAGAAAAGCGGTAAAGGAGGGATTTTTTGGAATTTATAAAAGGACTTGAAATGCCACTTATAACAGCATTTTGTATGATTTTAGGGTTTATTCTGAAAAAATGGATTCACGATGAAAAAGACAGATTTATTCCCACAATTTTAGTTATAATAGGTGCAATACTTGCATGCATCATAAATCAAAAGATCACAGTAGAGAGTCTGGTGGCAGGTGCATTCTCGGCACTCTCCAGCACCGGCACTCACCAACTGTTTAAACAGCTACTATCAGGAAAAGGAGAAAAATAGATGAATATACTTATAATTGCCGGCCACGGCGAAAAAGACCCGGGAGCAATATCGGGAAATTTTCAGGAATCAGTTTTAACAAGAAGTCTTTCCGCTGCCCTTTTTAGGCATTTAAAACCTTTTTCAAATGTTACCCTTTTTGACACAAGTAAAAATATGTACAGATACCTAAAAAACGGTGGTGTCTTTGACTTTTCTCCATATGACTATATTCTGGAACTTCACTTTAATGCCGGGTCTAAAAAAACATCTGATAACGCCACCACCGGCACCGAGATTTTAGTTCACGAAAAGGAACAAGGCGTTTCGGTTGAGGAAAAAATACTCTCTGAAATTGCAGCACTTGGCTTTAAAAACCGGGGCATTAAAAGGAGACAAAATCTATACAACATGAACCGAATAAAGGCGTTAGGGAAATCCTATGCACTTTTAGAGGTGTGTTTTATAGATGATCCTGACGATTTAGCAAAATATAATGAAGAGAAAATGGCAATGGCTATAGCGGAAGGGATAAAGAAGGGTTTTGGAATCAGCAAGACTATCTACACTATAGATTCTAACATAGAGTATCTGGCAGGTCTTGGGATTATAACCAATAAAGCCCTTTGGGATAAAAAGCTCAAAGAAGACTCCAATATATATTATCTTATTAAAAAAGTTTCAGATTACATTAAAACAGGCAAGGTATAACCTTGCCTCTTTTTTATCTCATTAACATTGAACTGTTTAAAAGGGATGTGGAAAATAAGAAAAGTGCATCTTGATTTTCTCCAAACTCTACAAATTGTCCCAATAGCATACTTGGTATATACCGAAGATCTATCAAGGTGATTTTCTTATATGCACCGGTAAATAGCGGTGCGATGCTTGAACCATATGAGTCCCTGAAAATTACAAGTTCTCTGTCGGTTTTTGCATTTTCACATTCAATTGAAACTACTGGTTGCGCACCCGATAGATATACATCATATCCATCCATGCCGTTGAATCGATCCAATGAATATACTTTATCGGATAAGTCATATTTTACACCAAAGTCTTTTTCCAAAACCTCCGGGTCTATCCCTGAAACCTTTGCATTTTCTGTGTATATGCTTGTTAAAAACCTCAAGGTATCCGGCTTCTCACCAAGAGCCGCCTGCCCCCAATATACGCCGTAGAATGGATAAAGCTCGTTTAGTTTATAATCTTTTGCCGGCGTCAGGTTTTCCTTAATACCCATGGCATCCGCCAATTTTTCTACAACCGGGAAAATCTTATCCTGCGACCAGTGGGTGTCGGTTCTATAGTAGTCGGATAAATCAAGTTCCGGGAAAATGTCGATATATTCTGCTCCCTTTATATTTTCATCCATGATTTTCAAGAGTGAATCATAGTCAAATTCAGGGTGATGACCCATTCCCTTTATATAATAATTCTTATCAGGGATTACCGAATAATACACATTCACCCCTGAAAGATTGGTTTTTATGACCCTGTTTATAACTCCCGCACCATATTTAACCTGATCAGGCTTTAAGTCGCCCTCATATTTAAAAATGCTTCCGCTATTTGTCCAAAGACCATTTACGTCTTTTTGTCTTAAAACTGTAATGCGGATATTATCGTTAATTTTTCGGAACCAATCTCTTTTAGGGAACTGGTCTAGAAAATATGCTTCCAATTCCTCCGAAAAGCTCTTTGACATTACCGCCTTTACCGAAACCTCGGGGGCTTTTAAAAGTTTTCGTCTTTCCGCCTTCGACACATCCTGGTCAGGTGTTATGGCAAAGGCAACTGAAAACCCTAAAATCACTATTAAAAATAATATTATTGTTAAAAAATCTTTTATCTTTTTCATAATCAAAACCTAAAATACAAAAATGGATTAAATGAGCCGTTAATAATAAATGCGGTGGATACCAAAAGAATGATTACTGTCCCCAAAGGCTCTAATATGGTATCACTGCCTTTGTTATAGGAGTTCCAGATTTTTTTTGGAATCTTTGTTGACCCAATTACAGCAACCGCCAAAATAACGGCATAACTTCTTAAGTTATATAGGATAATGCTATTTTTAAAAGGCACATCTAAAGCACCAAACATTCCCTTAAAGTTTTCTGTCACCTCTCCAATGTTATTTGCGTTAAATATAACAAAACTCATTACCACAAAAAACAAGGTATAAATGTGTCCTATCACTTTTGGTGATTTTTCAAGCACCCTGCCTAAAAATAGCTTTTCTACCGCAAGAAGCACACCAAACATTGCCCCCCACAATACAAAGTTCCAGCTGGCTCCATGCCAAAAACCCGTTAAAAGCCACACCACCGCTAAGTTCCTTACCCATTTTATGGGAGTTACACGGTTTCCGCCAAGGGGGATATATACATAGTCCCTGAACCATCCGCCCAAAGTCATATGCCAGCGACGCCAGAACTCAGAAATCGATTTTGATATAAAAGGATAGTTAAAGTTTTCAGGGAAATTAAACCCGAACATTTTACCAAGCCCGATTGCCATATCACTATAACCCGAGAAATCAAAATATATCTGAAGGGTAAAGGAAATAGCATATACCCAATAAAAGAGCACGCTTTTCTCATCTGTTGCATTAAAGTTTGCACATAGCTCACCCAAAAGATTCGCAATCAGTACTTTTTTACCTAATCCCACCGAAAAGCGTCTTATGCCTTCGGCAACGAAGGAAATCTTTGTTTCTCTGCATTCCAGTTCCTTTGCAATATCGGTATACCGAACGATTGGACCTGCTATCAACTGCGGGAACAGGCAAACATAGGTCATAAAACTCGAAAAATTCCTCTGGGCATGAGCTTTTCCACGATAAACATCGATTGTGTAACTCATAGTCTGAAAGGTAAAGAAACTGATACCTATCGGAAGCGAAATATTCGTGAGCGGTAATTTTGCCCCAAATATGCCGTTAATTGTAGAAATAAAGAAGTCGGCATATTTAAAAATCCCTAAAAGTGCCACATTTATAACTATAGATGAAATCAAGGCATATTTTGTGCATTTTTCACCTCTATGTGCTTCAATAAAAAGCCCGTGCGTCCAGTCAACAATTGATGAAAATATCAAAAGGGACACATATATCGGCTCACCAAAGAAGTAAAATAGAAGGCTTGTTGCCAGTAAAAATGCATTCTTCCAGCTTTTCGGTATTATGAAATACAAAGCCATAAACGGAAGGAAAAAGTATAAAAACGTAATACCCGAAAAAAGCATTGTTTATCCTTTCTATAACTTAAAATTTAATTATTTTAAGAAGTTTGATGAAATGATGTCTACATTACTTGCACTAGACATCACAAGTAACACAAGGTTACCTTTTGTTGAAACCTTAACCTTTTCTGCCTCTACACAAATCCATTTTCTTGGGTTTGCATTAGCCCTTACCTGATTTGCAAACCCTTCAACATCTGCACCATCCGGCAAACGAACTAAAACTACCGAGTGAGCAAATGAACCCATCATCGGCTCGCTAACAAGTGCCTCTACGCCTTCAACATATGGTGCGAAGGCAAAGAACTCAAAGTTTTCCGCATCCAATGGGATTTCGCCCAATGCTGGTGTTTCGCCCATACCTGTTAATATACTTGCCATAATTTCGTTAAGGCTTCTTGTGTCTTTTTGAGGTGTTGAAGGCTTTATAGGTTCTAATGGTTTTTGTGGTTCTGATGGCTTTGGAGTTTCTGTCGGCTTTGGAGTTTCTGCCGGTTTGCTATCCGGATTTGCTGTCGGTTTATTAGCTTCCGGCTTTTGAGGAGTTGATATCGGTTTTTCTTCTATAGGTTTTTCTGCCGGCGGGTCTGCTACTATTTCTTCTCCGTCGGGAAGTTCTGTTTCGGTCTCAGGAGTCGCTTGATCATTTTCATCAACCTTAGTTTCTACCTGAGTGTTCACCGGCTTCTTTTCTTCGCCCTTTTCTTCTTTTCCACAAGATACAAGTGCCAATGCGGCAACAAGTACCATAATCAATGTTATTTTTTTCATAAGTAATTCTCCTTTTTTATATGTGTTTTTTTGCACCTACATAATAAATACTTTTTAAACCCCTAAAAGGTTTCAAAAAAAATAAATATTTTTTGGTAAATTTTTCTTAATTATAATTATAGCATCTGCCTATATAAATGTCAATGAAATGGCATATTATATGTCAATCGGTTTTTATGTTAAATAGATACACAAGATTTATAAAACACCGAAAAACCCTCCCGTCATTACAGGAGGGGTTTTCTATTATTTTTGTGCCAGTTTTTCCTCTTCCTCTTTTTCAAGTTCACGGTATGCAACCTTTCCAACTAAGGTTTTTGGAAGGTTATCACGATATTCATATTCCTTTGGAAGAGCATACTTTGCGATATTTTTCTCGCAATGTGCTTCAATGGAAGCCTTAATCTCATCGGTTGGGCTAAATCCCGGTTTTAACACAATAAATGCCTTGACTCTCTGGATTCTATAGTCGTCTTTGACACCAATAACTGTAGAAAACATTACCGCCTCATGTGCATCTATGACATTTTCAATCTGCGACGGATATACATTGTATCCACTGGTAACAATCATTCTCTTTAGTCTTTGTACAAAGTAGATGAACCCATCTTCGTCCATATACCCCAAATCGCCTGTATGTAAATATACCTTTCCGTCATCGTGAACACGCAAAGTCTGGCTTGTTTCCTTGGGGTTATTTATGTATTCCTTCATTACAGTAGGCCCTGAAATACAAATTTCCCCCATCTGCCCCAAAGGCATTTCGTCGTTAGTTGACGGGATGACAATTTTATAGTGGGTATCCGGGAATTGGATTCCAATACTTCCCTCACGGTAGCTGTCAATAGGAGTCAGGCAGCTTGCTGTTACGCACTCGGTTGTACCGTAGCCTTCACGCACCTGAATTGATGCGCCTCTATCCTTCAAAAATGCATCAATCTTTTTCTTAAGTTCAATTGACAGTGAATCTCCACCGCTAAAGAGTCCTTTTAAGCAGGATAAATCCGCCTTTTGCATATCCTCATTTCTTAACATTGCCTCAAATAAGGTTGGTACTCCCGCCATATAATTTGGTCTATATTTTTTAAACATTCCCGGAAACTCTGCCACATTTAGCCTTGGCACAAGCACGCAACGTCCACCATGGGCAAGCATTGTATGGATTCCCACGCCAAGTCCAAAACCATGAAATACCGGCATAACCGAGAGCATTGTATCGCCTGCTTCAAAGCAACTCGATGCAACTGCGGTCTGGCGTGCCAATGCATTAAAGTTTAGGTTGGTCAAAAGTATACCTTTTGAAGTTCCGGTCGTTCCGCCGCTAAATAGAATAACTGCCGGAGTTTCGCCTGAGCCGTAACTATTAACATTTCCCGTATATTCCGATGCGGATGCCAAAAAATCTTGCCACGAAATTACCCAAGGCTCCTTTGCAATCTTTGGTTCATGTCCGATAAATTTATACAAAAATCCTTTTACAGTCGGCAAGGCTTCACCAATTTTTGCGACAATTAGCTTTTTTAGGGGAGTTTTACCCTTTATCGCCTCGAATTTATCATAAAATTGACTAAGCGTTATTGCAATCTTACTCTTACTCTCATTTAAGTAAAACATAATTTCATTTTCTGCCGACAAAGGATGTACCATACTTGCCAATGCACCGATTTTATTAATGGCATAAAACATAATAACCGCCTGGGGAACGTTGGGAAGGCAAACTGTAACGCTGTCACCTACTTTTACTCCCATTCCCTTTAACGCCTTTGAACACTGGTCAATTTCTGATAAAAAATCGTTATAGCTTACTGATTTTCCCATAAAATCATAGGCAGTAAATGTCCCGTATTTCGATTTTGATTCTAAAACCTTATCATACAAAGTCTTATCGCCGTAATCAAGATGGGCGTTTTCTCCGTAATATCTTTTTAAAATCTCCTCAGAATTCAAAGCTGATTTCCTCCTTAAAAGTTTTATCTAAAAGGTCTGGGTTTTTAAATAAGTGCTTTACAAGTTTTAATGACCTTGCAAAATAAAACCCGTCGGCTATTCGCTCGTCTAATGTGACACCAAGGCTCACCACATCCCTAACAACCTGCTCGCCGTTTTCGTCTACCATAACCTCTTTGTGGATTTCACCGATTGTAATAACAATACCGTTTGTTCCCATATTATTAAGGTGATGATACACTGCATCACACTTGATACTGCCAAGGTTCGACAAGAGCACTGTGCAGTAGTTAGTATCCACACTGCTAAAAGATTTTGGCATAAGTCCCAAAACATCAACGCATCTTAAAACCGCCATAAAAAGGCTCATTATAGGTTTGGGAAGCTTTTTTACGATATTTAACATATCATCAACACTCTGACCTTTTTTTGCCTTCTTTATACTATGAACCTTTGGCGAAATTCTATCGGTTATCGCCTCAAGGTTTTCCTCATCCTTTGGCTTATAAATCATCAGGGTTTCCTCGGCATGGTCCTCAAATTGACGTTTTACCGTAAAGCCTAAAGAAATCTCATTTCTCATATAAAATCTTTTACCCGAAATATAGCGATTCAAAAGTGGTCGCATCTTTATTGTTCTTATCACCGCCGCAATGACGCAATGAAAAACTGTGACCTTTCTCTCTCCCGACAAGTTCTTTTTCTCTATATATTTTAATAGTTCGGTTACATCTATTTTTTCATTTATGTAAACCTCTGCCTCGGTTCTTTTGGGCATTAAATATGCCATATAAAAATGAAGTCCGTCTATATCCCTTATTCGATAAGCATCGTATCGGTCGCCCCATCTTCTCATAGTTTTTCTCCTTTTAACATTTTTGATTATTTAATCAAATAAAATGCAATAAATTAAACGAAGAATAAATAATCCACTTCTTTTGATTATACCATATGTAACACTAAAAATCAACGAAAATGTCGAAAAAAGTATTTTGGCAGTGTTAACTCCGGCCCGAAAATTTATCAAAATAAATATCCACCCGCATAACGGGTGGTTTTTCATTTTCGGGCATAGCCCTATCCTTTACTGGCAACGCACAAGTGCGTTTTTTTGGCCTGCCAGCCATGCAATCTTTACTTACTACCCATAAATGGGTCCCGCGGGTCAAACAAACTTATTTGATCACTTTCGTAATCCCTTTTTAGCTGCTCGGATATATAATTCTTTATTGCTTTTGTGTTTTTGCCCGCGGTATCCACGTAATATCCCTTACACCAAAATTCGCGATTTCTGTATGCAAATTTCATATTTCCCCACTTTTGAAATATCATAAGTGAA
>JAZULN010000022.1:0-20407 GCA_045603125.1 Clostridia bacterium | reverse complement strand
ATTTATAAAATATATATTGTACGGAGGCAAGAATAATGGGTAATTTTATTGAAAGAATTAAAGAACGCGCAAGAGCTGACAAAAAGACAATCGTTCTTCCGGAGTCAATGGACAGAAGAACACTTGAAGCAGCTGAGAAAATTCTAAAAGAGGATATTGCAAACCTTATAATTATCGGTACACCTGAAGAAATTGAAGAAAACGGCAAAGGTCTTGACATATCGGGTGCAACAATAATCAATCCTTATACATATGAAAAAACAGAGCAATATCTCAATCTCTTTGTAGAACTCAGAAAGTCAAAGGGACTTACATATGAAGAAGCGAAGAAGACTGCTCTTGGCGATTACATGTATTATGCGTGCTTGATGGTTAAAGCGGGCGATGCTGACGGTGTTGTTTCGGGTGCGTGCCACTCAACTGCAAACACTCTAAGACCGAGTTTACAGATCATAAAGACAAAACCGGGTGTTAAGCTTGTATCTGCATTCTTCTTGATGGTTGTGCCTGACTGTGAATATGGTGCAAATGGTACATTTATATTTGCAGATAGTGGTCTTGAACAAAATCCGGACCCTGAAAAGCTAGCTGCAATCGCTGCTTGCTCTGCAGAATCATTTGAACTTTTGGCAGAAAAGGAAGCAATTGTTGCAATGCTTTCACACTCAACAAAGGGAAGTGCAAAGCACGCCGATGTTGATAAGGTTGTAGAGGCAACTAAGATTTGTAAAGAAAATAATCCTGAACTGAAAGTGGACGGCGAACTTCAGCTAGATGCGGCAATTGTACCGTCAGTTGGTGAATCAAAGGCTCCCGGCTCAGATGTTGCCGGCAAGGCAAATGTTTTGGTATTCCCGGATTTGGATGCCGGAAATATTGGATATAAGCTAGTTCAAAGACTTGCAAAAGCAGAAGCGTACGGACCGGTAACTCAAGGTATTGCGATGCCTATAAATGATTTATCAAGAGGATGCTCTGCTGATGATATCGTTGGTGTTGTTGCAATTACTTGTGTTCAGGCGCAGGGTAAATAATATGAAATAAGGAAGAAAGGAAGTATAAAAATGAAAGTATTAGTAATAAATGCAGGAAGTTCATCTTTGAAATATCAACTTATTGATATGGATAATATCACAGTTTTAGCAAAGGGCTTATGCGAAAGAATCGGAATTGAAGGCTCAAACCTTCAACATAAGAACCTTGTAAAGGATAGTGCTGAAAAGATTGAAAAGCCAATGAAGGACCACGCAGATGCAATTCAGATGGTAATTGATGCACTTGTAGACGGTGAATATGGTGTTATCGAATCAATGTCGGAAATCGGTGCAGTTGGTCACAGAGTTGTGCATGGCGGAGAATACTTTGCTGATTCGTTCGTAATCGATGGTAAGGTATTGGAAGCTTTAAAGATGTGTACACCTTTAGCGCCTCTACATAACCCTCCAAACATTATCGGAATCGAAGCATGTGAAAAGATTATGCCGGGCGTTCCACAAGTTGGCGTATTCGATACAGCATTCCATCAGACAATGCCGAAAGAAGCATATATGTATGCACTTCCTTATGAATATTATGAAAAGTATAAGATAAGAAAGTATGGTTTCCATGGAACGAGCCACAAGTTTGTATCCCTAGAGGCTGCCAAGATGTTAGGAAAAGCACCGGAAGATGTGAATATTATCACATGTCATTTGGGTAACGGTTCATCAGTTTCTGCAGTAAAGGGCGGAAAGTGTATCGATACATCAATGGGCTTCACCCCGCTTGACGGTGTTGTAATGGGTACAAGAACCGGTTTTATGGACCCGGCAGTTGTAACCTTCCTTATGGAAAATGAAAATATGACCGCGAAGGAAGTAGATGCGGTTATGAATAAAAAGTCAGGCGTATTTGGTGTATCAGGCATCAGCAGTGACTTCAGAGATTTAACAGCTGCAGCAGATAGCGGTAACGAAAGAGCTAAGCTTGCTATTGACATGTTTGTTTATAGCGTTAAGAAGTTAATCGGTTCGTATGCTGCTGCTTTAGGCGGTGTGGATGCGGTAGTATTTACTGCAGGTATCGGCGAAAATGTTGGACCTCTTAGAAAAGCTATTGTTTCGGGCCTTGAATTTATGGGCATCAAAATCGATGACGAAAAGAACTCCAAAAGAGGCGAGGCTATGGATATCTCGACTAAAGATGCTACAGTTCGTACCTTCGTTATTCCTACAAATGAGGAACTTATGATTGCTCTTGATACAAAGAGACTTATTGAAGGTTAATACATTTTGGTAAAATTGCATAAAAATAACCTATGAATTTTGGTGATTCGTAGGTTATTTTTTTGTTTATCCCCATATAAAAGAAGGTATATATAATATGTTATAGCAGAATGAATATTCTTGCAAAATTACCGAAAGGGAGGAAAAAATTATGGACAAATATGGAATGGACAGCATAAGAAATGTTGTGATTATGGGACACGGAAAGGCGGGAAAGACGTCTTTAACAGAGGCAATGCTATATAATAGCGGTGCTATAGATAGATTGGGATTAGTATCAGAAGGAGCAAGTGCGTGTGACTATGATGCTGAAGAAATCAAGAGAAAGATTTCGATAAATGCAGCTATTGCCCCTGTAGAATGGAAGGGTATGAAATATAATATTATCGACACTCCTGGGTTCTTTGACTTTGTCGGAGAAGTGAAGGAAGGCCTTCGTGCTGCTGACTCTGCCCTTATTGTTCTAAGTGGAAGAAGTGGTGTATCTGTCGGAACAGAACAGGTATTTAAGTATGCACGCCAAAAGGGAGTGCCAACAGTATTCTTTGTAAATAAAATTGACGATGACAGAGCAAATTATCAAAGAACTCTTGAAGAAATGAAGGAAAAGTTCGGTAAAGCCGTAACACCTTTTGTTTATCCAATCAGAGAAGGCGACGAATTCAAGGGCTTTGTTGATATTATAGATATGACAGCACGTCGCTATGAAGGACAGGACAGAGTTGATATTCCGGTTCCTGAAGGCATGGACGAAATCGTAGCACCGCTTCGTGATATGATTATGGAAGCGGTTGCTGAAACCGACGATGCCCTGATGAACAAGTATTTTAACGGCGAAGAATTTACCTTTGATGTAATCAAAAAGGCAATAAGAAAAGGTGTTAAGGACGGAAACATTTTCCCTGTATACTGTGGTTCAGGCCTTGCAAATATCGGTGTTAGAAGTCTTATGGACTCAATCGGAAAATATCTTCCAAATCCTAATGAAATCGCAGAAATTGCCCACGATGCAAAGACAGGTGAGCCTTTAGAAGTTGTGCAGGACGTTGGAGATACCACATCTGCAATTATATTTAAGACTATTGCCGACCCATATGTTGGTAAGATGTCACTATTCAGAGTTTATTCAGGTAGTGTTAAGTCTGATAGCACCCTTTATAATCCAAATAAGGACGTAACCGAAAAAATCGGTAAACTTTACATGCTAAGAGGTAAAAAGCAGATAGAGGTTAAGAGTGTTGACTCGGGCGATATCGGTGTTGTTACAAAGCTTGATAAAACAAAGACAGGCGATACCTTGTGTGCAGAGAATAAGAATATGATACTAAATGGTATCGATTTCCCTGAACCGGTTTTAGCTATGGCAGTTGAGCCTGCAGCTAAAGGCGACGAAGAAAAGATTGTAAGCGGTCTTACAAAGCTATCAGAAGAAGATCCGACATTTGCAGTAACCAATAATTCTGAAACCAAGCAAACCCTAATCAACGGTCAGGGTGAACAACATATTGATATTATTGTATCAAAGCTCAAGACCAAATACGGCGTTGATGTTAAATTGTCAGAACCAATTGTACCTTATCGTGAAACAATCAAGGGTAAGGTTACAGTTGAAGGAAAGCATAAGAAACAATCGGGCGGTCATGGTCAGTATGGTCACGTTAAGATTGAATTTGAACCGGGACTAACCGAGGAGCTTACATTTGAAGAAAAGGTATTCGGCGGAAGCGTTCCGAAAAACTACTTCCCGGCAGTTGAAAAGGGCTTGAGAGATTCATGTGAGCAGGGAGTTATCGCAGGATATCCTGTTGTTAACCTAAAGGCAACACTTTTAGATGGTTCTTACCATCCTGTTGACTCATCAGAAATGGCGTTTAAGACTGCAGCGGCTATTGCATATAAAGAAGGCTTAAAACAGGCAAACCCTGTGCTTTTAGAGCCAATAGGATATTTAAAGGTATTTATTCCTGAAAATGTAATGGGTGATGTAATCGGCGATATCAATAAACGTCGTGGCCAGATTATGGGTATGGGCGAGAGCGAATATAAAGACCTGAATATGGTTGAGGCGGAAGTGCCGATGTCAGAAATGTTTAAGTATGCAACCGACCTAAGATCAATGAGTCAGGGTAGGGGAATGTTTAAATTCGAATTTACCCGTTACGAGCAGGCACCACAAAATATTGTGGATAAAATCGTTTCTCAAATCAACAAATAGGCAAAATTAGTTCAGTTATTAGTAAAATTCACTAATATTTTCGAAATTATTTTGTCAAATTGCGGATTTACAAATGGATTTAAATTTGGTATTATAGTTAATGTAAGAAATTTAAATCCAGAGAGGAGATTATTTTAATGGCAGATTTGCAATTAAAAAACATTTACAAAAGATACGCAGGCGGTGTTACAGCCGTTAGCGATTTTAACCTTGATATTGAAGATAAGGAATTTATAATCCTTGTTGGTCCTTCAGGCTGCGGTAAGTCAACAACTCTAAGAATGATTGCCGGCCTTGAGGAAATCAGTGAAGGTGAACTCTACATAGGCGGACAATTAGTTAATGACGTTGCTCCAAAGGATAGAGATATTGCCATGGTTTTCCAAAGCTATGCTCTATATCCTCACATGACTGTTCGTGACAACATGGCTTTCGCTTTGAAGTTAAGAAAGACTCCAAAGGAAGAAATCGAAAGAAGAGTTGTAGAAGCTGCAAGAAAGCTTGATATCGAACACCTACTTGACAGAAAGCCAAAGGCTTTGTCAGGTGGTCAAAGACAGCGTGTTGCTTTAGGTCGTGCTATCGTTCGTGAACCTAAGGTATTCTTGCTAGACGAACCTCTATCAAACCTTGATGCTAAGCTTAGAGTTCAGATGAGAACTGAAATCAATAAGCTTCACAAGAAACTTGATACAACATTCATCTACGTTACTCACGACCAGACAGAAGCTATGACAATGGGTACAAGAATCGTTGTTATGAAGGATGGTATCGTTCAACAAGTAGATGCTCCTATGAACCTTTACTTAAAGCCTGTTAACATGTTCGTTGCAGGATTCATTGGAAGCCCTCAAATGAACTTCGTTGATGGTACACTTACAGAGAAAAATGGTGGCGTATACTTCGAATTTGAAGGCGAAAGCATTAGAATTCCTGATGGTAAGGTATCAGAAGAAGTTAAGGCTCACATCGGTAAGGAAGTTGTTATGGGTATCAGACCTGAAGATATCAACGATGACGAAGCCAGCGTTTCATTGAATGCTGAAAACAACGTTGACGCATTTGTTGATGTTACAGAAATGATGGGTGCTGAAACTTACCTATACTTGAAGATTGCAGGCAAGTCATTTACTGCAAGAGTTGACCAAAGAACAACTTCAAAGATGAATGATACAATCAAGGTTGCATTTGATACAAATAAGATTCACTTATTCGATAAGGAAACTGAAATTGCGTTTATGCACTAATAAAAATAAAAAGGCATCTTTTAAAGATGCCTTTTTTGCAACCGAAATGGAGAATAAAATGGAGCTATTTGAAAAGACAATAAAATCAGAAGAAATTTATCATGGAAAAATTTTTAGAGTGCTAAAAGAGGTGGTGGAGCTTCCGGAAGGAAAAACCACTACCCGAGATATCGTAAAGCATAATGGAGGTGTTAGTGTTGTCGCTAAAACCGAGGACGGGAAAATTCCGCTGGTTCGACAGTTTCGAAAAGGAATAGAAAGAGTCAGCCTTGAAATCCCTGCCGGAAAGCTGGAAAACGGAGAAGATATAGAAGAGTGCGGAAGACGTGAACTTCGCGAGGAAACAGGGTATGATGCCAAAACACTTACATTGTTATCTTCATTTTCGCCAACCCCTGCATACTGTAGCGAGATTATCTATATATATGAGGCAGAGGATTTAACATATATTGGTCAGGACTTGGACGAAAATGAGTATTTGAATGTGGAGTTCTACACCTTAGACGAAATATATGATAAAATCCAGTCGGGCGAGATTATTGATGCAAAGACTATAATTGCTGTTACTATGATGAAACTAAAAAATGAATAGAAAAAAGCAGAAACGAAAGTTTCTGCTTTTTTTTGGCACACATGACAGGGATCGAACCTGCGACCTCAAGAATCGGAATCTTGCACTCTATCCAACTGAGCTACATGTGCGTACCTTGATATTATAGCATAGATTTTTCAAAAAATCAATGAAAAATCCTATAATTTCCAGGTAATAAAATTATAACTTTTTAAAATGTCAAAATATTTTATGAGTCTATCATAAAGTGGCTCAGCATTATCATTAAATTGGTTTTTTACAGCCTTTGAAATTTCAAAAATTGTTCGTTTGCCGTCGATATTTTCCCAAATAAAACTCCCCAGCGCATCAAGATGAATATAAGAGGTTTTAGGTTTTTTTAAAATTATTTGAGTAAGTCTTTTTAAAAACCCCGTATTTTCAATTTCTAATATTGCGGTATTTTCAGGAGATTTAGACCACAAAACGTTTTGGCAGGGAATATAATCCAGATAATTTTTTTTCATATTTTGTGACTCTTTCTTAAAGAAACTAAAATTACCGCAATAATCAAAAGAATAAAGAGCAGTAATCCGCCTATTGCTGACAAGCTTGATGGTAAAATTGATGATAAATCTATTGCTTTATCAAGCCCCAAAATTGCCAAAACTGCAAGCAAGATTCCGATAACACCCTCTCCGGCAATAAGCCCTGAGCAAAATAAAAGTCCACGGTTTACTATGACATTTTTCTCTTTTTCTTCGATTTTTCTTTTATCTAAAAATAATCGTATTAGCCCGCCTGCCATGATGCATGCATTTAAATGAACGGGAAGATATACACCTATTGCAAAGGGGAGTACAGGTATGCCTATAATTTCTATTACTATCGCAAGCGTAACCCCGATAATAACAAGTGTCCATGGAAGATTTCCTTCCATAACCCCTTCAACAATCATCTTCATTAGGGTTGCCTGTGGTGCACTTAATTCTTCTGAGTTAAATCCCCAGGCGCGATCTAAAAGATACATTGTCGCACCGATGGTAAGAGCTGATGCTAAAACCCCTATAATCTCGCCGATTTGTTGCTTTTTTGGAGTTGCACCGAGAAGATATCCGGTTTTTAAGTCTTGTGATGTATCTCCGGATAGTGCTGTTATTATACATATGATTGATCCGATTACAATAGCACTTGCCATACCGGTTATTCCGGAAGTTCCGGTAAATTTTAGAATCAGGGTTGATATAAGAAGGGTAGCAATAGACATCCCCGAAATTGGATTGTTGCTGCTTCCGACCAACCCAACCATCCTGGATGATACTGTCGCAAAGAAAAAACCAAAAACCACAATAATTATAGCACCTAAAAATGATACCGGCACGATATCGACCACACCTATTATTAAAATCAGAAGAAGGATGGTGGCAATTACTACTTTCATACTGATGTTTTGGCTTGTACGGTTTTTTGGAAGAGTTGAGCCGGAGGTGATCCCTTTTATAGAACCTGAAAAAGTGGTTATAATTAAAGGGAGCGATTTTATAAGGCTAATTATTCCGCCGGCAGCCAATGTTCCAGCACCGATATATCTTATATATGTTCCCCAAATTGCATTAGCTCCGCCCGAATTATATAATTCTCCAATTGTTTGGACTGTTTCGGGATATAATATAATATTTTCACCAAAAAGCATAATTATCGGGATTAAAACCAGCCAACTAAGTACCCCGCCTGCAAACATATAGGAGGAAATCCTAGGTCCGCAGATATATCCAACACTCAACACTGCAGGATAAATTTGTGTCCCTATTTCACTTTTTAATAGGCTAATCTTTAATGATAATTCGCCAGCAAAAAGCTTAAATCCGTCAATTAAGAATTTATAAATTGATGATAATCCCATCCCTAAAAATACCGTTTTAGAGTTTGTGCCGCCCTTTTCTCCGGCAAGTAAAACCTCGGCACAGGCAGTGCCTTCAGGGTAGGGTAGAGTGTTGTGTTCTTTTACAATCAGAGCATTTCTTAGAGGGATCATAAAAAACACGCCTAAAAGACCACCTATTAGTGATATAAAGGAAATTTCTAAGAGGTCAGGTTTATCCATTTTGCCTTCGGCTGCCCATAAAAAAAGGGCAGGAAGAGTGAAAATTGCACCGGCAGCCAAGGATTCACCGGCAGAGCCTACGGTCTGCACAATGTTACTTTCGAGTATGGAGTTTCGTCTAAGTAGTATTCTAATTACCCCCATAGATATTACAGCAGCGGGGATTGAGGCAGATACTGTCATGCCAACTCTTAGGCCCAGATATGCATTTGCAGCACCGAAGACGATAGCCAGAATTATACCGGTAATAATGGAGGTGATAGTCAACTCGGGCGTTACTTTTTCTGGTGGAATATATGGTTTAAAATCTTTTTGTTCTTTCATAAAAACTCCTTATTTCTTGATATAGATAGTTTTTGATAAATAGCATCTTTTTATTCAAAGAAATAAGGATAAAAAATCAGGTCGGGGACAAAAGTCCGCGACCTGAACAACTAAAAAGTATTTTAATTTTAGAATTTTTGTAATCAACCGATAGGTTTTCCGTCTTCAAATTCGGCTTCATATACACTGCCATCTGCCAAGGTGATAGTTCCATGACCGTTCAAATCGCCATCTTCAAAGTCCCCTTCATATGTGCTTCCGTCTGGCCAGGTGACAGTTCCGCGGCCGTTTAATTTGCCGTCTTTAAATTCGCCTTCGATTACACGACCATCCAGGTATGTAAGGGAGCCTTTACCATCTCGCTCACCGTTTTTGAATTCTCCCTCGTAGGTAATACCTTTTATGCCGGTATCGATGCCCTTGCCGTGGTATTCGTCGTTTTTAAATTCACCTTTATAGACAATGTTGCCTTTAAAATATTTAGTTCCCTGACCGTCACGCTTTCCGTTTTTATACTCGCCTTTATATACGATGCCGTTTTCATCAGAGAAGGTTCCAAAGCCGTGGTATTCTCCGTCTTTAAATTCTCCCTCGTAAGAATACCCGTAATTTAGGGTAAGATTTCCCTGGCCGTTAAATTTATTGCCCTTGAATTCCCCTTCATAGACTTCACCACTATTAAAGGTGAAGGTTCCTTTGCCGTCGAATTTGCCGTCCTTTAGATCTCCTTCATATTTGCCGTCTTCAGTGGTGATAGTTCCAAAGTCTGGGGCTTTATTGTCGGTTTGTTTTTCCTTTGAATCAGATTGACCGCATCCGGTAAATAGCATTGAAATGGCAAGAACCATAGTAAAATATTTTAGTATCTTCATAATAAAACATCCTTAATGTTTGTTATATATTTAATAATGTATTAAAATAAAAATGGGCTCTTCGCAGTTTATAAATAAGTTATACTATAAGAAGAGCCCAAATATATTATTGTCCGAATGTATATGACCAGGTTGATGTTTCGTCCATGATGCAGGCGATAACACCATTTTCACCTGTTAGGTTAGATAGGTTAACATTGATGTTTAATTCCGGACCAATCAGGGCAAGGTATTGTAAGAAACCTTTATAGTTTACATTCTTGCCGGCACCTCTCATAGTAAGACATCCTGAAACGGTACAATCAACAAAGTTTATACCTTCCTCGGTTTCTTTAACACCGTCGGCAATGATGATGTAGTCGTCGGTGGTTATATTTTTTAAGGTTACATTTTCAGCCTTAATCATGATGTTACCGTCGCTGAATTCTGAATATGTACCCGGTTCTGTTATGTATGTTTTAACAAGGTTGTCCATTAAAACTGCAAACTGTGCTCTTGTGATGTATGCTTTTGGGGTTAGTTTTCCGTCTAAGCCATCCCAATATCCGTTTGCAACAACTGAAGCAACGTATGGTTTTGCCCAATCGGACACTTCAGCACCGTCAGAAAACTTATCTAACACGGTTAAGTCCTGGTTATTTAATCCAACCTTGCCTGCTCTTTCATCATCAATTACGATAAGACCAAATACGGAGGATACAACCCTAAAACATTCCTGGAATGTTATGTAGTTATTTGGGTTTAGGTGGTTTAGCTGGTCACCGCCGAAAGCTTGCATCTGGACTGCCTTTGCAAAATTTGAATAGTGCCAGTCTGTTGGGTTCATGTCAGTGAATTTGGTGATGTCAGCTTCTTTTTCAGCACCGAAACTTCTCACAATGATAGTTGCCATTTGTGCACGGGTGATGTTGTTATCAGGTTTAATTGTTCCGTCTTCAAATCCGCCTAAAAGACCATTTTCTACAGCCTTTTCAATGCTTTCCCTTGTCCAGTCGTCAGGCATGTCGGGGAAGGTTTGAGCAGATGCGGTTGCACCGGCAAGCATTGAAATCGCCAATAAAGTCGGAATAATTTTTTTGAAAATTGATTTCATTTCATTTGTACCTCCAATAGAAATTATATATACTCATTATATCACATAATTTTGGTAAAGTCTATATATTTTTATTGCAAAATTTTGAAAAATATGGTATAATAATTTTAAACGTTTATATAATGAAAGGAAGAAATGTTATGGAAAAAATATTTAAGGCGGTAGAAAAACATCGTGACCTGATTTTAAAAACGGAGCGATACATCTGGAAAAACCCTGAGACGGGTTTTAAGGAGTTTAAAACCACAAAGTATATGGCAGAGAATTTTGAAAAACTTGGATATACTTTGACTATGGCAGAAGGTATCACAGGCTTTTACACAGTTTTGGATACCGGTAGACCCGGCCCTGAAATTCTTGTTTTAGGAGAACTTGACTCGATAATCTGCCCTGAACATAAGGATGCAGACCCCGAAACCGGTGCAGTTCACTCATGTGGACATAACGCACAGTGTGCGGCACTTTTAGGTGTTGCGGCAGCACTAAAAGAAGATGGCGTTTTAGATGAAATGTGCGGCAAGATAAGACTTTGTGCCGTGCCGGCAGAAGAACTTTTGGAAATTGAATATAGAGCAGAACTTCAGAAAAAAGGCATAATTAAATATATGGGTGGAAAAGGCGAATTTTTGCATAGAGGCTATTTCGACGGTGTTGATATGGCATTTATGATTCACACATCTGTAGCAGGATATAGTGTAAGAACAGGAAGTGTAGGATGTCTTGCGAAGAAAATCACATATAAGGGAAGAGCATCCCACGCAGGCAGCTCGCCTTGGAATGGAATTAACGCTTTATATGCGGCGACTTGCGGACTAAATGCTGTAAATGCCATAAGAGAAACATTTATGGAAAAGGATATTATAAGAGTTCACCCGATTATGACCAAGGGCGGCTCGATGGTTAACGCAATTCCGGCAGAAGCAAAGCTTGAAAGTTATGTAAGAGGGACAACCTTTGAGGGAATTTTGGATGCCAACAAAAAGGTAAACCGTGCACTTTGCGGTGCGGCACTATCTCTTGGTGCAAATATTGACATTGAAGATATCCCGGGTTACGCTCCGAATGTAAATGACATGAACCTTGCACAGGTTTATTGCGAGGCTGTCAAAGAGGCTGCACCTGGGGAAGATTATACAGTTTACGACACTTATAGCTCAGGTAGTACAGATATGGGGGATTTATCTTGTGTAATGCCGACAGTTCATCCATATGTTCCCGGTGCAAGAGGTGTATCTCACAGCGACAGTTATGAGATTTACGACCCTGAAAAGGCTTGTGTATCGAGTGCTAAAGTTCAGCTTTGTATGTTAAAAATTCTTTTAAAAGATAATGCTAAAAGAGCAAAAGAAATAATTAAAAATCATAAGAATATATTTAATTCCAAAGAAGAATATTTTGCATATATAGATGCTATTAACAGAAAAGGTGACAGAATAGATTATTCCGAAGATGGCGCTGCAAGGGTTAGTCTATAATGAAATTCATAAGTTAGGAGAACCGGTATGAAGATAAAAGATGGATTTTTGTTAAGAGAAGTAGCAGGTAACACTATTGTAGTTCCTGTAGGTGATGACGCAGTTTCCTTTAATGGTGTAATAACTATAAATGAAACGGGGAAGTTCATCTGGGAGTTGTTGGATCGCGGTATAGAAAAAGAAGAGCTTCTCAGTAAGTTTATGACTGAATATCAGGTGTCGGAAGAAGATGCCAAAGAAGATATCAGAGCGTTTATCCAAAATCTTTTGGATAATGGGATTATGACTTTATAATATTAGAACAAAAAGGCCGTTTTTTATAAAACGGCTTTTTTATATGCGTATTTTACTATAAAACACGCCATCTGTAAAGTAAAATACTTTACAGATAAAAATAAAATTTTTAATATCTATTGATTTATTGCAAAAAAAGTAGTATAATGACAATACTAATTTAGGGTGGAGTGGAATAATATGTCGAAACAAGATATGGTAAAAGTCACAATTTGCGGAAGAGAATTGTATCTCACATCGGGAGATGATCCGGAATATATATTAAAGATTGCAAAGAAGGTTGATTCGTCGATTTCAAAGCTGATGAAAACAAATGTTGGCGTTGGCTTTGATCAGGCGGCAGCTTTGGTTGCAATAAAATGCTTTGATGACTATGAAAAAAAGATTTCAACTCATCAGAAAAGAACCAAAGAAGACGAAGAATTAGGCAAAAGATTGGTTGAATATTCTAAGGAATTAACCCGGGCAAATGCAAAAATTAAAGCTCTAGAAAAGGAAATTCTAAAGCTTAAGAAGGAGCAAAATTAAGATGATGGAATTACTTGCTCCGGCAGGGAATATGGACTCTGTTATAGCTGCTGTAAGAAGTGGTGCAGATGCTATATATATTGGCGGAAAGAAATTTTCGGCAAGACGAAGTGCTGAAAATTTCTCAAATGAAGAGATTTTAGAGGTTGTAAAGTATTGCCACTTGCGTGGAGTAGATGTTCATATTGCCGCCAATATCTTAATAAAGCCTGACGAAACCGACGAATTTTTAAGTTATATGGAATTTTTAAATTCCGCCTCGGTTGATGCGGTAATTATTCAGGATATAGGCATGGCAAAGGTGACTAAAGCTGCATATCCTGACCTTACTTTGCATGCAAGCACCCAGCTTACCGCAACAAGCCTTGAAAGTGTAAGATACTTAGAAGAAATGGGTTTTTCGAGGGTTGTTTTGGCACGAGAGCTATCTTTTGATGAGATAAAATATATATGCGATAACGCAAAAGCCGAGATTGAGGTTTTCGTCCACGGGGCAATTTGTATGTGTTATTCAGGGCAGTGTCTTATGAGTAGTATAATTGGAGCAAGAAGCGGAAATAGAGGAATGTGTGCTCAGCCGTGCCGACTACCATATAAACTTATCGGGGAAAATGAAACCGTAAAAGAGGGTTATCTTTTAAGTCCAAAAGATATGTCTTTAGTAAAAGATTTAAATACCCTAAAAAATCTGGGTGTAAAATCATTAAAAATTGAGGGAAGACTAAAGCGACCTGAATATGTTGCGACGGTTTTGAAAATTTATAAAAAATACCTTGAAAGTGGCGAAAAAATAAGTAACGAGGATTATAGCCTTTTAGAAGATTCATTTAGCCGAAGCGGTTTTACCAATGGATATTTTTTAAACAAGCTTGGAGCTGAAATGATGAGCTATGAGGTTCCCGGAAACACCGCAGAAAACACCTTTTCAGCGGAAATTATAGAGTTATGTAAGGGGAATATTGAAAAAAGAAGACCGATAGATATAGAATGCAAAATGTGTAAAGATGAAAAGCTTTACATCAGGATGACCGACGGAGATTTTTCAGCAGTAGCCGAGAGCGACGTGTTGGTCGAGAAGGCGATAAATAGGCCAATAGAGAGAGCACGATTGGAAGAACAGATTAAAAAACTCGGAGACAGTGTGTTTTTTGCAAGAGATATTAAAATCACAATGGATGACGACGCCATAATTCCGATTAAAGAGATAAATGCCACAAGAAGAAGGGCGTGCGAAATTCTATCAAAAGAAATCTTGAAAAGAGAAGAAAAACGCGTTCTGCCGATTCCTGAAGTAAATGTATCAAGAAAGCGGGAAGACGTAGAGCTTTCGGCCAAAGTGTCAACTGCTTTACAGTTAAAAGCGGCAGAAGATTCGGGAATTAAGACCATATACATTAGAAAAAATCTAATTCCATTTGCTAAAAAAGAAGATATCGACTATGTGGTAATCCTTCCCGAAATTTGCGACGACAAAAAGGCAGACATTCCAAAAAGATTTGGAGTTTTAATATCAAATGTGGGTCAGGAGAGACAATATAGAGGCTATAAGATGTATGGAAATACAAGGCTAAATGTGCTTAACCAATATTCGGCGGAGGTGTTTTCAGATTACAGGTCGGTGGCACTATCTTATGAGCTTAATTTAAAGGAAATCGAAAAGATAGATATGACCGCTAAAAAAGAGGTAGTCTGTTATGGAAAAATCCCGCTTATGATTATGAAAAACTGTCCGGTTCGCTCAATAACAAAGATGTGTAAAAAAGATGGCGGATACCGACTAAAAGACAGGAAAAATCAAGAGTTTTCTATGACTTGTGACGATAATTGCCATTCGGTTTTGCTAAACTCCAAAAATATCTTTATGGCAGATAAGATTAAGGATTTAAAAAAATCCGGAATTGAGATAATAAGACTTGATTTTTATGATGAGGATTATTTAAAAACTAAAGAGATTATAGAACTTTATAAAAAGGCAATTTCTGGTGGGGTGGCGGAGTCGCCTGAAGAAAACACCTTTACAAGAGGCCATTTTTATAGGGGAGTTTTATAGTATAATCGGGAAATTTTGGGAGATAATATGAAAGGTTCAGAAAATGTGTAAGTTTATTCTTGCTTCAGCATCTCCAAGACGGAGAGAAATTTTAAATAATGTGGGTATGGAATTTGAGGTTTTGGTGTCAATGGCAGATGAGAGCAAAATCGACAGAAACCTCGAGCCTGAAATGTTGGTTTTAGAACTTTCCATGCTAAAGGCAACAGATGTGGCAACGTCATTAAAAGGTGACTGTTACGTTATTGGTGCTGATACTGTAGTAAGTCTTGACGGGAAAATACTTGAAAAACCTGCTGATGAGGAAGATGCAAGAAGAATGCTGGAGGATCTTTCGGGAAAGACTCATTCGGTCTATACCGGTGTTTGTATTTACAGCACAAAAACAGGGAAAGCTGTATCAAAATTTCAAAAGACCGATGTGAAGTTTAAAAAGTTATCTAAGCAAAAAATTGAAGCTTACATTGAAAGTAAGGAGCCGATGGACAAAGCCGGGAGCTACGGAATTCAAGGAAAAGGTGCACTGCTTATTGATGAAATCAGGGGCGACTATTTTAACGTGGTGGGGCTTCCGGTTTCACTTTTAGCAGATATGTTTTATGATGAATTTGGGATAGAAATCTAAGAGATTTAAAAAAGTTAGAATGGAGTTAATAAATGGGTATAATAAATTCACTTCTTTATTTTGGAAAAGATTTGGGTATTGATTTGGGAACAGTCAATACTTTGGTATATATGAAGGGTAAAGGAATAATCGTAAGAGAGCCGTCTGTCGTTGCAATCGACAAGGTAGACGGCAGAGTTTTGGCGGTTGGAAATCAGGCAAATGAGATGCTTGGAAGAACACCCGACAATATAATCGCAATACGTCCAATGCGTGATGGTGTGATTGCAGAGTATGATATTGCACGGGAAATGATAAAAAGCCTTATGAAGAAGGCTATTGGCAGAACGGGCGGATTTTTCAAGCCCCGGGTTATTGTATCTGTTCCGGCCGGCGTTACCGATGTTGAAAAAAGAGCAGTTGAGGATGCCCTTATGCAATCGGGTGCAAAATCTGTGATTTTAATTGAAGAACCAATGGCGGCGGCGATTGGAGCAGGACTTCCTGTAGATAAGCCGGTAGGGAGCATGGTGGTAGATATTGGCGGCGGAACAACAGAGGTTGCAATAATTTCACTTTCAGGTATTGTTACATCAAAAACCCTAAGAATTGCAGGTAATTTTTTGGATACATCTTTGGTTAATTTTGTAAAGAGAAATTATGGGCTTGCAATCGGTGACAGAACCGCCGAGGATATTAAATTTGAGCTTGCATCAGCAACGCCCGGAAACGATGGGTTATATGATGTAAAGGGACGTGACATGGTTACGGGATTGCCTAAAAACATCAAAATTACATCATCGGAGGTAAGGGATGCAATCGGCGAGGGTTTGAGGGAAATCAGCGTTGCCATAAAAGAAACTCTGGAGGATACTCCGCCTGAGCTTGCGGCTGATATTATAGAAAATGGAATTATCTTAACCGGCGGCGGAGCTTTGATTAAAAATATTGATTCATATCTTTCGGATGAGATTGGTATTTCTGTTTATATTTCGGAAAATCCATTGGATTGTGTTGCATCGGGCACAGGTATGGCTTTAGATAATCAACAAGTGTTGTCAAGGTCGCATTTTGCCCAAAGGAAGAAAAAGTAACCCAAATTTGCTGGGGTTTAGGAAGTGATATTTAGTGCGATTTTTTAAAAATAAGATTTTTATCGGGGTTATTAGTGTTTTGATTATTACCGTTATATTGGGAATAATCTCGATATTTAAGAATAATTTTTTGTCAAACATCTTAAATACTGCAATAACTCCGTTGCAAAGCGGTGTTACAAAGATTATCAACCCTATAAAAAATCATATAACCTTGCTGGATGAGATGAAGGATTATAGGTCTGAGAACGAAAGGTTGAAACGGGAAATTAACCAACTAAAAATTCAGAATCGTGATGAAGAGAGCTATATTAAAGAAAATAACAGGCTGAAAACTCTTTTGGATTTAAAAGAAAAAGAAGTGAATTTGACCACCGTTTCGGCAGAAGTTATATCGAGGGACTATGATGAGTGGTATAAAGGTGTCACCATAAATAGAGGAGAGGCTCACGGGATAAATGTGAGCGATGCGGTTATGACAGCGGACGGAATCTTAGGAGTAGTTGACAGCGTCGGAACAAACTGGGCAAAGGTTATTACAATTTACGATTCAAATACAGCTGTCGGCGTGAAACTTACAAGAACAGGAGATGTGGCGGTGCTGGAAGGGTCAAATGATCTGGCGTCGGTTAAAAAGTGCAAGATGGAATACATATCCGATTCCGCATCGATAATAAACGGTGATATTTTAGTAACGTCGGGGCTGGGCGGGGTGTATCCTGCCGGGCTTATGGTCGGGAAAATCGATGAAGTGAAGATTGACGCCATGGGAAAAATTGAGTACGCAGTTGTAAAGCCGTCGGTATCCTTTGACGATGTATATGAAGTGCTGGTTATAACCGACTTTTTGGAGGTTGAGCCGAAACCAACAAAAAATGAGGCTGATAATAATAACCGGAATGACCGGAAATTAAGCGGTAATAATGGGGAAGTCGGAGAAGAAAATGAATAGTGCCGGAATAAAAAAAGGGTTGGTGCTGGGGGTTATAATGGTAGTTTTAGTAATCCTTCAAACCACAGCACATGAGGGGATAAAAATAAATAATACAGTGCCCGATTTACTCTTTGTTTTTTCGGTTTATTTTGCGTGCTGTGAAAAAGATATAAAAAGGGTCATTATTGTTGCGTTTATATCGGGGATTTTATCAGATTTTTTATGCAGGTCATCCTTTTCAGGATACACCGCAGTTTATACATATAGTGCGGCTTTAGGGTATTATCTTAACAATATGTTTTTAAAGTCAAATATATTTTTCCAAACAGTTTTGGCATTCTTGCTATTTTTAGCTGGAAAAACTGCTGTTTACATCGTCTACGGGACGGTGTTTTTAGTGAAATTTTCAAGCTTTTTTTCAAAAGACGTTATTCCAACGTCGGTTTATAATATGGCGTGCTTTTTCGTGGCTATGCTCATAACCCTTTTAGTAAGACGAAAAGGAGGGGAAAAGAATTGAATAAAGTCTATGATGATAAAAACCGAATAAGATTTATGATTTGGTTGGTTTTTGCCCTTGCGATAATTCTATTTTCCCGACTGGTATATCTTCAGGTTATTAAGGGCGAGGAGTATCATGATCAGGTAACCCACCGGCTAAACACCACCTTTTCTGTAAAAGCACCAAGAGGAAAAATTACAGACCGATATGGAAAGCCCTTGGTTACAAACCGTCTTGGCTATTCAATCAAACTTAAAAAAACTGACGCAACTGATAAAGAAATGAACGATAGCCTCTTAAAGGTTGTAAATATTTTAGTGGAGTGCGGATATGAATATTCTGATACCTTGCCAATCAGCGAATATCCTTATGAATATACCTTCCAGGACGAAAATCTAAGCGGAACCACGGACGATGAGAAAAGCCAGTGGTTTTCAAAAAAGAAGAGAATAACAAAGGATATGTCGGCAACCGAGGTTATAGAATATTACCGTGATAATGTATATAATATCGGTGACGGATACACACCAAACGAGATAAGAAAGATTGTAGGTATCAGATATGATGCCGATATGAGCGAATTCTCGGCACTCTGTCCTTATACAATCTATGAAGATATTGATGTTGATGTTATTTCGAGAATTAAGGAAAGACAAAGTGAATTTAAGGGGATAGAAATAGAAAAAGAGTACTATAGACTCTATAATGAAGGGACTCTTGCTGCCCATATTCTTGGAGGAATAGGAAAGATCAGCCGTGAAGAATATGAAAGAATGAAGGATTCGGGCTATGGATATAATGATTTAATCGGTAAGCGTGGAGTTGAGCAGGAGTACGAGAAATATTTAAAAGGCAAAGACGGAGTTTATAGCGAAGAAGAGGATATTAAAGAAAAAGAACCCAAGTCGGGCGATTATCTTGTGCTGACCCTTGATTCGGATCTACAGCGTGTGGCAGAAGAATCCCTTGAGAAGACTATAAAACAAATAGCCCAAAATGGAGGAAAGCCTGAGGATAAGAAGGGTGCAGATGCGGATGCCGGTGCCGTAGTTGTGCTTGATGTAAATTCGGGTGCGGTTTTAGCGTGTGCAAACTATCCGTCCTATGATCCGACCAGGTTTAATGCGGATTATAAGGAACTGATAGAAAACCCGGCAAACCCTATCTGGAATAGAGCAATAAGTGGCGGTTATGCTCCCGGTTCAACCTTTAAGCCGTTGGTGGCATTGGCGGCACTGGAAACGGGTGCGGTGACAAAAGAAGAGCTCTTAACCTGTGAGGGTGTATATAAGTTCTATGAGGACTACCAACCAAAATGTTGGATTTGGGGTTCGGCTGAGAAGAACCATGGTGAAATAAACATCACCGACGCTATTAAAGTTTCGTGTAACTGTTATTTCTATGAGGCAGGCAGACGAGTGGGGATTGATGCTATAAACACCTATGCCAAAAAATTTGGGTTAGGAAGTGTTACGGGTATCGACTTGGTCGGTGAGGAAAAGGGAAACATCTCAAACCCTGATTACAAAAAAAGAATAGAGTCGAAAAAGGAAAACCAGAAATGGTATCCGGCAGATACAATTATTACAGCCATTGGTCAGTCTTATTCATACTTTACACCGATTCAGCTTGCAAATTACATTGCAACTATTGCCAATGGCGGAACGCTTTATAAAACCCATCTTTTAAAGAGTATTCGCTCAACTGCCGATGGGGAGGTTATAGTGGATTATAAGCCGGAGATTATGGGTAAGGTAGACATTTTGCCTGAGAATTTAGAAGCAGTAAAGCAGGGCATGTATGGCGTTGTAGACGAAGGCTCGGCAAGCGGTATATTTGAAAATTATTCAATTCCAATTGGTGGAAAGACGGGTACAGCTCAGGTGGGAAGTAATGTTTCGGAGAATGCGCTCTTTGTTGCTTTTGCTCCCTTTGATAAGCCCGAAATTGCTGTTGCGGTTGTAATAGAACATGGTGCGAAAGGTGCAAATGCGGCGTTTGTCGCAAGAGATATATTTGATGAATATTTCAGGCGTGATATAGAAGTTGGTGTTATAGACATTGAAGGAGAGTTGCTCCCGTAATAAAAACGGATTTACCGACAAGGTAAATCCGTTTTTGTTTTGCGTAATGACAACCACCAGCAATGCTGGTGGGATAAAAAAGCTTTAGCTATGCGTGGAAAAAAATATCCTCCTTTGATATAATTGAGGCAGGTCTAGCCAACCGCCGAAATTATTCAAAGGAGGAATCAAGT
>JAZULN010000021.1:0-69567 GCA_045603125.1 Clostridia bacterium | reverse complement strand
GCAAAAAAAGACAGCCGCACGTGAGCGGCTGCCAGTAATTGTAATGCGGTGTCAAGTCTTCGATGCCCCTTTCAGGGGTTAAGCCTGTAATAGCCCCTTCTAGGGGCTGGTCAAACCACTAGTTTACTAGTGGTTATGATTTTGTGAATTTTTAAGAGAAAATATCTAAAATCTCTTCTTTTGAAAGATTTGAAAGTAGCGACGAGTTTTCTTTTATAACGTCGTCTGCCAATTCTCTTTTTTTCTTCTGCAGTTTTATAATCTGCTCCTCGATTGTACCTTTTGCGGCAAGCTTTATAACCTGCAACACCTTTTTCTGTCCAATTCTGTGAGCACGGTCTGTTGCCTGGTCCATTACCGCCGGATTCCACCACGGGTCATAGTGAATTACCATATCAGCACCTATAAGGTTTAAGCCTGTCCCTCCGGCCTTCAGCGAGATTAAAAAGACTTCTTTTTCGCCCTTATTAAATCTTGCGGCAAGCTCGGTTCGCTCATCGGATGGTGTCGAGCCATCTAAGTAAAAATACCCGATTTTTAATTTGTCAAGGCTTTCCTTTATAATCGATAGCATTGAGGTGAACTGTGAAAAGACCAAAATCCTATGCCCCGACTCCACAGCAGATGTGACCGTCTCTTCAAAAAGCTGAAGTTTTCCGCTATCACCCTTAAAGTTTTTATCAAACATCCTTGGATGACAACAAATCTGCCGTAGCCTCATAAGAAGACTTAAAATCTTCATCCGGTTTTCACGGCTTTGGTCGGTCATAACCATAACCTCATTTCTTGCATATCGCAAGAAAGCCTCATACATATTTTTTTGTTCAGGTTCCAGCCCCGTATAAATTGTGTTTTCAATTTTGTCCGGTAATTCTTTTAAAACATCCTTCTTCATTCGTCTTAGAATGAACGGCTGAATTTTTCGCCTCAATTCCTCAATTTTTGACTTGTCTTCATCCTTCATTATCCCCTTTTGGAATCTTTTTTCAAAGTCCCTATGGGAATATAAATACCCTTTCATTATAAAATCAAAAATCGACCATAGCTCACTCAATGAATTCTCAATGGGAGTTCCGGTTATGGCAAAATAGCCTCCGGCATTTATCTTTTTTACGCTTTTTGCATTTATTGTTGCAGGATTTTTAATATACTGAGCCTCATCAATGAAAAAATAGGAAAATTCCTTTTTCCTATATAACTCCATGTCTCGCCGCATCAAGGGGTATGATGTAATTAAAAAATCGAATCCTTCGATACTCTCCAAAAGTTCGGCTCGCTCCTGCTTTGTCCCCTCAATTATCAGGCTCTTTGCATTTGGTGCAAACTTTAAAATTTCGTTCTGCCAGTTATAGGTAAGACTGCTCGGTGTTACCACAAGTGCCGGCTTGTCATGAGGGGTACTCATAACAAAAGCGATCACCTGCAAGGTCTTACCAAGACCCATATCGTCGGCTAAAATCCCGCCAAATCCAAAGGCGGATAACTGAGAAAGCCACTTTACTCCCTCTTTTTGATACCCCCTTAAAACCTTATCAAGCTCCGGCGGAATTTTTACTTTAGTATCTTTTATTTTTTTAATGAATCGGTCAAAGTCCTCGCCGCTCTCAATTAGTCCTGCTTCCTTCAGACTTTCCAGATAAAACGCATTATTATGATGTACTGCCTTTTTGCCTTTTTCAATATCATCAGGATCAAAGCCAAGACTTATAACTAAATCGCCCAAGGATAATTTATCGTAGCTAAGTTCAATGAAATCCCCGTTATTGGTTCTATAATATGGATTCCTAAAAGAAATTGCCTCTAAAATCCCTGAGACCTCAGCATCAGAGAGGACACTTTCAAACCCCACTTCCAATAGGTTTACATCACTCTCATATCCAACCTTTGCCTTAAGGGGGATTTGGTTTGATACATTGATTTTTTTGTTATAAAATACCGTTGCATAGGTTTCAAGCTTGGGTAAGTGAACGGTTAAAAACCGAAAAAGGACATCATTATCATTTGCAATATACCGCTCGCCTGCCTGCTCAAATTCCGCGAAAAAATCCATAACCTCTTTTTCAAGGCGTGTGTTTCTAATAAGGATTTTCTCGCCAACCGTAATGTCCTGGTTTGGTCTTAGAGAAATTGAACCATAACGGACTATCGGCACCGCTGAAATCCCGTCACCGAAATTATCTATAAAGACCTCAAACACAGGCTTTTGGTCTATAATTACATCATCAAAGCCGTCAAGAACGACGCCCTTTTTCTCCTTTAAATGTGGGAAAATGTGAGTGAAAAAATCAATGGCATTAGCGTCATTAAAGTCTATCTGGGTACGTCTTGCTAAAATTACAGTCCGATATATCGGCATAAACCAATCCTGCCATTGTTTTTTTGTGTGGTAAATATTCCCCTCATATAAAAACCAGCTGCCGTCTTTGGTAAGTGCGACTCCACGCTCATTTATAATCAAACTGATTTTTCCGGACGCCGCGGTAATATCCAATAAAATATCAGGGTCGTCGTCGATAATTCTGATATCGTGAAAAGGCATACCGTCGACCCGGCACTCCCAGTCCACACCATCTAAAATCGGCAGGATTCTTGCCACAGTATAGTCACTTAAATATATGTCGTTGCCGTTTATCTGCTCGGGTTCCCGACTATCCTGAATTTCGGCTAAAATATCAAGAATTGCCTTCTCACGTTCCCCAAACTCGTATTCTGTTAATGAGAGTTTTTTATGTTTTGAAATGTTTGCAGTATTTTCGTTATATATACCATCAATAAAAGCCGGTGATTTTACCTGATTATCGGCACCGTCAAGTCCTGCTCTCAGGCTTACTGAAAAACCACATCTATCCGGGGATGTATAGATGTTCAGGATAAAATGCAAATTAATTCTCTTCTTATCCATGTTTTTAGTGCTGAACTCATCACATAATGTCCTTGCAATCAAATCATTTGCATTATCAAGTCCGCTAGCCTTGTCTATCTCTCGTTGACACATCTTTAATGTCGCCACAATATGCTTACAAGTACACCCCATGGTATGAAAATACTGGCAGGTGCAAAAATATTCCTTGATTTTGTCATCAGAAACCGCGAGGCTAATATTAAAAATATCGCTATCGTCGGCCACCGCCTTTACCGATTTTTCGGTAATGGAACGAATATGGATTCTTCCTTCTCTAAAATACTCAAGCCCCCTCTTATAAATAACGGGAGATGCGATTTTTTCTATCATTTCATCGGTTATCTTCATTTTTGCACCCTCTTTCTTCATAAAGTATCTTTTAATTATAACACAAGTTTTAAAAAAAGGCAATAACTTATTAAAATATAAACTTTTTTAATTTTTTATTTCCTTTTTGTAAACAATGGCTAAGATTTCTTGAAATAATCCGTTATCTATGTTAATATACTAACCAAGAAAAGAGGTCTTTTAAATGTTTTTTGCAAAAATCGGCGAATATCCCCCGGCGGGATTATTTACCCCCGAGCATATAATACTTTTGATTATAACACTGAGCTTTATAGTTTTTGCCCTTGCACATTCGTCAGAGATGTCAAAAGACGAAGTGAAAAAAACAATCCGGATATCTACCGTGACGCTGGCAATTTTAGAAGTGGTCAGGATTGGTTTTGCTCTTACCTACACCAACCTTTCTGATTTAAACGGCTATATGCCCCTTTATTTTTGTAGTTTGTTTCTTTATTCAGGGATTTTTAGTTCCTTCGCCAAAGGATTTTTAAAGCGGGTGGGCGATGTATTTATCGCAACGGGTGGAATTTTAGGAGGCCTTGTATTTTTAATCTCCCCATCAACATCTTTATCGCTTTTCCCCGCCTTTCATTTTATGAGTATCCATAGTTTCATCTACCACGGATTTATGGTATACCTTGGGATTTTAGTAAACATAACAGGTTATGTGACTTTAAAGAAAAACGACCTTGTTCTATATGCAACTTTAGTCGGGGCCCTATGTTTTATATGTTTACCTCTAAACCATATCTTCGGGTCAAACCTTATGTTTTTATCCGATCCCTTTCCGGGGAAATTAGGAAGAATTGTATTTCATTTACTGGGCAGGTTTTATCCCCTTACAGTTTCTCTTTTTCATATGTTTGTGCCCTTTAAAGTTGTTTATAGTTTAAAGGAATATAGAAAGAAAAAACATATACGAAATATTTAAAATGCAACTTCAAAAAGTTGCATTTTTTATTGATATTTAAAAACATCTGTGATATAATACTTTAGAAATATTATGTAGTGGAGGAATAATTGTGGGCTTTTTGATTGGATGTAACTACTGGGCATTGAATGCCGGTACAGAGATGTGGTCAAACTGGTCGCCTGAGGCAATTGAGGACGATTTAAAGATTTTATCATCTCACGGTGTTAAATATATGAGAGTATTCCCTATCTGGAGAGATTTTCAACCCATAATGCCTTTAATTGGGTCTTTTGGAAAAATCGAGGAATATCGTTTAGAAGGGGACAAATTCCCCGAAAACCCATACTATCTTGACGAAGTAATGCTTGATAGATTCTCGGTATTCTGTGATTTGTGTGAAAAATATGATATTTTTCTTATAGTCGGACTTCTAACAGGATATATGAGCGGAAGAACCTTTATTCCATCTGCATTATATGGTAAAAATCTTTACACCGATCCTGTTGCTCTTTTGTTTGAGCAGAGATTTATTACGGGATTTGTAAGACGCTTTAAAGACCGAAAGGCAATTTACGCCTGGGATTTAGGAAATGAATGTAACAATATGTGTCCTGCAGAAACGAGATATGTTGCTGCGAGTTGGACAGGTATAATTGCAAACACAATAAAGGCAAACGACAACACAAGAGACGTTGTTTCGGGCATGCACGAATTGGAATTTGATCAAAAGAGTTGGACTATTGCCGACCAGGCAGAATTTACCGACCTTCTTACAACCCACCCATACCCATATTGGCTGCCGTATGCAAATAAGGACGAGGTTGGAACCTTCAGAACCACCATGCATGCAACAGCCCAATCAAAATTATATAAAGACATAGGCAAAAAACCTTGTATCGCCGAGGAAATAGGTACAATGGGACCAATGGTTGCAAACGATGATTTGTCAGGCGACTTTTTAAGAGTAAATCTCTTTTCAAACTATGTAAACGGCATCTCAGGGGTAATGTGGTGGTGTGCCAATGAGCAGACTAACCTTACCACCGCACCATATACCTGGAACATGGTGGAGGTTGAGTTGGGTATGATTGATGCCAATAGAAATCCGAAGCCTGTATTAAAGGAAATGAAGAAATTCTCGGAATTTTTAAAGTCGTCAGGTCTTAAACTAAATCCGCCAAAAGACGATGCTGTTTGTGTTCTTACAAAAGAACAGGAACAGGTTGGTATCTCTTATATGGCATACTGTATGGCAAAGCAATCGGATATTAACCTAAAGTTTGCCTACGGAGACGTAGAAATTCCCGAATCCGACTGTTATCTTATGCCTTCTGTGGCAGGCGGAAAAGTTATGTCGGGTGAGAACTGGGCAATCCTTAAAAAACGTGTTTTAGATGGTGCAAGTCTCTATATTTCTGTAGATAACGGCATATTATCTGACTTTAACAGTCTCGCAGGCCTTAGAGTTATTGACGCAGCATATGAGAATAAATCAGGGAATTTTAAATTTGATGACTCTGAAATTCCATATAAGAAAAGAAGAAACTTCCGGATTGAGGCTAATGGTGCCGATGTTCTTGCCAAAGATGAAGCAGGAAATCCTATCATTACAGAGTACCAATACGGCAAAGGTAGGGTCTTCTTCGTAAACTTCCCGCTTGAATACGCTCTTCTTGATGAAACCAACGCTTTTGACGGCAATATTCACTTAATATACAGACATTTCTTTAAAGACATTATTGAAAACAAGAAGGTCGCATCTGACAATCAATTTATAGCAGTAACCGAGCACACCGACGGTAATAAGTCATATTGTGTTGCAATTAACTACTCGAAAAATCCACAAAAACCTAATTTTAAATTCAAGGCTTGTGCTCCGGCTTCAGTTATCTATGGCGATATTGATGAGATAAAGCCGTTTGATGCAGTGATTTTTGAAATAAACTAAGGAGAATTAACATGAAATATTCAGAACAATTTAAATCAAAAAAAGAACTTATTCAAAGTAAAACCGTGTCTATCGGTTTTGACGGATTTGTGGATTATTTAATCCACCCTGTTAAAACCAGACAAGACGAAAAAACTTGTACATACTATCCCACAATCGACCAGTTCGGTGAGAAAATTTCAAGTCTTGCAGGCAGAAGCGGTAATATAGAATTGATATTTGAAAGCACAGATTTTGGCGGATGTGGGCCTCACTATGCAAATGGTCTTGCCAACATGGATGTAAAATGTACCTGTATCGGTGCTATGGGATATCCTGAAAAAAATTCAGCTTTTAACCTTAACCCAAACTGTGAAACTATCTCTATTAGCGAGCCGGGGTATTCATATTTATATGAATTTTCCGACGGTAAAGTTATAATGAGTGATATTGAAAAAATCAGTCAGTTAAGATGGAAAGATTTAATTGAAAGAATCAGCATCGATGATTTGGTAAATTATTTTGACCAAGCCGATATTATAACATTGGTAAACTGGAGTTATCTTGTTCACTTCCATGAAATCTATGAAAAGTTTTTGGAAATTGTTATGCCAAGACTATCTAAAAAAGACAGAAAAATCTACATAGACATTGCAGACTGTGCAAAGCGTCAGCCGGAAGAAATTAAGGCAGCTCTTAAGATGTTTGGAAAATATAGCGAGTACGCTCCGACCTACTTAGGTCTTAATAAGAGTGAGGCTATGGTTATGCACCAAATCTTAGGCGAAGGTGAGTATAGTGGCTCACTTCCAATTGCAAGAAAAATTAAGGAGTTCTCGGGTATTGGTACTGTAATAATCCACCCGGTGGACAGTTCCGCAGCAGTATATGACGGCGGCGAAGTTGAGGTTCAGGGTATTGTATGTGAAAATCCAAAGAAGACAACAGGCGGCGGCGATAACTTCAATAGCGGATTCTCAGCCGGTCTTTTGGGTGACCTTGACATTGAAAGCTGTTTAATAAGTGGTATGACCACTTCTTACCTTTATGTTAAAAACGGTCATTGCAATAGCTTTGATGATATTGCAAAAGCCATGGAAATGTACGACGACAGAAAATAATAGAAAAAGAGAAATGTCTTTTCAAAAGACATTTCTCTTTTTTCTATATGAATGGGTGTTCTGCCTTAATCACTGTCCGAAGGTCAGGGTTTTTCTCTGAAATTTTTTCAGTTACCTTGTCTTTTGCCACCTCATCACTGAATTTAGAATCACTGGGGATTAAGAGGTCAAAGATTACCGTAACATTATTTTCGCTCGTTGTCATTCGGAAATCGTGGATTGTAAAGGTACTATCCACTTCCCCTACCGCATCTTCTATAAATTTTCGCATCTTATCAACCTCTTCGTCGGAAACGGCAATGGGGTCTAGGTGAATTGTCACGATACTTCCAAATTCCCTTTCCATATCCCTCTCAAGGCCGTCTATAACATCGTGGGCATGTAAAAGATCGCTCTCCGATGACACCTCGGCATGGAAGGTGAAAATCTGTTTGCCCGGACCGTAGTCGTGTACCATAAGGTCATGTATATCTAAAACCTCAGGGTATGCCTTTATAAAATCATAAATCTTTTCAACAAGCTCAGGGTCTGGAGATGCACCAAGCAAAAGCTCCACCGTGTCCTTTGCTGCCTTTATGCCGCTAAACACGATAAACCCTGCAACCAATAGTCCTGCATATCCGTCGATATAAAATCCCCAGATTTTGGAGATTATTGCTGATATTATAACGATACCCGTTGCGAAAACGTCGCTTAGGCTATCTGTTCCAACAGCGGTCAGGGTAATGGAATTTATTTTTCTCCCTAGTTTTCGATAAAAGAAAAACATCCATAGCTTTAATATCACCGAAATCCCAAGCACAATTAAGGTTGCTCCGGTTATTCCCGGTAACCTCGGAGAAATTATCTTTTCAATTGATGCTTTAAATAGCTCAACGCCTACAACAACAATAATTATATCCACAATAAATGCGGTTATATATTCATATCTTCCGTGACCTAAAGGATGCTTTTTGTCCTCGTGCTTTCCCGACATCCGAAATCCCAGCATTGCCACAACCGACGATGCACTGTCGGATAAGTTATTAAACCCGTCGGCTATAATTGCAACCGAGCCCGAGAAAAGTCCCGCCAAAAATTTCACCAAAAACAGCAATAAATTTGCAAATATTCCGGTAACGCCTGCAAGCATTGTATATTTTTTTCTGACTATCTGGTTTTTTATATTATCCTTATCCTTAATAAACATTCTGATTAAAAGATTGGTTAGCATAAATTCCGGTTCCTTTCATAAAATTAACCATACTTTTAAGGTTGAAATTTTCATCTATTATCCAATTTTCAAATCATGAACATCCTTTTTAATTCGCTTGTCATTTTCAATATAATCAAAAATTTCCGCCATATCGGTTGAGTATCTATATAGCATTTTACAGTCCTCACGAATAAATCTCTCGCTAACCGACTTCTTTAAAAATGCCTCCAAATCCACAAAATATCCGTTTATATCGAAAAGTCCCATAGGTTTTGTGTGGCGACCCAGTTGTTTTAGGGTCATCATCTGGAAAAACTCCTCAAATGTCCCGATACCACCCGGAACTGTGATAAACGCATCTGCCATATCTTCCATTAAAGATTTTCTATCTGCCATAGTTTCTGTATAGATTAGTTCGTCACATTTATCAAATATAAGCTCGATTTCTTCGTCCTTAAAAAACTTGGGTATGATTCCATAGATTTTTCCGCCGCCACGGTAAACTCCACGGGCAACTGCACCCATAAGACCATTTCCGCCTGCACCAAACACAAGCTCATGGCCTCTTTTTGCAAGCTCCTCGCCAAGCTTTTCAACCGCCTCGATATAGGTATTGTTGATTTCGTTGCTTGCCGCACCAAATACACATATCTTCATGAATATCCACTCCTTTTATTATAAACTCTAAATTATATGCCAAAAATTTATTATATATTAAAATAAACCGAAAATATACAATCTTTTTTTTCAAATTATACACCACTTAAAAGTTATTTTCAAGTAAAACCAATAACTTTCTTTCCATATTTAACAATATATCCAAAAAAATATAACAAATTTTTCATTTTATGCCGTTGTAAAATTTTAAATTATATGGTAAAATACTATAGTTCTATAAAAATTATGGAGGAATCAATAAAATGCAATTTTATAGCCAAAAAAAAGATGATGTCATAAAACATCTGAATTCTGATGAAAATTCAGGGCTTACTCCCGACAAAGTCGAGAAGTTAAAATCCGAATTCGGTGAAAATAAGCTAAAGGAAAAGAAGAAAAAAACAAACTTTCAAAGATTTTTAGAGCAATTCAAAGACGTAATGATTTTAATTCTTTTGATTGCGGCAGGGATATCTTTCGTGATTGCCTGCATTGAAAAAAATCCGGCAGAATTTTTTGAACCGGCACTGATTCTTTTAATCGTCGTGTTAAATGCCGTAATCGGTGTTATGCAGGAGAGTAAAGCGGAAAAGGCCCTGGATGCCTTAAAGAATATGTCAGCACCCCACGCAAGGGTAATCCGTGACGGCAAGGAAGAGCTGATTGACGCCGCTTTCCTTGTGCCGGGCGATATAATAAAACTTGAAGCCGGCGACTTTGTTCCGGCAGATGCAAGGCTACTAAAAAGCGTAAGCTTAAAGAGTGAGGAATCGGCTCTCACCGGTGAGTCTGTGCCTTCTGAAAAGGATGCCGAAGCCGAGGTAAAAGACGATGCACCATTGGGTGACAGAACCAATATGGTTTTCTCAGGCTGCTCTATCACCTACGGTACCGCCACCGCCATTGTTACCGCAACAGGTATGGACACCGAAATGGGTAAAATTGCAAACCTTTTGGATAATGAAGAAGGCGGTCAGACACCACTTCAGGAAAAACTTGCACAGCTCGGAAAATATCTTGGAATTTTGGCACTTCTTGCTTGTGGCATAATCTTTATTGTGGGAATTTTAAATAATATCCCGGTACTTGAAATATTTATGACCTCTGTGTCTTTGGCAGTTTCAGCAATCCCTGAGGGACTTCCTGCTATTGTAACCGTTGTACTCTCTATCGGTGTTCAGAGAATGGTTAAGAAAAATGCACTGATTCGCAGGCTTCCTGCCGTTGAAACCTTGGGCAGTGCATCAATTATCTGCTCGGATAAAACAGGAACTCTGACTCAAAACCGTATGACCCTGACCAAGTCCTTTGTTGACGGAGACAATGATACTGAAGATATATCAAATAACTGTTCCGAAAAGGTCAAGGAGCTTTTAAAATATGCAACACTTTGTTGCGACGGGTCGGTAATAATCACCGAAACCGAAGAAAAACATATAGGCGACCCGACCGAGACCGCAATAGTATTAGCCGCCCACAAAAACGGCATGGAAAAGGAAGACCTAAACTCTAAATTCCCACGTCTTGCCGAAATCCCATTTGATTCAGACCGAAAGCTTATGACTACGGTAAATAAAATCGACGGGAAAAATATTTGCATTGTAAAAGGTGCTTTTGATGTGATGGCAAGCCGTTGTATAAAAGGAAACCTCGAAAAAGCAAAAGAGATTACCGAGAGCATGAGCGAAAATGCCCTCAGAGTTCTTGCGGTTGCATATAAAGAGATTGACAATGTCCCTGCTCCGGAAGTTCTTGAAAACGGCTTAACCTTTATGGGTTTGGTCGGCATGATTGATCCGCCAAGACCTGAGGCAAAAGATGCCGTGGCAATCTGTAGAAAAGCCGGCATCAAGCCAATTATGATAACCGGTGACCATGTTGTTACTGCCTCTGCAATCGCAAGGGAATTAGGAATATTAGAAGACGGGGATATGGCAATAACCGGTTCGGAGCTGGATGCCATGACCGACCGTGAACTCGACAGTGTGGTTGAAAAAATCTCAGTTTACGCCCGAGTGTCGCCTGAGAATAAAATCAGAATTGTAAAGGCTTGGCAAAGACGGGACCAAGTAGTTTCAATGACAGGCGACGGCGTAAACGATGCACCCGCCCTAAAGGCTGCCGATATCGGTTGTGCTATGGGTATCACCGGCACAGACGTTGCCAAGGGTGCTGCCGACATGACCCTCACCGACGATAACTTTGCTACAATCGTTGATGCCGTAAGAGAAGGCAGGGGCATCTATGATAACATCAAAAAAGTTGTGGGCTTCCTTCTCGGCACAAACATTGGTGAGGTTATAACTGTATTTGTGGCAATGCTTTTATGGCACAAAACTCCGCTTTTATCAATGCAGCTTTTATGGATTAACTTAGTTACCGACAGTATGCCTGCCATTGCCCTTGGTATGGAAGCGGTAGAAAACGACATAATGACCCGAAAGCCAAAACCTAAAAATGAAGGAATTTTCGCACACGGTCTTGGAATCCGAGTTGTTTTACAAGGTGTTATGTTTGCTATTCTTTCACTGGTAGCTTTTCGAGTTGGCGAAACTCTAACCGGAAAGCTCGCGGGTGGTCAGACTATGGCATTTATGACCCTCGCACTTTCTCAGGTAATTCAGGCATACAATATGAGGTCGGATAAATCATTGTTTAAAATCGGAGCTTTTACAAACAAGAAATTAAATGGTGCCGCATTGATTTCAATCTTGTTGGTATTAGTAGTAATATTTACCCCCCTTCGTGTTGCATTCGGGCTCATTGCCTTACCGATTAAACTTTATCTTCTTTGCTTCGGGTTAATCCTTGTACCGCTCATTATTATGGAGATTTCAAAGGCTATAGGTTTAATTAGACATAAAAAATAATTGTAAAAAATACCGCCAGGTGTCAGACTAAAATCCGACACTTGGCGGTTAGTTTTTATATATGAAAGCATTTTTGAATATCTTCATACTCTCCCACTACAAGTAAAGTTTGATTTTTTTCAAGAATTTGTTCCGGACTAACAGACATAGAAAGCTTTCCGTCAGTCTTCAAAGCCATTACGTTTACGTTGAACTTCTTTCTGATATCCAATTCCATAATAGTCTTTCCAATCCAATTTCCCGGAATTTCCACTTCATATATTGCATATTTATCATTTATTTCAATATAATCTAAGATGTGGTCTGATGTGTATCTTATGGCAGTCCAGTCGGCTACCTGTTTTTCAGGATATATGACCTCATCTGCACCATTTCGGGTCAAAAACTTTGCATGAATATCAGTTTCCGCTCTGGATATAATCATTTTTGCACCAAGCTCTTTTAAAAGAGATGTGGTTTCAAGTGAACTTTGAAAGTCTTCACTTATGGCAACTATTGAAAGGTCATAATCATTAACTCCAAGGCTTTTTAAAAATTCCTCATTAGTACTGTCGCCAATCTGTGCATTGGTAACATAAGGAAGAATTTCATCAATATTTTCTTCACACTTATCTATTGCCATTACCTGATGGTTAAGCTGGGATAATTTTTTTGCAATGTGTCTTCCAAAACGTCCCATACCTATCAACAACACCGATTTCATAAAAATTCCTCCTTAGCCCACTGTAATCTTTTCCATGGGTTTTTTTGATAAATTTCTGTTTTTGGGCGTTAAAGTTGCAAAGATAACTGTCAATCCGCCCACTCTTCCAAAAAACATTAATACGGCAAGCACCACCTTGGAAGCCGCCCCCAAGGTTGGAGTAAGACCCATAGAAAGTCCTACTGTACCTATTGCAGATGCCGTTTCAAAAAAACAGATGCCCACAGGTACATTTTCTAAAGCGTTTATTAAAAGTCCGCCGCCTACAAAAAGCACCAGATACATAAGAAGAATCGCCGCTGCATTTTTTATGCTATCTTCCGAAACTCTTCTGCCAAAACATTCTATGTCATTTTTCCTTCTGAATACCGAAACAGCGGAAAACATCAATATGGCAACTGTAGTTGTCTTCATACCGCCGGCGGTAGATCCCGGCGAACCGCCGATTAACATTAACAATATCGTTATCGTTCTTCCTGTTTCGCTCATAGCAGAATAATCTGCCGTGTTAAATCCGGCGGTTCTTGGAGTGACTGCCTGAAAAAGCGATACCAAAAACCTTCTGCCACCACTTTCTGATGAATATTCTACAAAATAAAAATATATAAATGGCAGAATAATAAGGATTGCCGTTGTAATCAAAACTACCTTACTTTGCATTTTATATCTTTTTATCTTCCACTTGTTGGTTTTTATGTCCTCCCATACCAAAAATCCAATACCGCCCACAACAATCAAGGTCATTATAACAATATTTACAACACCCGAGCCGGCATAGGTCGTTAAAGAAGAAAACTTTTCCACTCCGCCCATAAGGTCAAATCCCGCGTTACAAAAAGCAGAAACCGAATGAAAAAAGGACATCCATATTCCTTTTTTGCCAAAACTTCCAATAAATACAGGCATAAGACACAAAGCCCCCAGAAGTTCAATTAAAAATGTACCTTTTAATATAAATCCTGTCAGTTTCACCATTCCGCCAATTTTCGGAGCTGAAATCGACTCCTGCATTGTGCTTCTTTGCATAAGCCCAATCTTTTTTCCTGAGAGCACAGCCAACGATACGGCAATGGTTACAACACCCAAGCCTCCGATTTGAATAAGCAAAAGGATTATAAACTGCCCGAACTCCGACCAATATGTAGCCGTATCTTTAACAACAAGCCCTGTAACACAAGTGGCAGAAGTCGAGGTAAAGAAGGCATCTAAAAACGGCGTTATATTCCCTGATTTTGATGATATCGGTAACATCAGAAGAAGTGCTCCCAAAAGTATTACTCCCAAAAATCCAAAGAGAATTATCTGAGCCGAAGATAAATGCTTTTTTGGTTTTGCTGCCATATTATCCTCCAAATTTTTATTTAATTCTTCTTGACATCTTCTCTACATTCTCACGTCTGAATTCTTCAAACCTATCCTCTTCGATAGCCTGTCTTATATCAGCTACAAGCTGATTATAAAAATGAAGGTTATGAATAACCGAAAGTCTCATTCCAAGCATTTCTTTCGCCTTAAAGAGGTGTCTTATATAGCCTTTAGAGTAGTTCCGGCACGCCTCACATGTACACTCAGGGTCTATTGGGGACGAATCCAACTCATGCTTTTGATTCATTATATTTATTGTGCCGTTTTTGGTAAACAAAAATCCGTGGCGTGCATTTCTTGATGGCATAACGCAATCGAAAAAGTCAATACCTCTCGCAACTCCCTCAATTATATTTGCAGGCGTTCCAACCCCCATTAAGTATCTTGGCTTATTCTCAGGTGCAAACGGAAGGGTTACATCTAAAATATGATACATCTCCTCGTGACTCTCTCCTACCGCAAGACCGCCAATGGCATAACCGTCAAGGTCTAGTTTGGCAATTCTCTTCATATGCTCAATTCTTAAATCATCAAAAATTCCGCCCTGATTGATTCCGAAAAGCATCTGATTTTTATTTATCGTATCATCTAAGGAATTTAGCCTTTTCATTTCAGCCTGACATCGCTCAAGCCATCTATAGGTTCTGTCGGTTGACTTCTTTACATAGTCATAGGGTGCCGGATTTTCCACACACTCATCAAACGCCATAGCAATGGTCGATGCAAGGTTTGACTGAATCTGCATACTCTCCTCAGGCCCCATAAATATCCTTTTCCCGTCGATATGAGAGTTAAAGCTTACCCCTTCTTCGGTGATTTTTCTCAAAGACGCAAGGGAGAAAACCTGAAATCCGCCGCTATCGGTGAGGATTGGTCTATCCCAGTTCATAAATTTATGAAGGCCGCCCATAGCCTTTACCACCTTATCGCCCGGTCGAAGATGCAAGTGATAAGTGTTGGACAGTTCCACCTGACAGCCAAGATTTTTTAAGTCCATTGTGGAAACCGCACCTTTTATTGCGGCAATCGTTCCAACGTTCTGAAAAACCGGCGTTTCAATAGTTCCGTGGACTGTATGAAAGCGACCACGTCTTGCCAAACCGTTTTTGTGTAATACCTCAAACATAATTTTCTCCTGTTATTAATATTTTATATCTTTTAAATAACCCAATTTCTCAATACCGGTATCCGGGATAATATAGCATACACCGCTAATGATGCCGCCAAATTAACCAACGAAAGTACAGGGATCGAGATTACATATGGACAAAATCCTACTGTAATTCCAACCTCTTTCATTATAATCAAAAAGAATACGTGAACCAAATAAACCAGGAAGGATGCCTTTGAAATCCCAATCGCCGTCTTCTCTATGCCTTTATTTTTAACATTAACCCGGCTTAAAAACCCAAAAATTCCGACTGCCATAGTAAAGGCACCAATACCTGTCCCCGAAAGAAAATGTTCATATAACATATTATATTTTAAAGACATATAAGAAGTTCCGAAAAATATTACCGAAAATCCTGCTAAAATCAGAATAATTGAAATCAATCTCGGAATCGGGTGCTTTTTAATGTAATAACCCAAGATTCCATAACCAATAGATGCATAAGTAATTCCAATCGGCCACATACCCCGTATACCCATCATACTAAGCGGTTTATATGGCATTGCCGTTGGCAAAAAGATTGCAAGGAAAAACCATATCCCCAAAAGATACTGCATTTGCTTTTTTGTCGCATTTTTTACAATTATCCTTGTAATTGGCAGGAATAAATATACAATCAATATCATATGAAGATAATAAAAGTGAAACTCCTGGTTAAAGAGAAGGACCTCTTTTATACCCTGTAAAAATGTGTCTTTTGTAAGATTTGAGTCGATATAAAGATGAAAGGCTTTATAAAGAGTCGCCCAGAAAAACATTGCGATTATAATTCTTAAAATATTCTTTGTAAATAGCTTTTTTAGGGTGTAATCCTTTGAAAGCATCATAGCACCGCTTGTCATTAAAAATATCGGAACTGAGGCACGGCTCAAAGACCCCCAAAAAAGGCTCCCATACCAATTAGAGGTCCCGATTGGTGCATCGTATGAGCATGTATGGATTATCAAAACCCCAAAGATTGCAAAAACCTTCAAAAGGTCTATTCCAATATCTCTTTTAACAGTTTCCCTCATACTCTTCCTCCACAAAATACGGTTTTCAGGTTTTCGCTAAAAGCGAAAACCTACCAAACCTCTTCACTATTCGCTATTACCTCTTCCCTTGTTTATTCAATGAAACTCATTGAATAAACATCGCATCGCCAAAGCTAAAAAATCTATACTTTTCCTTTACCGCCACATCGTAGGCATTCAGTACGTTCTCTCGCCCGGCAAGAGCACTTACAAGCATAATCAAGGTAGATTCAGGCAGATGAAAGTTGGTAATTAAGGCATCTATTACCCGAAACTCTTTTCCCGGATATATAAAAATATCTGTCCAGCCGGAATCGGCTTTAATCTCACCCTTTGCTCCAACTGTTTCCATAACCCTCGTTGCAGTTGTTCCAACAGAAATAACACGTTTCCCGCTAGACTTGGTTTTATTTATAAGCTCTGCGGTTTCAGGTGGCATCACGTAAAACTCCGAGTGCATCTTGTGGTCCGAGATATTTTCTACCTTTACGGGTCTGAAGGTTCCGAGTCCCACATGAAGGGTAACATACCCAATATTTACACCCTTATTCTTTATCTTTTCCAAAAGCTCTTCGGTAAAGTGAAGCCCGGCAGTAGGAGCTGCCGCCGAACCTTCGTGGCGTGCATACACGGTCTGATAGCGATTTTTATCTTCAAGCTTTTCGGTAATGTATGGCGGCAGCGGCATTTCACCCAGCTCATCCAGGATATTTTCAAATACGCCGTCGTAATAAAACTTTACAAGACGGTTTCCTTCATTTACGATATCCAAGACCTCAGCTTTTAGTTTCCCGCCACCAAATATGAATCTAGCACCCGGTTTTGCACGTCTGCCCGGCTTTAAGATTACTTCCCATTCATCAAGGCTCCTTTTATTTAAGAGCAAAAACTCTATTGCACCGCCCGTTCCCTCTTTTTCACCATAAAGTCTTGCCGGAAGAACCTTTGTGTCATTTAAAATCAATGCGTCGCCTTCGGTTAAATAATCTAAAATATCATAAAAATGCTTATGTGAAATTTCACCACTTTTTTTATCAAGGCACATAAGCCTTGATTCTGCCCTGTTTTTTAATGGAGTCTGTGCAATCAATTCCTCGGGCAGGTCATAATAAAAATCCTTAGTTTCAAACATAGTCTATTTCCACACTTTTTCAATATATTCCTTTGCTTTTTCCTCGCCTATTTCTTTTGCGACCATCATCTCGGCAAGCTCACGTCTATCCGGCACTTCAATCTTATCTAAATGTGCCAATATCCCTTCCACAATGCCGTCAGCTAAAAGCTCCTGATAATCTTCGTCGATTAGCTTTAGAATTTCTTCTTCATTACTGATAAATCCAACCTCTACCAAAATTGCCGGCATCAGACTCTTTCTTGTTACCAGATGGCTTTCCACCTTCACCCCACGGCTGAATGCGTCGGTTGAAGCTAACATTGAATTTAAAACAGATGTAGCCAATGCCTTGGATGTGGTGCCATAATAGTTTTCGTTATTACCTTTTGCATAATAAACCTCAATACCGTTTGCCTTCGGGGCATTGGCAGCAGAGTTTACATGGATACTCACAAACATTGCCGCGTCCATACTGTTTGCAAGTTTCGGACGCTCCTGCAGGGTCGGGAAGGTATCGGTTTCCCGAGTCATAATAACCTTAACGCCCTCATCTTCCAGCTTATCCCGTACCATTTTTGCAACACTTAAATTTATATCCTTTTCGTTATATTTTTTATCTTCTATTATACCTTGTGCCCCCGGGTCGGTTCCGCCGTGACCTGCATCAATTATAACATATTTCACACCCTCTGACGGAGTGTAATCCATCATACCTTTAACATCTACCGTAACAGTATCATTTTCAGGCACCTCTACCGGAGCGTCACCCTCACCTTCTTCAGGGTCTTTTTCTTCCTCGTCGTTTGGTATCTCCTCGTCATCCGGTTCTTCTTCCGAGTTCTCCGATTTTTTAGTTACAATTATGGTTATAGTCTTTTTGTCTGCAGAAATAGCAGTGTCATACTTTAAGTAGTCTTCCATATCAACGGCAACTCTTGTGTAATCTTCGTGAAGTCCCAGTCTTACCATCTTAACTGCTCCATGGTTTACCTCTGTCTGTGACTTTCCTTCATATTCTGCATTTTCTATATCAAAATATAATACCCCTGCCGATGTTACTGACGTCTTAAATTTATTCTCCATAGCCGAAGACAGTTTTATCTTAATCTGGGTCACACGGTCACTCTTTTCGGTTATTACCGGTGCTTTTATGATTATCTTTTCCTCCTCGGGTTCTTCCGGCTCTTCCGGTTTTTGAGGCTCCGGGTTATTTATCCTTATCGCACCGTTTTTCTCATCAAAATTCACCAAAAGTCCCACATTCTCCGATACAAACCGAACCGGCACCATGGTCTTGGTTTCCACTCCCACCTTGGTTATGAGTTTTGGCACAACACCGTCAGGTATTGTGGTTTCCTTGCCGTCTATATAAGCCGTCGGGTTCCCAATCTGAAGTTTTACCGATTTTTCACCACCCGAAACTGTAATTTCCTTTGTCAAATTATCATATTCCACCTTTTGACCCAAGCCTTCAAATACTTCTCTTAATGGCACTAACGCCCGGTTATTAAATATAATCGGCTCCATTACAGACTGAACCGGGGTATCATTTACATAAAGTGAAAATATACTCCCCTTATAAAGATGATATTCATTATCATAAAAAAGCTCAATTCCCTTTGCCGACGCCGGCAGGGATAAAGTTAATATTATAAGACTAAAAATTGTCGCAAAAATCCTTTTCAAAACCCTTTTTCACTCCCTCCATATCCACACTTTTTTAAAAATTACTCGGTATACGGCATATTAAAATGCTCATAGCCAAGCTTTGTCACAATTCTCCCTTTAGGAGTTCTTGCAAGAAATCCTAATTGTAACAAATATGGCTCATATACATCCTCAATTGTATTTGAATCCTCGCCGATGGTTGCCGCCAGGGTATCTAACCCGACAGGACCGCCGCCGAAGTTTTGAATCATAGTTAAAATCATTTTATGGTCGATGTTATCAAGACCCTTGCTGTCTATTTCCATAGAAAGCAGTGCCTCGTCAGCGACCTGCTTTGTTATAACTCCGTCGTATTTTACCTGAGCATAGTCACGAACTCGCTTTAAGAGTCTATTTGCAATTCTCGGGGTTCCACGTGACCTCATTGCAATCTCTTTTGCACCGTCGGGTGCGATTTCAACGTTCAATAGCTTTGCAGAACGGGTTATAATCTTTATAAGCTCGTCCACTTCATATAGTTCTAGTCTCAAAAGCACGCCGAATCTGTCTCTTAGAGGTGCTGTTAAGTTTCCGGCTCTTGTTGTTGCACCAATCAGGGTAAATTTTGGTAAATCCAAACGAATAGACTTTGCCGACGGCCCTTTTCCGATTATGATGTCTAATGCATAGTCCTCCATTGCAGGATATAAAATCTCCTCAACAGTACGGCTAAGGCGATGAATCTCGTCGATAAAAAGGATATCGTGCTGAGAAAGGTTGGTTAAAATTGCCGCCAAATCCCCCGCCTTTTCTATGGCAGGTCCGCTTGTAACCCTGATATTTACTCCCATCTCATTGGCAATAACACCGGCTAAGGTAGTCTTACCAAGCCCCGGTGGACCGTATAATAACACATGGTCTAGTGCCTCATGGCGGTCAAGGGCGGCTTTTATGTAGATAGATAGATTGTCCTTTGCCTTTATCTGACCCACATATTCCTCTAATTTATGAGGTCTTAGTCCCGTTTCTATCTCCATATCCGCCTCGGTATATTCACTTGTAACTATTCTTTCGTCTTCGCTAAATATCACAATCTATCACCTACCTCATAAGTTTTTTCAAGGCTTCTTTTATTATCTCCTCAACACCTAAGTCACCACTTACCAAGCCTACCGCTTTCTTTGCCTCGGCTTGAGAATATCCAAGACTCACAAGTGCTAAAACCGCCTCATTTTCTGTGTCGGAATTATCAAAATTCCCGTATTCTTCAGGGATAGCGTCAATATCCTTGATTTTATTCTTAAGCTCTAATATTATTCTCTCTGCAACTTTTGGCCCTACCCCCGGCGCTTTTGTGATTGCCTTTATATCTTTTTTCATGATTGCAACTATAATCTCCTGAGGAGTTAAAACAGATAGAATTGCAAGACCGACTTTTGGGCCTACGCCTGATACCGATATAAGGTTTTGGAACATCAAAAGCTCGTCGTTAGTTGGAAAACCATATAGGTCGAAGGTATCCTCTCTTACGTGAAGATATGTATAAATCTTTGCCTCTTCCCCAACCTCAGGCATCTTGCCGATTGCCATAGCCGATGTGTAGATTTTATATCCAACACCGCCTGCATCGATAACTATAAAGCTATCACCTTTTTTCACAAATTCGCCCTTTATATAGTAATACATAGCCATTCCTCTTTTAAAAAATTATAAGTGTAGCGTATTTTACACCCTATTATATAATAAAACAAAAAAACGGCCAAGTCAACGACTTAACCGTTAAGATTATATTACATTCTTTTGACAAATTTTATAGCCTATTTAACCCGAACTCCTCGTTTATCTTCCCCGAATGGGCGTGGCATATAGCAACAGCCAAAGCATCTGCCGCATCGTCGGGTTTGGGAACGGCGTTTAAATTTAAAAGCATCTTCACCATCTGCTGAATCTGTTGCTTTTCGGCTCTACCATACCCTGTCACCGCCTGCTTTATCTGTAAAGGCGTATATTCATATACAGGGATTCCTCTATTTGTTGCGGCAACTACCAACACACCTCTTGCTTGTGCCACTAAAATCGCAGTTTTTGCGTTGGTGTTGAAAAAAAGTTCTTCTATTGCAACCGCATCGGGTTTATATTTATCCAAAAAAATGCATATTTCATCGTATATCCATTTGAGTCTCAAGCTCGACGCCATTGACGAGTGGGTGGTTATAGCATCATACTCAATGGGCCTGAATTTATTGCCCTTATATTCTATTACTCCCACCCCTACGATTGCATATCCGGGGTCGATACCTAAAATTATCACAAAAAACGCCTCTCTTTTTTTTATTATTTATTACATTTCTCTATTGCATATTATAAATATTTGATGTATAATAATTAGGAAATATTAAAATGTTTTTTTAAAATCATTTTTAATACATATATTTTATACTATTTTAGGAGGAATTGCAACCATGTCAAAAGAAAAAGTTGTATTAGCTTACTCAGGAGGACTCGATACCTCAATTATTATTCCTTGGTTAAAGGAAAACTACGACTGTGAAGTTATCGCAGTATGCGGTGACGTTGGTCAGGGTAAGGAAACAGAAGGCCTTGAAGAACGTGCAAAAAAAGCTGGTGCTTCAAAATTGTATTTGGAAGATTTAAGAGACGAATATGTAAAAGACTTCATATTCCCAACTCTTAAGGCCGGTGCAGTTTATGAAGGAAAGTATCTTTTAGGTACATCTCACGCAAGACCGATTATCGCAAAAAGACTAGTTGAAATTGCATTAGCTGAGGGTGCAACAGCAATCTGCCACGGTGCTACAGGAAAGGGTAACGACCAGGTTCGTTTCGAGCTTACAATCAAGGCTTTAGCACCACACTTAAAGATTATTGCTCCTTGGAGAATCTGGGATATTAAGTCAAGAGAAGACGCTGTTGACTATGCAGAAGCACATAATATCGAAATCCCTGTAACAAAGAAGGATTTATATTCAAGAGACAGAAACATCTGGCACATAAGCCACGAAGGTATGGATTTGGAAGACCCGGCAAACGAACCGCAGTTTGATAATCTTCTAAAGCTTACCGTTCCTGTTGAAAAGACACCGGACGAAGCAAAGTATATCACAATCGGTTTTGAAAAGGGTGACGCTGTATCACTAGACGGTGAAAAATTAAGCCCACGTGAGTTAGTTGAAAAGCTAAACGAAATTGGCGGTGCATACGGCGTTGGTGTTGCAGATATAGTTGAAGACAGACTTGTTGGTATGAAGTCAAGAGGCGTTTATGAAACACCGGGCGGAACTATCCTTTATAAGGCGTTAGAAGAGCTAGAATACCTATGTCTTGACCGTGACACTCAAAGCTTTAAGCGTCAGGCTGCAATCAAGTTCTCAGAGCTTGTATATGACGGAAAGTGGTACACACCTCTTCGTGAGGCACTATCTAAGATGGTGGATTCTATGGAAGAAACCGTTACAGGTGAAGTTAGACTAAAACTTTATAAAGGTTCTGTTACACCTGCCGGTGCAAAGAGCCCATATTCACTATATAACGAAGATATTGCAAGCTTCGGCGACAGTCAGGAGCTATATAGCCACAAGGATGCAGAAGGCTTTATTAACCTGTTCGGCTTACCGCTAAAGGTTAGAGCAATGATGCAAAAAAAGGCTGAAGAAAACAAATAATTTTAGATATTCCTGCAAGTTTTTGCGGGAATATTTAAATTTTTCAGGAGGATAAAAAATGGCGAAACTCTGGGGCGGAAGATTTCAGAAAAATACCGATAAAAAGGTAGACGACTTTAACTCTTCCATTAGATTTGACCAAAGAATGTACCGTCAGGATATCACGGGAAGTATTGCCCATGCCACAATGCTTGGAAATCAGGGCATTATCCCAAAAGCTGATGCAGAGCTTATTGTATCGGGCTTAAAAGAAATTCTTTCAGATATTGAGGAGAATAAAGTCACATTTGAAATTGATGCAGAAGATATCCATATGAACGTTGAAAAGCTTTTAATCGAGCGAATCGGCGAGGCAGGAAAACGCTTACATACCGGCAGAAGCCGTAACGACCAGGTAGCCCTCGACATCAGAATGTACCTAAAAGACGAAAGCATGAAAATTGCCGAAATGTTAAAGCATCTTTTAATAGTCTTAACCGACTTGGCAGAGGAACATACCGCAACAATTATGCCGGGCTACACTCATTTACAAAAGGCACAGCCTATCACCTTCGCCCATCACTTAATGGCATATTTTGAGATGTTTAAAAGGGATTTAGAAAGGCTTTCCGACTGCAAAAAGAGAATGAATGTTATGCCGTTAGGCTCAGGGGCTTTGGCCGGCACAACCTATCCCCTAGACCGTGAGTTTGTAGCAGAAGAACTTGGTTTTTCTGCCGTTACCAAAAACTCACTAGACGGAGTTTCAGACAGAGATTTTGTAATCGAACTTGCTAGCTGTCTTTCGATTATTATGATGCACCTATCCCGTTTTTCGGAGGAGTTAATTTTATGGTCCAGCCACGAGTTCTCCTTTGTTGAAATGGACGATGCATTCTCCACCGGCTCATCTATTATGCCACAGAAGAAAAACCCCGACGTGGCTGAGTTAATCCGTGGTAAAACCGGCAGAGTTTACGGGCATCTTATGGGACTTTTAACTACTATGAAGGGAATCCCCCTTGCATACAATAAAGATATGCAGGAAGATAAAGAGCCGATTTTTGACTCTATTGACACCGTCACCCTTTGCCTTCCGGTTTTCTGCGATATGATTGCCACAATGAAGGTAAATAAAGATACCATGCTAAAGGGTGCAAAAGGCGGATTTACCAATGCAACCGACCTTGCAGACTACCTTGTAAAAAAAGGCCTGCCATTTAGAGAAGCCCATGGGGTTGTTGGAAGAATGGTTTTCTATGCAATCGAGCATAAAAAGGATTTAGACGATTTTACCATGGCAGAATTTAAGGAATTCTCCGACATTATTGAAGACGATATCTATGATGCAATCTCAATGGAGACTTGTGTTAACGACCGAAACCTAATCGGCGGGCCTGCAATGGAGACCACCAAAAAAGCGATTGCCGATGCAAAAGAATATATTGAGAAGATTTAAAAAATCCACCCTTTTGGGTGGATTTTCTATTCTATAAACTCTTTATAAATCTCTCAAAGTCTCGTCTTCCCTCAATCGTACATTTATATACCCCTGCATCTTCTAATACTCCAATAAAGACCTTTCCAATCTCTTTTTCTATTATCTCGTTGACGTTTTCCTCGGTTATTTCACATTCTTTTTTTAGCATTTCTGACCATTTCTTGTGCTTTGAAAGTTCTTCAAAATCGTCAATGTTTTTCTTTCCAACCAAACACTCCGAAAGTAACGCCATTTCCTTGTCCAGTCTTGCAGGAAGAATTGCCAATCCCATAACCTCAATTAAGCCGATATTTTCCTTCTTAATGTGATGCCTTTCATTGTGCGGATGGTATAACCCGAGTGGGCACTCCTCGGTTATAATGTTATTTCGAAGAGTCAGGTCAATTTCATAACACCCGTCTTTCATTCGGGCAATAGGTGTAATTGTGTTATGCTTTTCGCCGTCCGTTTCAGCAAAAATATATGCATCCTCATCGGTGTAATTCCGCCATATATTAAGAACGTGTTCAGAAAGATTTATAATACTTTCTCTGTTTTTCGATCTAAGGCGTATAACAGATAATGGCCAATTAAGGATTCCCACATCCACATCTTCAAATCCTGGGACTATGTATCTTTTTTCAATCTCTGCTATTTCCATCGGGAAGGTGTGGTTTCCGCCCTGAAAATGGTCGTGACTCAAAATTGAACCGCCAACAATGGGTAAATCCGCATTAGATCCCAGAAAATAGTGCGGAAACTGTTCTATAAAATCTAACAATTTCTCAAAAGTTGCCCGCTCAATTTTCATAGGTGTATGATTAGAATTTAACACTATGCAATGCTCATTATAGTAAACATAGGGCGAATATTGAAGTCCCCAGTCGGTGTTTTGAATGATAATGGGAATAATTCTGTGATTCTGTCTCGCCGGGTGATTGTTTCTTCCTCTATACCCTTCATTTTCTATGCAAAGCTGACATTTCGGATATCCTGCCGACTTGGTTTTTCCGGCAAGAGCAATAGCCTTGGGGTCTTTTTCCGGCTTTGATAAATTGATAGAGATTTCAATATCACCATAGCGGCTTTTAACCTTCCATTTTTTATCTTTCTTCACCCTGTCTCGGCGGATATAGTTGGTATCCTGGGAGAGTTTATAAAAGAAATCGGTAGCCAACTTCGGGTCATTTTTATAAAGTGTCCAAAATTCTTTTATCACACTACTCGGTAGCGGCGTCAAAACACCCATTAGTTTTGTATCAAATAAATCTCTTTGGGTTATCCCGTCATTTTCCAAAAGCCCCATACTAAGGGCAACGTCGGTCAGAGAATTTAATATTTCAGCCAATTTGCAGTCTCCCGTTATTTTTACCTCTTCAAATTCATCGACACCAAATATCTCTAAAAATCTATTTATGATATAGACTCTGTCTTCCTCTTCAATCAAGCCGTTTTTTATGCCATACTCTGTAAGTCTTAAAATCCCTTCATAAAGTGTCATTTTATGCTATATCCCCCTCTTAATTTAAAAATATTTTGGCAAGAAGTCGCCATGTGCATCTATCAGTTCATCGACCATCTTCTTGATTGTATCAATGTCAAGTTCGCTTGAAGTATGTGGGTCCAGCATGGCCGCCTGATAGATATGCTCCTTTTTGTGCGTTCTTGCCGCCTCAATAGTAAGTAGTTGAACATTGATATTTGTCATATTCATAGCCGCACACTGAACGGGAAGTTTTCCAACATGGCATGGATGAATCCCCGCCCCATCTACAAGACACGGCACTTCAACACAAGCATCCTCCGGAATATTTGTTATTAAATGACCCTTATTTAGGACATTTCCACCTATTTTATACGGAATATCCCCCACAATACTTTCCATAATCCTTGATGCGTATTCACGGCTTCTTGAATGCTCTTTAATGCCATTTTCAAGCATTTCCTCGTATTCTTTCTTCCAGGCCTCAACCTGATTTACACAACGACGCGGATACTCATCAAGTGGGATATTATATTTTTTAATAAGTTCAGGGTACTTGCTCTTTATGTAATATGGATTGTATTCTGCATTATGCTCGCTGGACTCAGTGCAGTAAAACCCGAAATTTCTTATATAATCCATGCGAACTTTATCCTTTTTCTCAGGGGCTTCTATATAGGCATCAACCTTTGCCTTAATTTCTGGATAAAGGTCATTGCCGTTTTTATCTTTTATTTCCAAAAGCCACGCCATGTGGTTAATCCCGGCAATCAATTCCTTTCTGCCCTCTAATCTATCCTCCATACCAAGCTCTTTTAATAAACGCTCTGTGCATACCTGTACACTGTGGCATAGTCCTATAGTCCTGACGCCAGTATAGTGCTGCATATATCCTGTTAATATCGCCATTGGGTTTGTGTAGTTTAAAAACAGAGCATCAGGGCAAACTTCCTCAATATCCCGGGCAAAATCCTCCATCACCGGGATTGTGCGAAGTCCACGCATAATTCCGCCAATACCAAGGGTGTCTGCAATTGTTTGGCGAAGTCCGTATTTTTTTGGTATTTCAAAATCTATAACGGTAGACGGCTCATATCCTCCAACTTGAATCGCATTTATGACAAAATCGGCTCCACGAAGCGCCTCTTTTCGATTCTCAACACCAACATAGCATTCAATCTTTCCGAAACCACCTTTTTCCTTACGCATAGCCTCTAATATGACCCTGCTCTCCTCCACACGTCCGGCATCAATGTCATAAAGAGCAAAAACACTGTCTCTTAAAGACTCTGCACACATACAGTCACCTATGACGTTTCGTGCAAACACGGTGCTTCCTGCTCCTAAAAACGTAATTTTCATCAAACCCAACTCCTTTTATCCTTTTTATTAAATTATATATTGACTAAAGGTTAAATGGAATGATATAATGTTTGCATAATTTGTCATTTTGTTGTTTTATGAGGGAAGTGAAAATTTTTATGAAACATCATGTAATTGTTACAGATGAGCACTATCGCGACTTAAATCCCATCAGTTTTGGCTACCAAAACTGCCCAAAATCCCACTATTTTGGGCCTGCTATCCGCACGCACTGGCTTATTCATTTTGTTGTATCAGGTTGCGGGCTTTTTAAAATCAAGGGTAAAACATATAATGTAAAACCTGGCGAAATGTTTGTTATTCCACCATTTGAAGAAGTCTATTACTGTGCCGACGATAAACTTCCGTGGAACTATATCTGGATTGGTTTTACATCTGAAAGTCCAATTTTAAATCATTTAAAAGATGTGATTTTATGTCCACAGGCAGAAAAAATCTTCCAGCAAATGAAAGGTTGCGAGTCCTACTCCGTCGGGAGAAGTGCTTACCTTACGGGGAAATTATGGGAACTATTCGCACTCCTCTCAAAAGAGGAACAACCCAAAACCGATTACGTCGATTTAGCATTAGAATACATACATTCAGAATATATGCACGATATTACAATCGAAAAAATCGCCCGGCATCTAAATCTTGACAGGACATATTTTTCCGTTACTTTTAAAAGAAAAATTGGCATGGCACCCAAACAATATCTCTTAAACTACAGAATGAATACTGCCGCATCGCTGATTTCTAAAAATAACATATCGGTAACTATTGCGGCAAATTCTGTCGGATATTCCGATTTATTCACCTTCTCAAAAAGTTTTAAACGCCATTTTGGGGTATCACCGTCTGAGTATGGGAGGCGGTATCATGAGGATTGATGATGAAAAAATAACACCCTGAACGGGTGTTATTTTATTGATGTTAATGACATTATTTAAATGAAATATCAACTTCGCTGATATGAAATAATTTACTTCGTAAATTGTGAAATAGAAAGCTTACGCTTTCTGTGAAATAGCCGAACGATTTAGATGTCATATAAAAATAAGCTTTGCGAAAGCAAAGCAACATTAACCTCTTCCTTATTCACTATTACTTATTACTTTCCAAAAATCGACATTTATTTTAGGGAATAGTGAAGAGTGAATAGGTAATAAGTAAAATCGACATTCCTCTGTCGAAGAATGTCGATTTTTGGTGAACCATCGGAGATTCGAACTCCGGACAACTTGATTAAAAGTCAAGTGCTCTACCGACTGAGCTAATGGTCCGTTGGCAGGGATAGCAGGACTCGAACCTACGAAATGCCAGAATCAAAATCTGGTGCCTTACCGACTTGGCTATATCCCTATGTAAGAGTACGCATTTCTTGCGGTTAAGCCTTGGCTAACCATAAAAAAGTAAGTGGGGTGGGTAGTGGGATTTGAACCCACGACATTCAGGACCACAATCTGACGCTCTAACCAACTGAACTATACCCACCATATCAATTTAAGGTGGATTTTAATGCCAGTGGTCATCTTGATTGCAAATCCTTTTTATGTGGCAAGTCCACCCTTAAAATAAATGTGGCGCGCCTGAAGAGATTCGAACTCCTGACCCACTGCTTAGAAGGCAGTTGCTCTATCCTACTGAGCTACAGGCGCGTGTGGAGCGGGTGATGGGAATCGAACCCACGCGACCAGCTTGGAAGGCTGGGATTCTACCATTGAACTACACCCGCATAGACGTAATCGTCGGCTTTTTTCTCGCCGACTTACATATTATAACAGAAGAGTTTTGTTTTGTCAACAGTTTTTTCTATTTTTTTGAAAATTTTTTATATGTACCCCCGGTGAGAGAAAAACTTCCCCCACCACCAATAAATTATTCCCAACTCTTACTCATTTTATACACTGAATCTGCTAGACTGTCAACAGAGTAAATCGTGTTAAATATACCAAAGCTTGCCCGAACTCCTCCTGTCTTGTCACTGCCGATAGCTTTATGCGCAAGATATGCACAATGATATCCGCCTCTTGTACATATACCGAACCGGTCGTTTAAAATTCCGCTTACCTCAGTGCTGTCTTTACCCTTAATGTTAAATAACACAGTAGAATTTCGCCCCTCCTTTGAAGTTTTCCCATAGACTATCACTTTATCCATATTCTTTAATTTTTCAATAAGTCTTACGGCAAGATACACTTCCTGCTCCTCAATCTCCCTGATTCCCTTCTTATTTATATAGTCAATCCCCCTGCCACATGCAATTATTGCAGGAGCATTTAGAGTACCGCTATGCAGAATGTCCGGCATTTGTCTTGGTTGGTTTAGGTTTTTTGAATCACTTCCCGTTCCGCCTGTGATAAATGGTTCTAATTCTATTTTTTCACTTACATATAACGCCCCGACTCCAAGAGGTGACATCAATCCTTTATGACCTGAAATGGCCAGCATATCTATCCCCATTTTTTTTACATCTATCGGTATCACACCAACGCTCTGTGCCCCATCTACCATAAAAGCCACGCCCATTTCTTTTGCAATCTTTCCGATTTTTTCTATATTTTGCACAGTCCCACATACATTTGATGCGTGGTTTACAACGATTAGCTTTGTCTTAGGGGTTATTGCCCGTCTTATCTTTTCAGGTCTTATAGTCCCGTCTTTTTCGGCATCCACCACAGTATATTCGCACCACTCCTCAAGAGTCCTCAAAACGCTATTGTGCTCCATTGCCGTTGTTACCACATGGTCGCCTTTTTTCACATACCCTTTTATCCCAAGGTTCAGGGCATAGGTTGCATTTTGTGTAAATGCAATTCGCTCAGGGGTTTCACAGCCCAAAAATTCTGCCAATTTCTCACTGGTTTCATAGACCCTTGATGCTGTCTTTAAGCTATAAAAATGACCTCCGTGACCGGCATTTGCACTGTAAAAAAACGTATTATATATCATACTCCCAAAGACTCTTGCCGGCTTTTTCAATGTTGTTGCCGCATTATCAAGATAAAGCATGATAAACCTTCTCCCCCTTAGCTTCCATCTCTATAAAAAAGCCTTTAATTTTAAGGTTATTAGCATTAATTATTCTCTTAACCTGCTCTAAATTCTCGCCCTTGGTTATAATAGAATATGAACAACCCCCACCACTAATCTTTATCGGGGTATGGATAATCCTGGTCCACATAGCCCCCGAAAGAAGATGGTTTAACCTGTTTGCCGTTGTCACCGATCCCACAGTTATAAGCAAATTCCCCATATTATATCCTCCTTCCTTTTTTACGGTTTTTCCCGTATGATATATAATATGAAATGGCCAAAGCATTGGTGAAACCCTTATATCTTGACTTTAACCCGGTCTTATGATATCATTATTAAAACTAAAGGAGATGACGGGATGTATAAAATTAAAGAGGCAATCGTTGTTGAGGGAACATACGATAAAATCAAGCTTTCAAGCTTTATTGACGGTGTAATTTTCGTAACCGGTGGATTTAGTGTTATAAATAATAAGAAGAAATCCGATACGATAAAAACCCTCGCCGCCAACATGGGGATTGTCATTCTCACCGACTCGGATTCCGCAGGCTTTCAAATACGAAACCACATAAAACAACTCGTCCCCGAGGGACAGGTAAAACATGCATACATCCCCGAAGTAAAAGGTAAAGAAAAGCGAAAGACTAAAGCCGGCAAGGAAGGGTTATTAGGGGTCGAGGGGATTTTACCCGAGATCATAATAAAAGCCTTAAAAGATGCCGGATGCGAAATAGACGGCAAAAAAACAATGCCTAAAAAATCTCCCCCGGTCACTAAGTCGGATTTATATCTTTTAGGCTTATCAGGGACAGATAACAGTGCAAAAAAAAGACAAGCCCTTTTGGATACTTTGGGTTTGCCCTCAAAAATTTCTTCAAATATGCTTTTGTCGGTCATTAACCGACTTCTCACTAAAGACGAGCTTGAGCGTCTGGCTTCAGTTCTTCAATCAGAGTGTGAGTGACGGCACTGCATTTAAATCAAGGTCGGAAATCTTGCCGGCTAAAAGTTCATAATAGCCTGCCGCCGCTATCATTGCGGCATTATCGGTACAATATATGGGAGAAGGATAGATTACATCTATTCCTCCTTTTTTTGCCCAATTGGTCATCTTTTCACGCAGCTCCGAGTTAGACGCAACGCCCCCCGCAAGGGCAATAATTTTTGAATTATGCTTTTTTGCCGCCTCTATTGTATGCTCACAAAGGACATCGGTAACGGCGTCTTGAAAACTTGCTGCAACATCGGCTTTATTATATGCTATTCCCTGTTGGTCCAGCTTATGGAGTGCGTTTATTACCGCCGTCTTCACCCCACTAAAGCTAAAGTCAAGGGAGTCTTTATCCATTCTGACTCTTGGGAACTTAAATGCATCCTTATTCCCTTCTTTTGAAAGTTTATCAATTAACGGGCCTCCCGGATACCCCAGTCCAATAACCCTTGCAATTTTATCAAATGCCTCACCCGCTGCATCATCTCTTGTTCTTCCCAAAATTTCAAAATCGGTATGGCTCTTTACCAAAACAATATGACTATGCCCGCCCGATGCAACAAGGGACACAAAAGGTGGTTTTAACTCGGGATTATTTAAAAAGTTGGCAGTTATGTGTCCCCTTATGTGGTGAACCGGCACTAACGGTTTCTTCAAAGAGTATGCTAATCCTTTTGCAAAAGACACCCCAACAAGCAATGCTCCCACAAGACCGGGGCCGTAAGTTACTGCAATTGCATCAATATCTTGGAAGGTGACATTTGCCTCTTTCAACGCCTCGTCAACCACATAGTCAATGCTTTCTATATGCTTCCTTGATGCAATTTCCGGCACAACTCCGCCATAAACCTTATGTATATCTATTTGTGTGTTTATAATATTCGACATCACCTCGGTGCCGTTTTTAACAACCGCTGCCGCAGTTTCGTCACAGGAACTCTCTATTCCCAAAATCAACTTGTCCATTTAAAACCTCACTTTAGTTTACTGCTAAATCCATTAAGATTGCGTCTTCTGTCGGATTTTTATAGTAGTCCTTTCGCTTTCCAACCACGGAAAAACCGTACTTTTTATATAGTCCAAAAGCCGCAGTATTTCCTTCTCTTAGCTCAAGCTGTATTACCAAAATTTCATTATCCTTCGCCCACTTTATAAGTGATTCAAGAATCTTTGACCCTACACCCTCGCCTCTACAATTCTTTTTAACTGCGATGTTGGTTATCTGTCCCTCATCGACCACGTGCCACATTCCACCATAGCCCACAATTTCTCCGTTATCGGTTACGGCAACAAAGTAAACAGTTCTTGGATTTTCAACCTCATCATAAAAAAGCTTTTCGGTCCACGGGGTTGAAAAGGACTCTTTTTCAACCGTTAAAACTCCGTCGATGTCCTCTTTTTTCATATATCTTAACGATATCATCTTAATTTCTCCACCATAGCCTGAAGTGCAAGATATAACATTTCGGCAACTTCTTCATATTCTTCCACATCTCCGCCATAAGGGTCGTCAATGTCGCCAGGAACACCGGCATATTCGCAAACGGTATATACCTTTTTATCAGCTACATCGGCAAATAACATTTTTTGACCCTCAGTCATTGTAAGGATTAAATCGCTTTTTTCTATAAGCTCTGAATTTATCTGTTGAGCATGATGCCCCAAAAGATCTATATCGTATTTTTTCATGGTAACAATGGCCTCGGTTGATGCCGGCTCGCCATCTTCTGCAAATATACCTGCCGACTCAATGCGAATATCCAAGTCCTCGTCCTCGGCAATCTTATTCATTAAGGCAGCCGCCATAGGACTTCTGCAGGTGTTACCAGTACAAACAAACAGTATATTCATCTATATTCTCCTCAAACTCTAAAAACCCGGTTTGCCGCCGATTTATATAATCGGTTTTTTACCGCCAAACCATAGTCATCATCATTTTTAAACTGTGCAAAAACAATATCCATACCACGGCGGTCAAACTCTCTTAGTGCGGCAAATAGATTTTTTGCATATTCTTTATTGTCGCATCCGGCATAGATTACACAATCGGCAGAAAAGTCCTCTCCAAGAGAGAAAACCCCAACCTTTTTATCTCTATTTTCCGCTAGTAGTTCTCTTATCTTTTCGTTGGTGTTTTTAGTGTCCCCTTCTATAACATAAACCTCCGCATCAGGTGCATAGTGTTTATATTTCATGCCGGGACTTTTGGGAGTTTCGTCTTTTGAAACTGCCTCTAAAACATGCTTGTCCACCTCGGCATCAGGGAGTATCGCTTGAATTTCCTTTAGCGTCACACCACCCGGTCTTAAAATTACCGGTTTTTCTCCTGTCATATCCAAAACGGTAGATTCCACCCCAACCGAGCAGTCAGCACCATCAATTATTGCGTCAATCCTACCCGACATATCCTCAAATACATCCACAAATCGGGTCGGGCTGGGTTTCCCTGAAAGGTTGGCACTAGGTGCTGCAATGGGGCGGCCCGCTGTCTTTATAAACGCCCTGGCTGTTTTACTCTCCGGTATTCTTACCGCCACAGTATCTAGCTCTGCCGTTACATTTTTACCGACAGTTGGCTTCTTTTTCAAAATAACCGTCAAAGGCCCCGGCGAAAACTTTTCAAGTACCTTTTTTGCCGCGTTGGTTAAATGTGCAACCTCTGAAATGTCCGAAATCTCACAAAAATGAACAATCAACGGATTATCTGCCGGTCGATTTTTGGCTTCAAAAATTTTTTTAACGGCATCTTCGTTCAAAGCATCTGCCCCAAGCCCGTAAACCGTTTCGGTAGGAAAGGCCACAAGGCCGCCGGCTCTTATGATTTTGCCAAGGCACTCCAACGCCCGGATATCTATATTTTTATCATCAATTTTGACTATCTTTGTTTCCATTTATAACTCCGTTTTGGAACTTCTCAAGCATATCGTTCTTTATTTCCCACAACTTTTTCGACATATCTACATAGTATTTGTGCGGATTTTCAAAACGCTTTACTTCCTCCCAAAGTCCTTCCACTTCCATCTTACAGTACTCCTTCAAGACTTTAAGCTCCGGATTTTGATAAACAAGCTCGCCCTTATTAAAAATCTGTTTTAGAAGGGGACGTGCATAAAAATCCTTAACCTTTTTCTTTTTCCATGTATGTTCCGGATCGAATAACTCATATTCACCCTCCGGCATCTCTTCGTCAAAAAGGGTTATAACATCGGCAATCGCTGCCGAATTTTCCTTCGAATAAAGTCTATATACCTGTTTAAATCCAGGTGTCGTAATCTTTGCTACATTCTCACTTATCTTGATTTTCGGGATAATTTGTCCATCGCCGTCTTCAACCGCCACAAGCTTATATACCCCGCCAAAAACAGGTGAAGATTTTGAGGTTATAAGTCTTTCGCCAACACCAAAGGAATCGATTTTCGCACCTTGTGCCAGTGTATCTCTTATCAGATACTCGTCAAGTGAATTGGATGCAACAATTCCACAGTCGGGGAACCCTGCATCGTCTAACATCTTTCTGCATTTTTTAGATAGATAGGTAATGTCACCACTGTCGATTCTAATGCCCTTTGGTCTATAACCTCTCGGGACAAGGTACTCATTAAATACCTTTATCGCATTCGGTACACCCGACTTTAAGACGTTATAGGTATCGACAAGTAGAGTACAGTTGTCGGGATAATTTTTTGCATAAGCTAAAAATGCGTCGTATTCTGTATCAAATAACTGAACCCAACTGTGTGCCATAGTGCCAAGTGCCGGCACACCATATTCTAAATCAGCAGATACACATGCGGTTCCGGCACATCCGCCGATAAAGGCAGCTCTTGCCCCTAAAATTGCCGCATCATAGCCTTGGGCACGGCGTGAGCCAAATTCCATAACAGGGCGTCCACCAGCCGCTCTTACAATTCTATTGGCCTTTGTGGCAATCAGGCTTTGATGGTTGATGGTAAGAAGTATCATAGTTTCTAAGAATTGAGCCTGAACGACAGGGCCTCTTACAACAACAATAGGCTCACCCGGGAATATTGGTGTTCCCTCAGGGATTGCCCATACGTCGCACGAGAACTTGAAATTTCTTAAATATTCTATAAATTCCTCACTAAAGATTTTCTTACTCTCAAGATATTCAATCTCCTCAGGTCCAAACTCCAGATCCTTTATATATTCAACAATCTGCTCGACTCCTGCCATTATAGAAAACCCACCGTTATCTGGGTTTGACCTAAAAAACATATCAAAATACGCGATTTTTTCTCCATACCCTTCATTGAAAAAACCGTTTGACATGGTAAACTCATAAAAATCTGTTAGCATTGTAAGATTTATTTTTCTCATTTTTGCACCTCTTTTTTCTTTTTCCACAGTAAAATGACAAAAAAGGAGGAACGAATCCTCCTTAATATTTTAGTATGAACTTCCGCCTCTTTTGTAGCCACCCGAACGCTTGGACTCGTTACTACGCTTTAGTGACAGCATCTTTTCATCACTGTCTTGCTTGAATTTACTCAGTTTATCTTCAAAAGATAAATCTTCATCTTTTCTTGACCAATCAATGTCAGCCGGTCTTATAATGGCCGGTTTTTGAGGTTTTTCTTCCTTTTTCTTCTCGCGCTTTTTCTCTTCTGCCTTTTTAATTGAAAGACTGATTTTCCCTGTGTCTTCAATCTTTATAACCTTAACCTTCACCACATCGCCGCGTTTTATGCAGGTGTTTATGTCCTCCACATATTCTGACGAAATCTCCGAAATATGTACAAGACCTGTCTTGTCTTCAGGGAGTGCCACAAAAGCACCAAAAGGCATGACATTTACAATTTTACCTTCTAATATGTTTCCAACCTCGATTGCCATTTTATCCTTCTTTTCCTCCTCAGGGGATAAATTTTTGTATATTACTCTGACGCAACATCTATAAAGATGATTTCATTTTCCTTAACAAGGTCAAGTTTTTCTCTTGCAACTTTTTCTATGTACTCATCGGTGTCGACTTTATCCATCAGACCGTCTAACTCGTTTAGCTTTTCCTGTTGTTCTGCTATTTCCATATTTAAATTTTGAATTTTTTCTTTGTTGTTTGTTATTTCCGGTTGCTTTACAATACCTTTTACCAGTAAAAATGCAACGATTAAAGAAACCGTTACGGCAGGAATTCTCCTCATTATGACAACCTCTCTTTTTTTTCAATTTATCTAAAAATTTTCGTAATTTTATAAAAGTCCTTATCAATAGAATTTTATACAAAAATTCAAGCGGTGTCAAGAGTATTTTAAAAATAAATTTAAAAATCGCGAAAAAAAATTCTAAAACTTTTAAAAAAAGATATTTAACCCATTTTGAGAGGATTAAAAAATATAAAATCATGCTCAAAAACGCAGAAATCACCAAAAAAAATCTTAACTCCCCATCTAAAAAAAGATAGAGAGTTATAACCGTTACAAAAAATGCGGAAACCCAGAAAATTATGTCGGTTATGTGGACAAAAAAATCCCTCTTTATAATTTTTCTAAATGCCCTTAAAAGGTCAAAAATCACACCAATCAGACCCCCTAGCCCCACCATTGCAAAAAAGGCCAAAAGCTCTTTTGATAAAATAGGTTTCATCTTAAATCCTCTCTACTTGAAAAGATTTTCTAAAAATCCGCCTTTTTTACCCGACTTTTTCTGGTATTCTAAGGAGTTAACTTTTCCATCTAAAGAAAAGTCTCCACCCGTGACATCAAGCTTATTTATATGAAGATTTTCACCCTTTATAGCTAATCTTCCCATAGAAGTGTCGAGTAAAACCAAACAGTCGGAAAAGCTCTCCACATTCTCCACTCCGCCAATGGTAAGCCGCGCCCTATCCTCCATTATAAGCTTATGGTTTGGTTTTCTCTCCTCCGAAATTTTTGCTCTTTTTTCGTCTATAACCATTATTAAACCCTCCGAATCAAGTTTTCCTTATCATTTTATTCGGAAGGTTCTTTATTATGACAGTATTTTATACATCAAAACCGCATCGTTTTTAAGAGCATGTTCCAAAACCTGCAGTACCTCTGCCCGAAGCAGCTTTTCACCAAGTTGAACCTCAATCACATCGCCCACCTTAACATCGTAAGATGCCTTTGCCACCTTACCGTTTACCGAAATCCTTCCAGCATCGCAAGCCTCATTTGCAATAGTGCGTCTTTTTATAAGCCTTGAAACCTTCAAATATTTATCTAAACGCATAAATTTCTCCTTTTTATAAAAAATAAAGGACTTCTTTTAAAAGAGAAGTCCTTTTCACTCTGCTAAAAATTATTTGTTAACAGCGTTCTTTAATGCTTGACCAGCCTTGAAAGCAGGAACTTTTGAAGCAGAGATCTTGATTGTTTCGCCAGTTCTTGGGTTCTTACCTGTTCTTGCTTCTCTTGCTCTAACTTCGAATGTACCGAATCCCATAAGTTGGATCTTTTCACCTTCTGCCAAAGCACCAGAGATTGTTTCAACAACAGCGTTTATTGCCTTTTCTGCATCCTTCTTTGATAATGCAGCTTGTTCTGCAACAGATGCGATTAATTCTGACTTGTTCATAACTTTATCCTCCTAAGTTAAACTATATTTGGGTTTTATTTCCCACTTGCATCTATTTTATATAAATTTTTTTCTTTTGTCAAGAGTATTTTTATAATTTTTCACAAAATATTTAAAATTTATCACTTTTCTTTGGCTTTTTCCCACAATTTATTCATTTCCATAAGCGATAATTGGTCTAGATTTGTATTTTTATCCTTTGCCATATTCTCCATTTTTATAAATCTTTCGGTGAATTTTTTTGTTGCCCTCAAAAGCTCAGTTTCGGAATCCACCTCCAAAAACCTCCCAAGATTTACCATTGAAAAGAGTACATCCCCATACTCTTCCTTTATCCTATCCGCCCCTTCACTGTTATATGCCTCCTCAAGCTCATCTATTTCCTCTCTTAACTTTTCAAACACATCCTCGGTATTTGTCCAGTCAAACCCGCTTGACTTTGCCTTTTTCTGAACCTTCTGGGCATTCATTAAAGCCGGCAAGCCTTTGGGGATATCGCTGATTATTTCGCTGTAGCTTTTTTGACCCTTTTCCTTTTTCTTATTCTCTTCCCAGGTCTTAAGGGCATCCTTTTCATCCTTTGCCTTAACATTACCAAAAACATGGGTGTGTCTGGTAATTAGTTTATCACAAATTTCTTTTAATATAACCGAAAAATCAAAAGCATCTCTTTCTTTGGCAATAACCGCATGTAAAACTATCTGTAAAAGCAGGTCCCCAAGCTCATTCGCAAACATCTTATCGTCGTTATTATCAATAGCATCAATTGTTTCATAAACCTCTTCAATCATGCTCTTTTTTATAGTGTCATGGGTCTGGGCTCTGTCCCATGGACAACCACCGGGAGCTCTTAAAGTTGTGACAATCTCTAATAAATCATCTATTGTATATTTTTCTTTTATGTCCATATTTATTCTCCTTTTAAACCTCTTGTATTCATAATTGAAGTATATCACAAATAAATTGTTATAACAAGAAAAATTTTAAAAGGCGGTAAAAAATGAAAGAAGATAACAGTTTTTTTAAGGCAAGCTTAATTCTTATAATCGCAAACGTAATTTCAAAAATCCTCGGAGCTCTCTTTAAAATCCCTTTAACATACATATTAAAAGAGGAAGGAATGGCTATCTACTCCACCGCATCCTCGGTATATTCCATGTTTTTAACCCTCGTAATATCAGGAATCCCCCTTGCAACATCCCGGCTTATTTCTCAGGATATGGCACTAAAAAAGCCGGCCGACGCCCTAAAGACCGTCAGATTTTCAAAATGGCTTCTTATGGCAATCGGCGGGCTATCCTCCCTAATTCTTTACTTTTTGGCAAAGCCTTTAGCCTTTGCAATGAAGGACCCGAGTGCTGAAATATCCATAAAAATCATATCCCCCGCCATATTTTTTGTAGCCTGGGGAAATGCATATAAAAGCTATTTTCAAGGCTCAAAAACTCTTATTCCAACCGCAGTTATACAGGTGGTGGAATCCCTGGTGCGGCTCCTTGTAGGATTTATTTTAGCGGTTTTATTTATAAACCAACAGGTGAGCATCAAAACAGGTGCCGCAATCTTCGGGGTCACCACCGGCGAGATTTTAGCAACCCTTCTTTTAGGTTTAATATATCTTTTTTATAAAAAAACTACCCCCAAAACCATAATCCCCGACAAGTCCTATAAAACCATATATTCATCGATAATGGCGGTGGCACTTCCATTATTTATATCCCAGACCGCCCTATCCGCCTTAAATATTTTAGACACTGCCCTGATTCGAAATCAGCTTTTAAATATACGCTTTAACCCAACGAGTGCCCGAGCCTTCCTGCTTGACTTTTCAAGCTACACCACCCTTTTTGATAACCTACAGCACACCCTGAAACTGTCAGGCGAAGGGGCACGTTGGCTCTACGGCGCGTATTCCGGCTATGCCCTCACGGTATTCCATCTGCCATTGGGTATGATTGCCACACTATCTGTCACAATTCTCCCCTTAATTGCCGGCGGCATAGCCCGGGGTGATATGGCATCAGTCCGCAAAAATTCTAAGACAGCAATAAACCTTTCCCTCACATTTTCAGTGCCGGCGGCGGTGCTTTTTATGACCTCATCTGAGAGTATTTTACATCTTCTTTTTCACAACACCGCCTCAGCAAAGATGTTAACACTAATTTCCCCTTGTCTGATTTTTTTGAGCCTTTCTCAGATTTTTACCTCCATTTTCCATTCGGCGGGAAGGGTTTTTGAACCATTTTTTATAAACCTTTTAGGCATCGGAATTAAGCTTTTGGGAAACCTAATTTTAATCAAAATCCCCTATCTTAATATCTATGGTGCAATAATCAGCTCAAATTTAGCCTTTTTTATAATTATGATTTCTGAAGGCTTGCTTCTTAAAAAAACATTAGGGATTAAGTTTCAAAAAAGGGAGATTTTTTCGATAATCCTTTCGGCAATCCCTATGTTTATTGTAATAAAACTAACCTTACTTCCATTAGAATACATATTTAAATTCCGCTTTATTGCCCTCGTGTTTAGTGCATTTTCCGGATTTTTGGCATATATCCTGACCCTTTCTATGCTATCTCCCGACGGCAGCCTGTCTTTTTTAAAAAGAAAGAGTTAAATTAAAATTTTTGGGGAAAGATAGATAAAATCAAACTTTTGGAGGTTAAAAAATGTTCAGAGGAAAACTAGTAATTGTAGGCGACGGCTTTGTCGGGTCGACCACCGCCTTTACCATAATGCTCGGCGGACTTTTTTCAGAGATTGTAATAATCGATATTCAAAAAGAAAAGGCGGAGGGTGATGCCTTAGATATCGCCCACGGAGTGTCTTTGGTAAAACCGGTCAAGGTCTATGCCGGGGATTATTCCGACTGTAAAGATGCAGATATTGTGATAATTACCGCCGGAGTTTCCCAACAAAAGCCCGACGAAACCCGCCTTGACCTTCTAAAGCGGAACGTGTCGGTTATAAAGTCGGTGACCGAGAATGTAATGAAATTTGCAAGCGACGATTTAATTCTTCTTACCGTCACAAACCCTGTGGACATCTTAACCTATGCAACCTTTAAGATATCGGGGCTTCCCAAAAATCAGATTCTCGGCTCCGGCACGGTTTTGGATACTGCCCGACTCAAATATTTAATAAGTAAGAAAACAGGGATAGATGCCAGAAACTGCCATACCTATATAATAGGTGAACACGGCGACAGCGAGGTCGCAGCATGGAGCATCACCAACATCGGCGGACTTTCCATGCACGAATTTTGCCGCTACACCGGAAAATGCAACTTGGACGACTTAAACCAAATGTATGAAGAAGTCAAAAACTCGGCATATGAAATCATAAAAAAGAAGGGTGCCACATACTATGCAATTGCCGTGGCTGTTGCAAGGATAGTTGAATGTATAGCAGGTGACGAAAATTCAATTCTTACAGTTTCCAGTATCTTTGAGGGTGAATACGGTTTAGAAGACGTTGCATTGTCTGTACCTACAAAGGTCGGCGGTGAAGGAATAGAAAAAATATTAGAAGTCCCCTTTAGCCGGGAAGAGATGAAGGGCTTAAGAAACTCGGCAGATGTTTTAAAAGAGCAGATTCGTGAGATGGGGCTATAAAAATTAAAAAGGAGTCCGCTAAAGCGGACTCCTTTTTAATTTTCCCCAACCTCTAGCTTACTAATCGACACCTCATAGGCGGTTTTAGTAATTACTGTATCATCATCAAGCTTTTTCTGATAATCTCTTGACTGAATCCTGCCCCAGATCCTTACATTCTCACCTACCCCGAGATTTTGGCAGAACCTGGCATTTCTACCCCAGGCAATAACCGGAATATAATCGGATTTGTTATAGGTTCTGTTTACCGCCAAAAGCATATCGGTGATTTCCCTGCCAAAGGGCGTGGTCCGGTAGATTGGCTCCTTACATATGTACCCGTTTAGATAAATGCTATTCGGGTTATCCTCCTCAGGGGCATCTTTTATGATGTCCCTGGCAAAAACCGTAAGGATAAGTCTATTTGTACCATTTTCAAAGCTGTTATATGACCGAAACTGTCCTATAACCTTTAAAATTTCTCCATCTTCTAGTTCTCCCTCAGGGATAAGTCTTTCCGAAATCATAACCTTTATCTTATCAAAAGTCCCTGAAAGTCTTGGGACGTCAAGAGTGAAGATATAAAATTTCTCACCGTAAATTTCATGACTAAACTCAAAATCCCCACCGACACGCCCCCAGATTTCAGCACTATTATTAAATGTATAGTTTTCCATATTCTCTCCTCCTTAAATTGTCACAGATTATATCTATTCCAAAGAAAAAGTTTTTATGCTAAAACGCCCAAATTCAACGGGATAAAAAATTTTTAATTTTTTTTAAAAAAGCACTTGATTTTTTATATTTTCTGTGGTAGAATATTACGGTATTATGTATTAAACTATTTGGAGGTGGAAATTGTGCCTAACATTAAATCAGCAAAAAAGCGTGTTAAGGTAATTGAAAAGAAGACTCTTATCAACCAAATGCACAGAACTGCTTTGAAGACTGCTATTAAGAAGTTTGAAGCAGCAGTTGATGCAAACGACACAGCAAACGTAAAGGCATTGTTTAACGAAGCAACAAAGAAATTAGACCAAGGCGTAAGCCACGGAATAATCCACAAGAACAAAGCTGCAAGAAAGAAATCACAGCTTGCAGTGAAGTTGGCTAAAGTAAACGGCTAATCAGAAGAACTATTTAAGCACTCAGCTTAGATAGTTCTTTTTATTTACGTAATAATTTACATCCCCTTTTTGTGGGGATAGGAAAAAATGTTTCAGAATGAAAAAATATAGCAAAAGCAAGGCATATGCCTTGCTTTTGGTTATCCGACAGCGTACAATGGTACGCCGAGTGACTATATTTTTTATAGCAAAACGAATAAAATTATAAAAAAAATTGAAAAATTCAGATTTTTCTATATATTACTTTCGTTTTGTGGTCTGGACTTTTTTTACATCCCCTTTTATAAGATTTTTATTTATATTCATCAATATATTTTAATACTTCTTCCTGGGTTTTATCCTCCAGAATGGATACTATCGTATACTCATCATCGCCTGTTTTCCCAACAATCAGGCATCCGCTTTCTTTTATTATTTGCAAAGCATTATCCTCTATCACCTTCACCCTATCTTTATCTACTCCTATCCCCGGGAGTTTCTCTAAAATTTCTTTCATAGCATTTACCTCCATAAATTAAAAAATGCACAAGCAGAGCCTGTGCACGAAAAACACATTCCCCGTGTGGCCAAACACAATTTCATAATTTATTAGCATATGAAAAATAGGGTATGTGCTTTTACCTAGGTAAAAGTTCATACACTAATAAATTAAATATCAAATTGTGTTTGGCAAGCTTATTATACCACCATCCACGATAAATTTCAACTAAAATTTTAAAATAATCATTACTTCTTTGAATTAAAAAAATGCACCAACGGATAGTTGATGCACGAAAAACACTTGACCCTGTGTTTGGCAAGTTCATTATGGAATCAGTGAACGATTTAGATGTTATTATTATCCTGATTTTTCTTTGTAGTTGTAACTGATGCTATCAGCTTTCTGCGAATTGTTCCGCACTTGTTATTCAAAGTATCATATATTGTCTTATCTATTGCATTTACTTTGAATAAAATTTCTAACCAATATTCTGTTTCAAAACACTCTTTTAGAGCGATTTCAAGTTTATGTATAAAATCTGCCCTACTCTGTGCATATTTTGCTTCGTGTGAATTCGCACCTATTGACGAGCAAGACCTCAAAAGTTGATTTGTAAATACTGCTCTACCTTTTATACTATCACAGACCGCAGTTACTTCAACGGTTAATTCAACTGCTAATTCTTTAATAGTTTTATCGTTCATAATAACCTCTTTCCAGCGATATACTCACTTCGTTCGTGCGATATATTTTCACTCCGTTCAAATGCGATATAACCTCATTTTATTCGATTGCGATATGATATAAATTCTTTTTTCTTGTGCCGAAGGCACATATCGCATCCGTCAGGATATATCGCACCACAAGGTATATCGCAAATTTCGTAAGGAATTTATATCGCTGAGTTTAATCGTAAAACGATTGAACTCATTATACCACCATCCACGATAAATTTCAACTAAAATTTTAAAATAATCATAACCCCACCGGTATTCATTATTATATGTAAAGAATATTTCAGTATTTTTAAAGATTATTTTATGGTTGACAGTGATTTTTCATTATAATATAATTAACTTATCAAATGCTAGGAGGTTTCATTATGGATAACTTTAAAAATATTCCCGAAATAGATAGGCCGATTGTTGATAACGGCAAAATGTTTATATGGATGCAGCTTTTGGGTCTTGACCGCAATCAACCCGACTACGGTGTTGGCGAATTTAAAAAGCGTATGAACTGCACACCCGACGGGGTTTGTCTGTTCCTTTGCCATCCCGACATAATCCATGACCACACCGACATGGAAACCGAATTTGAACTTCATCCCGATGACTGTTCATACTGTGCTATACCGCAAAACACAGTTCACGAACGCCAGCCCTGGACAAAATATGACCTAAGGGGTGCTGTTAAAGAACTTAAAAAAGCAGGAATTCCTGCATATTTGAGTGTACAAGGCGCATCTTATAATAACACCTTCCACCGTGAATGGATTACCGACCACCCCGAGCTTCACCAGTATTCAAGAGCCGACGGCAAGAAGTGTCTTATGGTGTTAAAGCGTTTTAAAGACGGTACATATTATGAGGATTTCTTGGTAGAAAAGCTTTCAAAACTTTTGGTAGACTATGACTTCGACGGCTTCCAGATGTCAGACTGTTTCTGTCCTGCCGGAATACTTCACGACAGTGATTTTTCTACTGAATTTATAGAACAGTTCCTTGATTATTCAGGGATTACACTTCCTGAAGAGATTGCAAAAACCATGGGTGATGACGATGATAAAATGGTAGGATTCCGAGGCGAATGGATTTGGAAAAATGTTAGAGAACAATGGATTTTATTCCACGTTTGGCGTTGGGACAGATTCCTTAAAAAAGTATGCGATGCCGTTCATGCTCTCAATAAAAAGGTTATTGCTTTGGCGGTATATTGTACCGACCCATTCGAAACCCTATATTCAATCGGCATCGACCTTCAACACCTATTCAAAGCCGGTGTTGACTACATCATGCCAAATACTCTTCCCACAAGTGTTTATATGAGCGGTTTTTGTGATAAATTCTGGCGTTATATGTCAACCGCTTCCTTGAATGCCGCATTCATAAACGGCAATGAGCAACTTTGTATGCTGGGAGTTAAAGACTCCACCGAAGAATGGGATATGCTCCAGCACGTGCCATGTCTTTTCCAAAGAGATATGTATACCCTGCTTGGTCAACAACACGTAACCGCTGACGGTTGCAAACGTGCTGCTGACGGCACAATGATTTGTCTTGGCGACTCAATCGAGGCTGACGAGTGGGCATTTATTAAAAAACACTTCCGGGTTGCATATACAAGCGATGTTTTGAGTGTGGAAACACCGGTAATTGTATGGTCAGACAAGGCAATGTATAATTCACTTCCTGAAATTATAAAAACAGGACGTTGGTCGGTACATAAATTTATGTATGAAGCAGGAATTCACGGTGCACCTCTCGGCGGAACTGTCCGAATTGAAAACATTAAAGCTTCGAAGGGTACATTATTTGTTCCAAACTTTGACTTTTTACCGGAAGATGAAAGAAAAGCAGTTGCCGACTATAAAAACGGGCCGCTTGTTTTGACCTTTGCCGAGGGCTTTGATATGACACCTTACGGTCTTGAATGTGATATGTCCTTTACCGACAAGAATTCCAAATTCCCAATGACCATATTTGCCTCGGGAACAACTCTATCGGCAGATATGATGTCAAAAATCAGGGAATGTCTATCACTTCCCGATATTGAACCCGAGCCTGAATACTCAATCGACGAAACACCTGATTGGTTCTGGCACGTTCCGGGTACAATTCCGTTTATTAAGCACACCACAGGGTTTATAAAAGCATATTCAATGCTTTTGGCGCATGCAAACGATAAAAACATGGCACTTACAAGCATTTGTCCTACCTTCAATGACCACATCGAGCTTGATTGTCCAAACATCACATTAAAACTCAACAACGGCAAATACAGAATTTATTTATATAATCCGGAACGCGAAATTTACAGAAGAGCCCGTGTCGATTCCAAAGTCGGCATAAAAGAAGCAAAAGTTGTCAGTTTCTATCCGCAATTACCTGTAAAATACGGCAATACTACAGACGAGGTAGATTACAGATATAAATACGATGATGAAACTATCGGCAAACTTTACGGAAACTTCACCACAAAGATTCATCCAAACGGTATAACTGTAGTTGACGTAGAATTAGCAGAATAGCATAAAAGACTGTTGCATTAGCAACAGTCTTTTTTGTTATCCTTCCATATGACGCCCTAAAAAGCACGCAGCCGACTCGGCAAGCTTTGATTCCACTTCACCGGCAACGTCGCCCTCGTTCAAAACAAATACTACCGAGCCGATGGTGTCACCTTCCGACACGATTGGCACAACGACACCGGCGTTATACTTATCCATTCCGTCTACTATAAAAACCTTGGTTTCATCATTTTTTGAATTAAATGCCTTTTTTTCCTGCATAATATTTTCAAGGTCCCGGCTTACTCTTTTCTCCATAAGCTCTTTTTTAGGGATTCCGGATACTGCAATTACGCTATCACGGTCGGTTATAACTGTGCCTTTTCCTGATGTTTTTGACAAGGTTTCCACATAGTTTAGGGCAAAATCCCCCAATTCACCAATTGGTGAGTATTTTTTAAATATAACTTCCCCATCCTTTTCGGTGTAAATCTCTAAAGGGTCACCTTCGCGAATCCGCATAGTTCTTCTTATTTCTTTTGGAATAACAACTCTTCCCAAATCGTCAATTCTTCTTACAATTCCTGTCGCTTTCATTAGAAATATCTCCTTTTTCTTTGTTTATGAAGATATTATTTGTCAAAAAAGGTGTTTTTATGTAAATTATTTTTGGAATTTAGTGGATTTTTAGGCATACTAATAAACCTGTTGAAATAATTTTCAAATTATGGTAGAATAATTAAAATAAAACGGAGGAATAAAAATGGGATTATTTAATAAAAGAAAAAAAGAAACTTTTATCGAAAGCGAATCAATAAAAGAAAAACCGACTTTAAACACAACTGAATCTATCGACTACGGGCTTTCGGAAGATGTTAAAAAATCAATCGGCAACGTCATTCCTGTAATATCAAACGGAGATATAAACCTCATCCCGTCAGTCTATAATGCTGAAGTTTTAACGAACTCAGTAAACGAAGCCTCACTTTCAGATATATTAACTCTGGCAGCTTTCTCGCAAGAATTTATCGCCAAAGACCCAAAGGGTGAAAAAGGCTTCGGACCAACTTTTTTAAACATCTTAGCCGGTGGAATAGCTTTGAAAATTAAATCTGCAAAAACTCTATATTCAGTTTTTAGTTCTGCCTTAAAAAAGCCATTCCCACTAATAACCCTGGGATATGCCCTTATATTCTTTTCAGAATCTGACGCCAAAGCCTGGGCCGAAAAATATCATAGAGAACATGAGAGTGAAGTATTTATAAAAGCATTCTCAAGGGATGAAATAAAAGAATATTTCGAACTTTTAACCGCTTTAGGGATTAAGACTATCGGTGTCGAGCCACATATATCTCAGATGATTATGCACCACCAACCTATATTTGACACAACCTTTGAGACGGTATCCCACCCATCTTTACAATTTTTCTCTATCCGATTTGTTCAGGTCCTTCGGAGTAAAATCTTTCAGAAAGATGCAAACGTTGCTCATGGTGCGGTTTTAAATAGTATTTTATCATCAAAATTTATATGCCCAGGTAAAACCATAAACGGGAAATTCATTGTAGCCGCCATGCAGCAACCTGAATCATCCTTAATACTTGCTTTTACCGACAATAGAGAACTGGAAAATGCAAAAAAAGATAATGAATCTATTTGCAAGTTTTTGGAAACGGCCGAAATTAAGAGTTTATCCTTTCCGGAATTGGAGGAGTTTTTGATGGCACCAAAAGTTGAGGCTTTATGCATAAATTTAGCAGGCACGGGTTTTACCTTGAAGCGAAATATATGCGAAGAGCTATATAAAGCCATAAAGGAAAATCCAGATAAAAATTCTTAAATCATTGTGGAAAAGTAACAGTGCAAAATGCACTGTTATTTTTTTGTTCTAAAAAAAACCTTTTTATAATAGAATTAACTAACTACATAAAAAGGACTGATTACAAATGCTGATTGTTAATAACTCATACTCTCCAGATGCCTCAGAAATTCTTACATTTTTACCAAAACGAATAAGGCGGCTTATGAATTTTGTAGATTTTTTTGAACTGGAGGAAATAAGACTTCGTCAGGGGTTACCTGTTACATTACAATATCGGGATGGTGTGTTTTTCCTAAACGACAAAGGAAGTCCTGTATTGGTGGGTGATAACCTTTTTATCCCATCAAAAGAGGATATAAAGGAGGCTCTTGAGTTAATTAGCCGCTCGTCTATTTATGCATATCAGGATGACTTAGCAAAAGGATTTATCACAATCCCCGGCGGAAACCGAGTGGGTATTTCGGGCAAAGCAATATCCACCGACGGTAAAATTTCCGGAATTAAAGATATAATGTCTTTAAACTATCGTATTGCCCACGAGGTTGTGGGTTGTTCGGACAACCTTATGGATTTTATTTTAGATAATCATCAGGTTCGAAACACTCTTATCATCTCCCCTCCCGAATGCGGAAAGACAACCCTTTTAAGGGACATTATAAGAAATATTTCCAATTTAAAAATTAAGGTAAGCGTGGTTGATGAGCGAGGGGAGATTGCATCTTGCGAAGGCGGTTTTTCAGGCTACGATTTAGGCCATTCTATAGATATATTAACCAATTGCGATAAAGCCCAGGGCATGCTTATGATGCTACGAAGCATGTCCCCGCAGGTGATTGCTACAGACGAGTTAGGGACATATAATGACATTGATGCTATCAAGAAAATTGTATGTTCAGGCGTAAGCGTTATTGCAACAATCCATGGAAAAAACGAGGAAGATTTGAGGAAAAATAAAAACATATCAGAACTCCTTGATTTTTTCAAGTGTTTTATTGTCCTGAGCCGACGTTTTGGCGTTGGAACCATTGAGGAAGTTTACGGTGTTTCGTAAGTTAATAGGGGCGATATTTATAATAGTATCCTGTATGTTTTTTAGCAACTGCCTGACAGACAAGCTAAGAAAACGACGGGATTCCCTAAAGGCTTTTGACAGGCTTTTAATTCTTTTGGAAACCGAAATAGCCTATTTAAATAACCCATTGGAGACTGCTTTTTTAAATATTTCATACTCGGTAGACCTTGGCGATTTTTTACCCCATTTAATATCCGGGATAAAAAAAGACGGGATAAAGTTATCCTGGCAAAGAAGCATTAAAGCCTTTAAATCCGAGCTTTCACTTACCGATGGGGACATAAAAATTCTTTTATCTCTTTCCCATCAACTCGGTACAACCGACATAGATAATCAGGTAAAGAACATACAGTATATCCAGAAATTGTTAAAAAGCCCCATAGACGATGCTCAAAAAAACTTTAAAACTCTGTCAAGGCTTTACCGAAGCATAAGTCTATCTGTCGGAATTGGTGCAATAATACTGCTTATTTAGGAGGAATTTCATTGAATGTAGACTTAATATTCAAAATTGCGGGGGTTGGAATGGTAGTTGCAATACTGAACCAACTTTTATCTCGCGCGGGCCGTGAGGAACAAGCCCTCCTCACTACAATCGCCGGACTTTTAGTGGTTTTAGTGATGCTATCGCAAGAAATCGGCAATCTGTTTGATACCCTAAAAAACATTTTCGATCTTTAGAAAGGAACATTTTCGTGAACATATTCCAGATAATCTCTATTGCCATTATCGGAGCATTTTTTTCTGTTACACTTAAAAATTACCGACCCGAATACGCAATAATAACTGCTCTTGCGACAGGAATTTTTATAATACTAGTTATTTCTCAGAATATATTTTCGGTAATTGATGCTCTCCGAAAAATTATATTAAAGACAGGCATAGAGTCAAGATACTTTAAAATTATTTTAAAAGTCATCGGTATATCCTATGTAACACAATTCGGCTCCGAAATTTGCAAAGATTCAGGCTATAACTCTATTGCAACAAAAGTCGATGCTGCCGGAAAAATTTGCGTTATTTCCTTAACTGTCCCTGTTATTTCAGAGTTTTTAAATATAGTTATTGAAATTTTAAACACTCTTTAGGTGATACATATGAAAAAAATATTTATACTAACCCTTCTCCTTTTTAGTTTTATGTCCCCGGCATATGCTAAAACCGACTTCTATATCCAAGGCGAATCCCAATACAATAAGAATGTCAGCGACATACTCTCGGGCGAGTTTACTTTGAGTCCGGCAAAAATCATAAACACCGCCTTGGATACATTTATGAAGGAAGTCAAAAACAGCAAAAAACTAATTATAAATATTGTGGTTATCGCCGCAATTTCGGGGACACTAAACGTCTTGCAGTTATCCTTTGGAAATTCCGCGAGCGGTGAGGCTGCCTTTTTTACTTGCTTTACCTTGATTGCTATTTTGCTATCGAGCCTTATTTCAGAGATTGTGGGATATGGTGCTGAGGTTATAAAAAACTTGACCGACTTTACAACCAAAATTGCACCCGTTCTTACAATCTCGCTGATAGCCAGTGGCAAAGTCGCATCTGCCGGCAGTTTCTATCCGGTTTTGTCGGGTGCAATTTATGTTGTATCGGTTATTATAAACCAATTTATTATCCCCATGGTAACTTTAAGTGCTATCCTTGGGATTGTAAATAACATTTCAAAACGTGTACAATTAAAAAGCCTTACTAATCTTATAAAAAGCTTTTCAAAATGGATTTTAACCGGAATTTTAACTGTTTTTACCGGTATAAATGCCATATATGGATTTAGTGTCCCCGTGTTAGATGCTGTAAGTCTTAAGGCCCTGCAGTTTACCGTCGGTAGCTGTGTGCCGGTAGTTGGCGGGCTTGTATCGGATACAGTGGAAACAGTATTAACCGGTGCAAAGCTTATGAAAAATGCCGTGGGAACTGCCGGAATAATTACGGTAATCACAATATGTACTGTCCCGATTTTAAAACTTGGTGCAATAATTTTAATGCTAAAGCTTGCTCAGGCATCGGTGGAGCCTTTAACTGATAAGCGGATTTCTGATATGATTTCCGACATTATTTCCCCCATAACCACAGTCTTTTCAATGGTTATTGCCACATCAATGCTCTTTATAATAAGCATTGCCATAATAATTGGTGCAAACTAAGAGAGGTACATATGAAAGAATATATTTTAAAAATTGTGGGGGTAAGCCTTCTTGCCGCATTTTCGGAACACCTGGTGGACAAAAAGTGGAAAAAATATATAAACCTTATTTCAGGATTCATGATAATTAGTGTTCTTTTATCCCCTTTCACATTTAAAAGGGACATAAAAATCTTTGATGAGTTTGAACTTAAATCAGATTACTCAAAAGAAGGTAACGAGATTTTATATGAAAATGTAAAAAAGGAGCTTGAGGAGAAGGTAGCTTCCGACCTAGAACGACGGGTATTAGAGGAATTTTCAGAAAACGTCACGGCAGATGTGACAGTTTTATGCGATAAAAACGGAAAAATTGAGAAAGTTAAGAAAATTACTATAAAGGGGCGGGAAAATCAAAAAATAACCGACCGAGTAAAATTTATATACGGTGCTGACGAGGTGACCTGGGTTTGAATAAAAAACTAATGGAATTTTTCAAAAAAAAGAATAATATAATAATTACTATAATACTGATAATCGGAGCACTTCTTATGATGCTCCCTTCCCCGAAGACGAAAACCGAGACCCTTGAGCAATATAATGACGACCAGCGGCTCAAAGAAATCTTAGAAGAAATCGACGGGGTCAGGGATGTTTCGGTTATGGTTACGTTCCATGGCACGGTCGAAAGTAATCTAGCCTATGAAATCCAATCCGACACTTTTGACAGAGGTTCGGAAGGTTACGAGGAAACGGTGGACAAAAGGGTGATAATGTCTGACGACGGGCCGTTTGTCCAAAGCAAATCCTACCCGAAGGTGAAAGGAGTGGTGGTTATTGCCAAAGGGACTGAGAATGCAAAAGTAAAAGCGGACATATTAGATGCTGTAATGACGGCCTACGACATTGCTCCGCACAAGGTGTGTATATTATCAAAATAAAAGAAGGGAACGAAAAATATGTTGGTTTTAAAAAAGAAGGAAATAATTGCGGCAAGCTTGGTGGTTTTAATCGGTGTGGCAGGCTACCTAAACTGGTCATATCAGGATACTATCCGTGTTACCGACGGTGAGTCTTTTGATGAGGCAAAGCGTCTTGGTGAAGCACAGTATGTAAGTAATCAGGACGGCGAGGTTCAGGCGGTAGCATCTACAAACTACTTTACAAGTGCTAAAATGGAGAAGGAAAACGCACGTTCAAAGGCTTTGGAAATTTTAGAAGAAACTGCAAACAATCAAAGTTTTGATGAAAATATAAGAAAAAAAGCACAAACAGAAATCTTAGATATTGCAAAATATGTGGAAAAGGAAAACGCCATAGAAAACACCGCAAAGGCAAAGGGCTATGAAAATATCTCTGCATACATAGATGGTGATTCAGTGGAGATTATAGTTAAAAAAGACGGCTTTTCCGATCAGGATGTTATAAAACTAAAAGATATCGCATCAAGCCAACTCTCCATCGATCCGTCGGCAGTAAAAATTGTGGAGGTTAAATAAAATTTTTAAAAAAATATGAATGTTTTATAAATAATATTGAAGTATTTAGAAATTAGTGGTATAATATAATAAAACTTGATACAAATGAACTTTAAATATTCTAGGAGGATTTACTATGGTAGATATGAATAACCCAATTCTTGAAAACAATGCATGCGAGGAAAAAGGCAACGTTAAAATCTCGGTAGATGTTGTGGCAACCATCGCCGGAATAGCTGCTAACGAAATTGAAGGTGTGGCGGGCATGTGCGGAAGTATCGCAGGCGGAATCGCTGAATTTTTGGGAAGCAAAAAAAGCCCTACTAAGGGTGTAAAGGTTGAGATTCAGGAAGACGTTGCTACAATCGATTTATTCGTTATTGTTGACTACGGCATCAGAATCCCTGAGCTTGCCTGGGAAATTCAGGAAAATGTTAAAGAAAGCGTTGAGAGTATGACAGGCCTTACAGTTGAAAAGGTAAACATTCACATCGACGGGGTTAGCTTTGAAAAGGAAAACGCAAAAAACAATGCTGATGATATTTTGGTAGAGGATATTGAAATCGAAGACGTGCCTGAAGACGGAAGCGAATTTCTTTGATATTTAATTTTCTGGAAAATGCCCGTATTTTTTTAAAAATTCATTGCAATATTAAATTTTTTGTGGTATAATATGGGTAATGTATTTAAATATACCATTTAATTGAAATTTTGGGAGGATTTTAAAATGAAACATTCAGTAACATTAAACAGCAAAACTCTTAAGGACAGTGCAAAGCACGGCGGTTGTGGCGAATGTCAGACATCATGCCAATCTGCTTGTAAGACATCTTGCACAGTTGCAAACCAAAAGTGCGAAAGAGTATAATTCTCTTTATTTAACTATTCTAATTAAAGAACGAATCACAAAACCGAAAGCCTTTTCGCTTTCGGTTTTGTAGGATTATCATAATTTAAGGAGTTTTTTGAGTTGATACATAAATTTAAACAGTTAGGACTAAATCTTGTCCTTGACGTATATAGCGGAAGTGTGCATGTTTTGGACGACATCTTTTATGATATGTTGGATTTTGTCAAGGAACCCTTCTCTGAGGAAGAGTATAAAAAAGATTACTTTTTAGAGAAGATGTCGGATAAATATAAGGAAGAGGATATCCTGGAAACATACGAGGAAATGGTGGCCCTTTATAAAGACGGCTCACTCTTTTCCGAGGACATGTATGAGGAAATCGCAAAAAACTGGAATAAAAAGTCAGTGGTAAAGGCACTCTGCCTTCACATTGCCCACGACTGTAACCTTCGCTGTAAATACTGCTTTGCCGATACCGGCGAGTTTCACGGTCGTCGCGGTATGATGACCCTGGAAGTTGGAAAAAAGGCAATAGATTTTGTAATAAAAAATTCAGGCACCAGAAAAAATATCGAAATTGATTATTTTGGTGGCGAGCCTTTAATGAACTTTGAGGTTGTAAAGGGAATCACAGAATACGCAAAGGAACAGGAGAAAATCCACGGCAAAAATTTCCGTTTTACAATTACAACCAACGGAATTTTACTAAACGACGAGGTCAAGGAATATGTAAATAAGAATATGTCCAACGTGGTTTTGAGTCTTGACGGCAAGAAAGAAACCAATGACCGCATGAGATATCGTGTTGATGGCAGCGGCACATATGATGCCCTTGTTCCGAAGTTTATCGACCTTGCCAATAGCCGTAATCAGGACAACTATTATGTTCGTGGTACATTTACTGCAAAAAATCTGCATTTTTCAGAGGATGTTTTACATATGGCAGACCTTGGCTTTAAGCAGACAAGCGTTGAGCCGGTTGTTGCTCCCGAAACCGAGGACTATGCCCTGACCGAGGAGCATATCCCTGTGGTATTTGCGGAATATGAAAAGCTTGCCAAGGAATATGTTAAGAGACGAAAGGAAGGAAAAGGCTTTAATTTCTTCCATTTCATGATAGATTTAGACCAGGGTCCTTGCGTTGTAAAAAGGCTGTCAGGGTGTGGTGCAGGACACGAATACCTTGCAGTTACTCCCGATGGCGACATCTATCCGTGTCACCAGTTTGTTGGAAACCAAGACTTTAAAATGGGTACAGTTTTTGATGATAAAATTAACGAGGATATCCGCTTAGGCTTTGAAAAATCAAACGTATATACCAAGGAAAAATGTAAGGATTGTTTTGCAAAATTCTATTGTAGCGGTGGCTGTTCTGCCAATGCTTATAATTTCAATAAAGATATCAATAAGCCCTATGCTCTTGCTTGTGAATTTGAGAAAAAGAGAGTGGAATGCGCTATTGCAATAGAGGCAATAAAGGCAATGGACAAATAATCAGATTCTAAACCCCCTGAAAAATGCCTTGTTTGGAGGTTATAATTATGAACATTCTTTTATATTCATATAAAAACAAAGTCATTAACGTTTTAGAAAAGTTATGTGACCTTCTTTCGATGTGCATTTTTTTGGGGAATGAAACCAAAATTTACGTTCATACTAAATATAGTTGTGAGGGCATTGTTTCTTAGCATGCCCTATTTTATTATAGTAATTTAAAAAAGGAGGCTTTTTATGGCACATGATGCATTAGAAAAAATCCGTCAGGCAGAAAGCGATGCCCAGGCGATTATTGACCGGGCACTTGGCGAAGCCGAGCGAATTATTTCAGAAGCTACTGCCAAAGCAGTAAATGAAATAGAACAGACAAAGCAAAATTTAGAACTCGACAAAGAACAGGTTTTAGCTGCCGCAAAACAGCTCGCTGACGATAAATCAAAAACGATAAAAGACTCTGCCAAACTGGAAATAGACTTTATAAACGAGAATTTAGAATTAAATAAAGCAAAAGCCAAAAAGGCAGTTTATGAAGAACTTTCAAGATAGGAGGCGATAATTTGGCTATCGTTAAGATGGATAGAGTTGAAATATACGGATTAAACAAGACGAGAAAAGCAGTCCTTGAATATCTTCATAAATCACAGGTCATGGAGTTTTCCGACATCACCGATGAAGGTCTCCAAAAAAAGGATACTATCCAATACATCTCTCAGTTTGATTCATATATTGCCTCAGCTTTAGAGGCAATCTCTATTCTTGAAAAATACGAAGAAAAAAAGAGTTCGCTATTTTCCAAAAGACCCAAACTCAGTCAAGACCATTACAGCCTTGACAAGGAGGAGATAAACCGTATCGACGGTTATATCAGGCGGGTTATTAAAAATCATAAGTCGATTGCCGCCAACGAGGAAAATATCGGAAAGATTACAGCAAAACAAAATATGCTCTCCCCCTACGAGGCTTTGGATATCCCAATGAAGACCTCAAAAACCGCAAAAACCTTTATAAAAATCGGCTCGGTTTCGGGGGAACACAAAAAAGAAGAACTGCTTGGGTTCTTTTTGAGAAATGACATCAAAGCCGTTCACTTGGAAATCATAAAAAGCGACAAGGAACGGACATATCTTATGGTCATTTACCCAAAAGTTTGCAACGATTCGGTTTTAGAGGTGTTTCGTGAAATCGGATTTATAGAACCGAATTTCAGTCTTTCTCATCACACTCCAAAGAAAAAGATTGAAGTTTTGGAAGAGGCAAAAAAAGCACTCACTTTTGAGAATAACGCTTACCTTGAAGACTTAAGAGAATGTGCAAAATTCATAGGTGAAATCAAGCTATTCCATGACCATTTAGCAATGCGGCGTGAAAAATATGAGGCATTATCCAAAGTGCGGCTTACAAAAAACACCTTTATAATAAAGGGTTACATCCCCTCCGATGAAGCCCAAAAAATCAAGCGGGATTTAGAGGACAAGTTCTCGGTATTAGTCTTTTCGGAAAAGGCATCGGGCGACGATGTGCCGATAGCTTTTTCAAACAATGGCTTTTCATCACCGGTTGAAGGTATAACATCTGACTACAGCATGCCGTCAGCCCGTGACATTGACCCGAACCCGATTATGGCATTTTTCTATTACTGGTTCTTCGGTATGATGTTCTCCGATGCAGGCTATGGACTTCTTCTGATGATTGTCTGTGGGCTTTTGGGATTTGGAAAGTTTTTGGAAAAGAAGAAACGGCGTAGTTTTAAAATGTTTTTCTACTGCGGCGTATCCACAACCTTCTGGGGATTGATGTACGGCAGTTTCTTCGGTGATATGATTCCAACCATCTCCAAAACCTTCGGGTCTGGAAATATAACACTATCCCCCATCTTAATCGACCCTGTGGCAAAACCACTGGAGTTACTGATTATAAGTGTTGCATTTGGTATGATCCACATTATAACCGGTCTTATAATAAAATTTTATATGCTATGGCGGGAAAAAGACCGGCTATCGGCAATATTTGATGTAGGGTTCTGGATACTGGTGCTATTAGGACTTTCGGTTATGGCAGCCGGTATGGGGTTATCTAAAAAGACACTTTCAAATGTCGGTATATATATGGCAATCTTCGGAGCTTTGGGGTTAATAGTTACCCAAGGCAGAAACAGTAAAAACTTTATCGGAAAAATTTTTGGCGGTGTCCTTAGTTTATATGACATCACAAGCTATGTGGGTGATGTTTTGTCCTATTCAAGACTAATGGCCCTAGGCCTCGCAACGGGCGTTATTGCATCGGTTATAAATGTTTTAGGCTCACTTGGTGGCAACAGTATTATGGGACTTTTTATGTATATCCTGATATCTTTAGTCGGCCACAGCCTGAACTTTGCAATAAATATGTTAGGAGCTTATGTTCACACAAACCGACTGCAATATGTTGAGTTTTATCAAAAATTCTATGAAGGCGGCGGGCGTAAATTTACCCCACTTTCAATGAATACAAAATATTTTGAATTTTCAAATGAAAAATAATTTATAAGAAAGAAGGAATTTATTATGACAAATTTAGGTATGGTATTTGCACTATTGGGAGCTGCATTGGCAGTTATTTTCTCAGGTATGGGCTCATCAAAGGGCGTCGGAACCGCCTCAGAAGCAGCAGGAGCCGTATTGATGGACGACCCCTCTAAGTTCGGTAAGCTTTTGGTTTTACAACTACTCCCCGGTACACAAGGTCTATATGGTCTTATCGTTGGTGTTATCGTTTTAATCAACGTTGGAATTCTTGGCGGTAATGCTATGACTCTTGAAACTTCTGTTGGGCTTCAATATTTAGCGGCCTGTCTTCCAATTGCTTTTAGCGGTTATTTTTCGGCACGTTCACAAGGCAGAGTTTGTGCCGTTGGTGTAAATCTTACTTCAAAAAGACCTGAAGAAAGCTCAAAGGCTATCGTATCAGCATCTTTGATCGAGCTTTATGCACTTTTAGGATTTATCGTTTCATTCCTTATGGTAATTGGTATTAAGGCGTAAAAACTATATTAAAAGGAAGGGACTGATTTAATGGGAGGTCTTTCAACTATAATTGACGAAATCCTAAAGGACGCTCAAAGAGAGGCAGACGTGATTTTGGAAAAGGCCAACAAGGAAGCTGCCGAAATCAGAATTCAATGCGAAAAGGATAAAGAAATCCTTATAGAAGAAAAGAAAGCCGAGGCACAAGATGCGTGCATGAAGCTCACAGATCTTATGGAGTTATCAGCAAAATCCGAGGCGCGTCAGATGGTTCTGGCTTCCAAAACCAAAATTATAAAAGAAGTTTTTGAATACATTAAAACCGATTTTAAAAATTCACCTGAATATTTTGATATGCTCCTTAAATTATTAAAAAACTATAGCGAAGAAAAAGACGGAGTTATGTATATGTCGGAGAATGATTTAAAAAGGCTCCCTGAAGATTTTTCGAAAAAAGCACAGGACGTTTCAAAGGGCAATATTTCAATCTCCCCAGAAGCTATCAATATTGACGGCGGATTTATTATAAAATACGGCAAGGTTGACATAAACTGCTCTATTGACTCAATCTTTGAGGAGAGAAAAAACAAAATCTATGACATAATCAAATCATGCATTTCATAAAAAGGGGTGAAATTATGAAGGATTCAGAATTAACATATGCCGTTTCATATTTAAAAACCCTTGAAAATAAAATGCTGACCGATTCCGACTTTGAGACTCTTATATCCGGAAGTTTTGACGATGCGATTAAATTTCTTCAGGATAAGGGTTTTGGTAAAAAGGATAGCCGAGATTCATCAATTTTAGATGATGAGGCAGAAAAAATCTGGCGGGAAGCTGAGAGTGTTCTCCCCGAGCCCGGGATTTTGGATATCCTAAAATGCAAAAATGATTTTCATAACCTAAAGACAATTCTAAAAGCATTTATCACAAATATGCCTTGGAAAAATCTCGTTTTAACCCCGTCAATTGTAAATCCTGAGGATATATATTCCTCTGTCACATCCAACGATTTTTCCGATTTGCCCGAGTTTTTAAGCGAAGTTGGAAAAAATGCTTACGGGATAATCACAAAGGAGCACGACGGTCAAAAGGCAGAGATTTATATAGATAAAATGGCTTTTTCATATATGAAAAAACTATCCGAGTCAAACGCCTTTTTAGGCGAGTGGATTGATAAAAACATTTTATTTATAAATATCCTGATCGCCATGAGATGCCATAAGCTAGGGTCAAATTCAGCTGATTCTGCATTTATTGAAATGGATACGTTCGATTCTTTGGCTTTAAAAACAGCATCCGAAACCGGTGACTTTGGAGAAATCCTGAAAAAAGTTGGATATGCCCCCGAGGGGGATAATATAGATATTGGCGAATTTGAAAAATGGTGCGAAAAGAAAAAATCTGAACTCTTTGGATTATACAGAAATCATTTTTTTGGAATTGAGCCGATATTCTCCTTTATTCTTTCAAAGGAAGAAGAAATTAAAAAGGTAAGAATTATTCTTTCCTGCCTTAAAAATAATATTCCAACCGAAATAATCAGAAAGAGGCTATAAAAAATGAAGAGAATAGCAGTAATAGGAGATTACGAGAACATCTGCGGTTTTTCTGCTCTCGGACTAGATATTTTTGGAGTGTCTAATCAAAAAGAAGCCGAGGACACTTTAAAAAGATTGGCAGAGAAAGACTTTGCAATTATCTATATTGCAGAAAACTATATAGAAAAAATGCCGGAGCTATTTGAAAAATATAAAGTACAGCTTACCCCTACAATAATTCCCATCCCGTCCGGAAACAGCACATCGGGATTCGGCATTAAAAAGGTTAAGCAATATGTGGAGCAGGCAGTTGGTTCAGATATAATATTTAATGATGATAAATAAGGAGATAAAATATGAGCGAAAGTAAAGGTGTTATAAAAAAGGTGTCGGGACCACTGGTTATTGCCGACCATATGTATGACGCCAATATGTACGATGTTGTCCGTGTATCAAAGGAAGGGCTTATTGGCGAAATAATCGAGATGCACGGGGAATTGGCGTCAATTCAGGTATATGAGGAAACCTCAGGCCTTGGCCCCGGCGAAGATGTTATATCTACCGGTGCCCCTTTGAGCGTTGAGCTGGGCCCCGGTCTTATAAAAAGCATTTATGACGGAATTCAGCGTCCTCTTAATGCGATTATGGAAAAAGCCGGCACAAACCTAAAGCGTGGTGTTAACGTTCCCGCACTTGATCGTGATAAAAAGTGGAGCTTTGACCCGGTGGTTTTTGCAGGCGACAAGGTTCAGGGCGGTGACATATTGGGTACAGTTTTGGAAACCGAGATTATAACCCATAAAATTATGGTTCCACCAAACCTATCGGGTGAGATTTTAGAAATCAATAAAGGTGTATATACCGTAACCGACACAATCGGAAAATTAAAGACCGACAAGGGCGAAATTATAGACCTTACCCTTATGCAAAAATGGCCCGTTCGTGTAGGCAGACCCTACACCGAAAAGCTATCCCCCGATGTACCGTTGGTAACCGGACAAAGAGTAATCGACACACTCTTCCCTATTGCAAAGGGCGGTGTGGGTACTGTCCCAGGGCCTTTCGGAAGCGGCAAGACTGTAGTACAGCATCAGCTTGCAAAGTGGGCAGACGCAGATATCGTTGTATATATCGGCTGTGGTGAGCGTGGTAACGAGATGACCGACGTTCTAAACGAATTCCCCGAAATCAAGGACCCAAAAACCGGTAAAACTTTAATGGAAAGAACGGTTTTGATTGCAAATACATCGGATATGCCGGTGGCGGCACGTGAGGCATCGATCTACACAGGCATTACTATTGCAGAATATTTCAGAGACATGGGATATAGCGTGGTGCTCCTTGCCGATTCAACATCAAGATGGGCAGAGGCACTTCGTGAAATGTCGGGTCGATTAGAAGAAATGCCGGGTGAAGAAGGATATCCGGCGTATCTTGGAAGCCGACTTGCCAGCTTTTATGAGCGAGCAGGAAGAGTTATGTCAAAAGGTAGCGAGCCAAGAGAGGGTGCACTTAGTATCATTGGTGCGGTTTCACCGCAGGGCGGCGACATATCAGAACCGGTTTCCCAAGCAACTCTTAGGATTGTAAAGGTATTCTGGGGACTGGATTCATCATTAGCCTACCGCAGACACTTCCCTGCCATCAACTGGCTTAAGAGTTATTCACTATACCTTGATATGCTATCCGACTGGTATTCAAAAAATGTATCGTCAGACTGGATGCCTTTGAGAAACCGTCTTATGGCACTTTTACAAGACGAAGCAGAACTTGAAGAAATCGTAAAGCTTGTAGGAATGGACGCGCTAAACTCCCACGACCGACTAAAATTAGAGGTTGCCCGTTCAATTCGTGAAGACTATCTTCATCAGGATGCTTTCCATGAAATAGACACTTATGCATCACTAAAAAAACAGTGCATAATGATGCGACTGCTTCTCGATTTTTACGATATGTCGGAGCTGGCACTAAAGAGTGATATTAACGTATCAAAGTTGATTGCCCTTCCGGTACGCGAGAGAATCGGCAGAATAAAGTATCTAAAAGAAGACAGCGTATTGGAAGAATATTCATCTATTAAAGACGCAATCGCATCCGAAATCAGCAAACTAAAAAGTCAGAAGGAGGAGATGTAAGCTATGCCTAAAGAGTACCGTACAATTAAAGAAGTGTCAGGACCTTTGATGCTTGTAGAAGGCGTAAGTGGAGTAACCTTCAACGAACTTGGTGAAATTGAACTTGCAAGCGGCGAAAAAAGACGTTGCCGTGTTTTGGAAGTTAACGGTTCTAATGCACTTGTTCAATTATTTGAAAGCAGTGCCGGCATAAATCTATCTAACAGTAAGGTAAGATTTTTAGGTCACGGGATTGAACTTGGCGTGTCGGAGGATATGTTAGGACGTGTTTTTGACGGGCTTGGTAATCCAAAGGATAACCTCCCCGAAATCCTTCCCGACAGACGAATCGACATAAACGGCGTGCCTATGAATCCGGCTGCAAGAAACTATCCTGAGGAGTTTATCCAGACAGGTGTTAGTGCCATTGACGGGCTAAACACTTTGGTTCGTGGTCAAAAGCTACCAATTTTCTCAGGAAGTGGTCTACCCCACGCAAACCTCGCCGCACAAATTGCTCGTCAGGCAAAGGTTTTGGGCGAAAACGAAAACTTTGCCGTTGTTTTTGCGGCGATTGGTATAACCTTTGAAGAAGCCAACTTCTTTATTGAAGACTTCAAAAAAACAGGGGCAATGGAGAGAACAGTGTTGTTCATAAACCTTGCAAACGACCCGGCAATTGAGAGAATTGCCACCCCAAGAATGGCGTTGACCGCGGCTGAATACCTTGCATTTGACTTAAATATGCACGTACTGGTTATCATGACCGACATCACAAACTATGCCGACGCTCTAAGAGAAGTGTCGGCCGCAAGAAAGGAAGTCCCCGGAAGACGAGGATACCCGGGATATATGTACACAGACTTAGCATCACTATATGAGCGTGCCGGAAGACTAAAAGGGCGTGACGGTAGTATTACCCTGATTCCAATTCTTACCATGCCGGAAGACGATAAGACCCACCCAATCCCCGACCTTACCGGCTACATCACCGAAGGACAGATAATCCTAAGCCGTGAGCTCTACAGAAAAAATATCGCGCCGCCGATCGACGTTTTACCGTCACTATCCCGTTTAAAAGACAAGGGTATCGGTAAGGGTAAAACAAGAGAAGACCATGCAAATACCATGAACCAACTTTTCGCTGCCTATGCAAGAGGAAAAGAGGCAAAAGAATTGATGGTTATTCTGGGCGATGCGGCACTTTCCGATATTGATAAACTATACGCAAAATTTGCCGATGCCTTTGAAGAAGAATATATCTCCCAAGGCTACACAACAGACCGAAATATCGAGGAAACTCTGGAGATTGGCTGGAAGCTTTTATCAATTCTACCAAGAAGCGAATTAAAGCGTATTAAAGACGAGTATTTAGACCTTTACTATCAAAAGTGAGGTGATGTTTTTTGGCACAGTTAAATGTAAATCCAACGAGAATGGAATTATCACGGCTCAAAAAAAGCCTCGCAACAGCAAAACGTGGTCATAAGCTTTTAAAAGATAAGCGTGACGAGATGATGCGACAGTTTTTGGATATTGTAAGAGAAAATAAAATTTTAAGAGAACGGGTTGAAAAACAACTCATCGAGGCCAATAAATATATGGCGGTAGCAGGGTCTGTTATGAAAAAAGAGGTTCTTTTATCGGCACTTATGATGCCAAAGCAAGGGGTGGAGCTGGAAGTCGACACAAAAAACATTATGAGTGTAGACGTTCCAAAATTTAAGACCAAGACAAAAAGTCAAAATTCAAGCGACATCTATTCTTATGGCTACGCCTTCACAGGCTACGACTTAGATAAATCGGTTTCACTTCTATCAGAAATCCTACCCGATATGCTATCTCTTGCAGAAAAGGAGAAGGCGGCTCAGCTATTGGCAGATGAGATTGAAAGAACTCGCCGCCGTGTTAATGCCCTTGAGCATATTATGATTCCAAACTACGAAGACACAATTAAATATATCACCATGAAGCTTGATGAACAGGAGCGAAGTAACACAACACGACTTATGAAAATCAAGGATATGATGGTGGCAGAAAATATAGCAAACAAAAATAGTAACTAAAAATGAGAGAGCTTAAAGCTCTCTCATTTTTAGTATCTTTCATTTTTAAACAACTTACACTCTGCAATGGCATTGAATATTACACACATAACAGTCTTTCCTAATGAATTTAATCTGCTAAAATCAATGTCATAACTTTCAGGAATATTGTAGGTCGTATGCTCATCTACAAATCCACATAAATAGTCTGAGGATATATTAAATAAGTCTCTTAATTTTCTGAGTTCCTCCGCATTCGGCTCGGATACGCCGGTTTCCCAACAAGCTACAACGCTTCTTGAAATACCTAACGCCTCTGCCACGTCTGCCTGAGTCATCTTTCTTTTCTTCCTGACTTCTTTAATTCTTATCCCCATTATTTTACCTGATGCCATCACGACACCTCTTATCTTTGAACTCTGCCTGAGCCGTCGCCGCCTGCAAGATTTTCAACGTCACTTCTTGTAACAAGGTTAAAGTCACCAGGGATTGTGTGTTTTAAGGCTGATGCTGCAACACCGTATTCCAAAGCTTCCTTGAAGTTCTTACCGTCTAAGAAACCGCAGATTACACCGCCTGCAAATGAGTCACCGCCACCAACACGGTCAACGATAGGAGTAATTCTGTACTTTCTTGAGTGATAGAATTCCTTTGTATCTCTGCTGTAAATACAAGCTGACCAGCCGTTATCTGATGCAGAGAAGCTTTCTCTTAGGGAGCTTATAACATACTTAAAGTTAAACTTTTCAACCATCTGGCAGAAAATGTCTTTGTAGCCTGCAAGCTCCAATTCACCGCTTGTAACGTCGGTGTTGCCTGGCTTGAAGCCAAGTACCTTTTCAGCATCTTCTTCGTTTCCGATACATACATCAACATATTGCATAAGGTTTGACATAACCTTTTGTGCCTTTTCTGAGCTCCAAAGCTTTTTACGGAAATTTAGGTCACAAGAAACTGTGATACCCTTAGCCTTTGCAGCTTTTAGTGCCGCTTCTGTCAATTCTGCTGCAGCATCTGAAACTGCAGGAGTGATACCTGTGAAGTGGAACCAGTCTGCACCTTCAAAGATTTTATCAAAATCGAAATCTTCAGCTTTAGCAGTTGAGATTGATGAGTGAGCTCTATCGTATACAACGTTAGATGCTCTCATAGCAGCACCGGTTTCTAAGAAATAGATACCAAGTCTTTCGCCGCCACGAGCGATGTTCTTAGTTTCAACGTTATGTTTTCTTAGTGCTGCAACTGCACATTCACCTATTGGGTTATTTGGAACCTTTGTTACGAATTCTGCATCGTGTCCATAGTTTGCAACAGATACTGCAACGTTTGCTTCACCGCCGCCGTAGCATACATCAAATTCGTCTGCCTGAATGAACTTTTCATTTCCGGGAGTTGATAATCTTAACATGATTTCTCCCATTGTAACTAACTTTGCCATAATCTTAAATTCCTTTCTTATGTAAATTATGCTCTTGCTTCCTGAATCTTCTTAATAAATTCTCTTGCTGTTTCTGTAATCTTTTTATAATCACCGGTCTTTGCACCTGCGGTTAGGCTAGATCCTGCTCCTACTGCAACTGCACCTGCTTTAATCCACTTATCAACATTTGATACGTCAACGCCGCCTGTCGGCATAAGCTTTGCGTGTGGAAGTGGGCCTTTGATGTCCTTGATGATTGTTGGTCCAAAAAGGTCAGCAGGGAAGATTTTAATGATATCCGCTCCTGCTTCCATTGCGGTTAAAACTTCTGTAATTGTCATGCAACCCGGCATATAGGGAACTCTATAGCGGTTACAAAGCTTTGCAGCCTCTAGGTTAAATCCAGGGCTTACTATATAGTTTGCACCGGATAAAATTGCAGTTCTTGCAGTTTCTGAATCCAAAACTGTGCCTGCACCCAAAAGCATTTCGCCATTTGAATATTTGTTAGCCAATGCCTCGATTACCTTATGAGCACCCGGAACTGTGAATGTAAGCTCGATTGAAGGGCATCCGCCTTCTAAGCATGCATCCGCAATTCTTATAGCCTCATCAGCTGTGTTTGCTCTGACTACTGCAACAAGACCGGCATCAGTCATTTTCTGTAAAACTTTTTCTTTTTCCATTATGGTCATCCTTTCGTTTTTTATATTTTAAATTATGCCGCGGCATAATTAAAATTCTCAAATTATAGTTTGTTCAGGTTTATTTTCCTTGCCTTTTAAGTGAAGATAGAACTGAGCAAATGTTGCATCAATATAAGGATATAAGAACATTCCTCCCACCTGAATTAGTGATGCTAAAATCATCCATCCAAAGAATGATATATCCAAGGTTAATGTAAAGAACTTATTTCTTCTCATCATTTTTTTACTTTTAAGTAAAATATCTTCCCAACTCTCATCCGGCATTTCGCATACAAGAAAATCTACCATTCTATAGGAATATGCTCTATATAAAAGCAGGATAAAACCGCCTGCAGCAATTATGCAGCCTGTGAAAAATAACATATAATAGAAAGTGGTCATAACCAAAGACGGCGAGAAAAAGGTCTGGAAAGCCATTAGCTTTTCCACAATGGGGAGTCGCATAAACCATGGGATAAGCCCCATTCCCATAAGTCCAAGTCCGATATAAAAAGGGATCGAGCAGACCATAATAAGCAAATCCCTCATAAATGTTGCTCTTAAGATAGCTATGTAGTTGTCTTTTAGTGTTTCCCACATCACGCGGTAATCGGTTTTTTCATTTTCCGAATTTACCACTACAAATCTTGCATATGCCGCCCGAAACGGATTTACCAAAAAAACTTGCACAATCAGCATGCTTAGTCCGAATATTATTGTAAACAAAAACCTTTCTTTTAAGCTTTCAAAACCGCCCACTCTGACATTTACAAATAAAAGCGAAACCAACACCGCCTGGATTAGTCCCACTATAAAGAACGGCCAGTATTTACTTTTTAAGACTTTTTTAGCATCGGTTTTAAGTTCTTTTCTCGTGATCATCAAAAAACCTCCTATATTTTAAAATCCTACGCCCATTTTACAACATTATATACCAAATGTCAAGAAAAGTAAAGGGTTATAGGAAATTTTTTTAGTATTTTATTTAATAAAAATAAAACAGGGACTTTACCCTGTTTTATATCCCCGATGCGACTATAGCACCAGGCTCTTTATTATAAATATTTTCTCCCGAATCCATTTTAAAAAGATACTCCCAAAGCTCCCGGACCTCTTTTAATGGGATGATTTTGACCCCTACCCGCTCAAGGTCGGGGTAATAGTTTTTATATGGGATTATAACCGTCTCTACTCCGGCATTTTTTGCAGCCTCTACCTTTTCCATAACCCCTCCCACAGGATTTATCCCGCCAAGCACCGAAATCTCACCTGTGAAAGCAATTTTTTGGTCAATTCCAATCTTTTTTATGGCAGAATAAATTCCGGCAAAAAGTGTAATTCCGGCAGAAGGTCCGTCCACCGGCATACCACCCGGAAAATTCACCGTTATATTATACCCATCAACCCCGATGCCGAACTGTTCTGCTAAAACTGTCAACACATTATCCAAAGACGCCCTTGCACTGCTCTTTCCGGTTATGGTTCTGTTTCTGAAATTTATCGTTTCATTCTCGCAAATCCCGCCGTAACATACCCGACCTTTTGGAGATGGTGTGGCACTTACCTCAATCGGCATAATAAGTCCTACTCCATCTCCCGATACTGCAAGGCCGTTTACAACCCCTATCTTACTACCCTCTGACACAGTATAGGTGTATTTTGCACGGTATCTTCCGCACCTTATCACCCAATCAACATCCTCTTCTCTTACCTCTCTTCTTTTCTCAAGGCTAAGTTTTGCCGATATCGTTTGCAGAATTTTCACAACGTCTCTTCCGTTTGCGGTATATCGGCAGATTTTTTTCTTTAATGCATCGTTCATAGAGATATTTAGTTTTTTGAGAGCATTATCTATAATCTCTATCAAATCATCGTCGGTTAGGCTATTGAAAAAAATCTCTACACACCTAGACCTTACCGCCGGCGGGATTTCTTCAGGAGACCGGGTAGTTGCACCAATTAGTCTGAAATCTGCCGGCATGCCGTTTTGGAAGAGTTCATGGATATATCTTGGGATGTTTTTGTTGCTTTTAGAATAATAAGCACTCTCAAAATGAACTTTTCTGTCTTCCAAAACCTTTAAGAGTCTATTCATCTGTATGGGTTGAAGTTCCCCGATTTCGTCTATAAAAAGCACACCGCCGTGGGCTTTCGATACCGCACCCTCCTTGGGTTGTGGTATCCCTGCCACCCCCAATGCACTCGCCCCTTGATAGATGGGGTCATGTACCGAGCCGATTAGGGGGTCGGCAATACTTCGCTCGTCATAGTGCATGGTGTTAGCATCGACCTCTATAAAAACAGCGTCCGGCAAAAATGGCGTACCCTCGCTTCGCTTTGCCTCCTCCATAGCAATTCTGGAGGCTGCGGTTTTCCCAACTCCGGGCGGGCCGTATATCAGGATATGCTGTGGATTTGGTCCGCAAAGAGCAACTCTTACCGCCCGAACTCCATCTTTTTGCCCAATAATCTCATTAAAGTTTTTCGGCCTTGTTTGTTCGGTCAAGGGCTCTGTTAAGTGAATACGCCGCATTTTATTTAACCTCTCCATATCCCGCTTGGTTTCTTCATTTAAATTAGGTTTTTGGTCGTGTTGATTTTTTAAGGCTTGCAAAAAATACATACCTATAATCATTGTAAATGCAAACTGGGTAATCCCCAAAACTGTGGCTAACATAAAAAAACTCCCTAAAGCTTTATTTTTAAAATTATTTTTTCAGCTTCCGAGAGTTTTTATTCAATATTAAAAATGCCTTATTATTCCTATTAAAATCCCAAGCACCGCACCGGCAAAAACCTCAACCGGAGTGTGACCCAAAAGTTCTTTTAAGCGTTTTTCACGACGCTTTCCGTCCTCTTTATCCCATTCATCGACAATTTTATTTAAAATTCTTGCCATCTGACCGGCTGAACGTCTGACACCTGCCGCATCATACATAACCACTAATGAAAGCACCACAGTTATAGCAAAAATACTACTGTCAAAGCCATCAACCAGCCCAACCGCAGTTGAAAGACTTGTCACAAATGCGGCGTGTGAGCTTGGCATTCCGCCAGAACCGATGAATCGGTAAAAATCTACCTTTTTCTCTTTTATAATCACAATTATAACCTTTAATAATTGGGCTATAAACCACGATAAAATCGCCGTAAATATTATAGAATCATTTAAAATTCCAACCATTTTGTCCTCCGATTTATATTTTCCTTCCCACCAAAAAATCGGCAAGTTCTAATAAAATATTCCCTTTTTCGCCAAAGCAGTTTTCTAAACTTTCCTTTGCTTTAGCAGTATAAACGCTTACCAACTCCTTGGACTTTTCTAAACCAAAAAGGGTTACATAGGTGGTTTTTTCGTTATCCTCGTCGCTTCCCACAGGCTTGCCTAACTCCTCAACATTTCCTAAAACATCCAGCAAATCGTCTTGAATCTGGAACGCAATTCCGAGATTTTTACAAAATTCGTCGATTGCATCAATCTCATTTTCCAATGCACCCGATAAAATTCCGCCCAAAACTCCAGATGAGCGAATAATTGCACCGGTCTTTAAAAGGTGAAGATTTAAAAGTTCTTCGCGGGTATGCTTCTGATTTTTTATGTCAATAACCTGTCCGCCTATCATTCCTTCGGTGCCGGAAGAATTAAATAGAACTTTTAAAGCCCTTACTTTAACATCATCCGAAACCTCTGATAAAAGTGCTACTTCCATTGCTCGGTTTAGGAGTGCGTCACCGGCTAAAATCGCCATATCCTCGCCAAACACCTTATGGTTTGTTGGTTTTCCCCGTCTTAGGTCATCGTTATCCATAGCAGGCAAGTCATCGTGGATTAACGAATAGGTATGTATCATCTCCATGGCACAGGCAAAAGGTAAAATCGCCTCGCTCTTACCACCCAACATATCCCCCACCAAAAGCATAATAACCGGTCTTAACCTTTTGCCGCCGGCCATAAGGC